>LSTF01000069.1 GCA_001644455.1 Betaproteobacteria bacterium SCGC AG-212-J23
CGGCCCGTTGTGCGCGCCCATGACGAACTTGTTGCCGGCCAGCGCCGGCGCCTTGATCGCCGGCGTGCCCTGCCCCTGCGCCTGGTGGCAGGCGACGCAGTTAGCGGCGTAGACCTTCTCGCCGCGCGCGATCAGGTCGGGAAGCGTCCAGGTCTTGGTCGGATCGTCGGCGGCGGCGAGCATCGCCTTCTGCTTCTCGCCGGCCCACTTGCTGTAGTCCTCCTGCGAGGCGACGCGCACCACGATCGGCATGAAGCCGTGCTCCTTGCCGCAGAGCTCCGCGCACTGGCCGCGGTACACGCCGACCTTGTCGGCGCGGAACCAGATGTCGCGGATGAAGCCGGGGATCGCGTCCTGCTTCACGCCGAACGCCGGCATCCACCAGGCGTGCACCACGTCGGCGGCGGTGGTGAGGATGCGCACCTTCTTGCCGACCGGCACGACCACTTCGTTGTCGACTTCGAGCAGGTAGTGCTCGCCCTTCGGCGCGCGGCCCTCGATCTGGTCGCGCGGCGTGGTGAGCGTGGCGACGAAATGGATGCCCTCGCCCTCGCCCTTGATGTACTCGTAGTCCCACTTCCACTGGATGCCGGTCGCCTTGATGGTGAGATCTGCGGCGCTGGTGTCCTTCTGCGCGATCACTGTCTTGGTGACCGGCCAGGCGAAGATCACGAGGATGATCGCCGGGATCACGGTCCAGATGATCTCGACCGTGGTGTTCTCGTGGAACTGCGCGGCGGGATGGCCTTTGGATTTGCGGTGCGCCCAGCAGGCGTAGAACATGAAGCCGAACACGCCGATGAAGATCACCGTCACGAGGATCATGACGTACTCGTGCAGGTTGTGGATCTCGGCGGACATCGCCGAGGCCGCAGGCTGCAGGTTCCACTCCAGGGCCTGCGCCGCGCCCGCGGCAGCCGCGGCGGCAAGCGCGCACGCGAGCGTGAAGATCCGGCGAACCGACTGACTGCTCATCATTCCCCCGTCAAACGCGACGTTGTCTCTGTTCTTCGATTTCTGCCCCGGCACGCCGCGCGTAGGCGACGAACGCGACGCCCAGCATCAGCACTTCCAGCCCGGCGAATGGCAGCACCAGCCACGCGCCGATCATCGCGAACCCTACGCCGATGGCCAATGTGATCGCCGCCAGCGCCGCGAACGCCACCGCCAAGCCGGCCGGAGACATCGAACGATTACGCTTCACGAAAGGAGCGAAAGTACCACAACCGCGAAGCGCTCCTCAAGAAATACGTCGTTGAAAACGAATCGCTTTCGCAGCTTCCGGCGCACGCGGAGCGCTCTTCCAGGCGTGGCCGTAGACGACCTCGAAAGTCGCTCGCGGGGCGGCGCCCAGCGCGCCGCGCAGCCGTTCCGCAAAGTGCCGGCCCGCGAGCCCTCGTGGACGATCGGCGCGCGCCGAAGTCTGCCCGGAGCGGCGCAGGTCCTCGAGCAGCGCGTCGGGGCTGCGGTAGGCGACGGTCAGGACCTCCATGTCCATCACGGGCGCGGAGAATCCGCAGGCGACGAGCATGTCGCCGAGGTCGTGCATGTCGATGAAAGCGTGCACTCGCGACTCGCCCGCGGCGGCGCGCAGCTCCTTCAGGGTATCGGGACCGAGCGTGCTGAACATGAGCAAGCCCTCCGGCGCCAGCACGCGATGCAGCTCGCGCAGCGCGGCGAGCGGCTCGGCGATCCAGTGCATGACCATGCTCGACCAGGCGAGGTCGATGCTGTCGGCGGTGAAAGGAAGCGCGGCGAGGTCGGCGCAGACCGGCTGCGGCTGCTTGCGGAACCAGCCGAAGCCGGGCGCGGCGAGCATTTCCGCGGCGAAGTCGAGGGCGATCACCTGTGCGCCGGCGTAACGCCTGCTCAGCGCGCGCTGCGGCGGACCGCTGCCCGCGTCGAGGATGCGCCGCGGCGCGAGCCGGACGAGATCGAGGCGCTCAAGCATGCGCGAAGCGACCTCGGCCTCGAGCCGTGACGCGTCGCCGTAGGTGCCCGCCGCGCGCGCAAAGCGTCTGCGCGCGAGACCGGGATCAATCGCGGGAGAGGGCCTGCTCAATCGCGGCCGCCACGGCGAGCGTGCGCCGGTCAGTCATCGCCGTGCCGCAGACCATCAGGCCGACCGGCGGTGCACCCTTCGCGTGGCAGGGCAGCGTCGCCGCGCAGCCATCGAGGAAATTGATCAGCCCGGTGTTGCGCATGATGCGCGCGTTCCAGCGAAAGTAGTCCTCGTCGCTCGATTGCGTCTCGGCGATGGTCGGCGCGATGCACGGCGTGGTCGGCATGATGATCGCGTCGTAGGGCGCGGCGAGCGCCTCGACTTCGCGGATGAACGCGGCGCGCAGCTCGCCGAGCGTCAGGTAATCCTCCGCGCTCATCTCCCAGCCCATCATCACGCGCTTGGCGACGCGCGGGTCGTACTCGGCGGCACGCCCGAGATTAGGCTTGTGAATGTGATAGGCCTCGGCGCCGGCGAAGCCGCCGTTCTTGAAGTACTCGGGCTGGCGATCGAACGCCGGCACTTTGACCTCGGTGAGCACCGCGCCCGCTCTGCCGAGACGCGAGAGCGTGCTGACGAAGGTGCGGGTGACGTGCGCGTCGAGGTCGTCGAGCGCGCTGGAGCGCGGCAGCATCAGGCGCAGCCCCTTGATCGGCAGCTCGAGCAGCGGGTCGGGCTTCTCGCCGGCGAGGATCGCGTCGTACACGGCGCAGCAGGCGACCGAGTTGGCGAGCGGGCCGATCGAGTCGAGCGTGGTGGAGAGGGGAAACGCGCCCTCGCGCGGCACGCGCCGCATGGTCGGCTTGAAGCCGGTCACGCCGCACAGCGCCGCGGGCTGGCGGATCGAGCCGCGCGTGTCGGAGCCGAGCGCCATCACGCACATGCCGTCGGCCTGGGCCACCGCGCCGCCCGAAGTCGAGCCGCCGGGCACGCGCCCCGTCGCGCGGTCATAGGGATTCTTCGGCGTGCCGTAGTGCGGGTTCAGGCCGACGCCGCCGAAAGCGAACTCGACCATGTTGCTGCGGCCGATGAGGATCGCTCCCGCGGCGCGCAGGCGCGCGATCGCGGGCGCATCGACTCTGGCGGGCGGATTCTTCTCGAAGATCTTCGAGCCGGCGCGCGTCACGTCGCCGGCGACATCGAACAGGTCCTTGACCGAGATCGGCAGGCCGTCGATCGGCGAGCGGCGCACGCCGGCCTTGCGCTGGCGGTCGATGAATTCGGCTTCGCCGCGCGCCGAATCGGCGTAGAGCTTGATGAAAGCGCGGCTGCCCTCGCCGGCGGGGTCGACAATGCGTGCGAAGGCTTCCTCGACCAGCTCGCGGCTCGTCGTCGTCCCCGCCGCGAGATCGGCGCCGAGCTGCGCTACAGTCCACATGGGGGAAAAGATAGCATGCACGCCCGGCTCGCGAGGCTCGTCTTCGGCGGCACCTGCTTCATCTGCCGCGGCGCGGCGAGCGCGACGCTGTGCGAGCGCTGCGACGCCGATCTGCCACGCTTGCGCCAACCTGTCTGCCCGCGCTGCGCGCTCGAGTCGCCCGCGGGCGCGCTCTGCGGCCGCTGCCTCGCGCAGCCGCCGCGCTACGACGCCACCATTGCCGCGCTCGGCTATGCATTCCCAGCCGATGCCCTGGTGCACGCGCTCAAGTTCCGCGGCGAGCTCGCCCTCGCGCCTTTCCTGGGGAAGTTAATTCTTGAAAAAATCTCCCCGGGCAGCGTCGACTGCGTCGTTCCGGTACCGCTTTCCATTCAGCGGCTGCGCGAGCGCGGCTACAACCAGGCGGTCGAGATCGCCCGCCACCTCGGCGGCCGCCTGGAAATCGAATCGTGCGCCCGCGAGCGCGACGCGCCGCCGCAGGCGGGACTCGACCGCGAGGCGCGCCGGCGCAACGTGCGAGGCGCCTTCCGCTGCAATCGCTCCTTCGCCGGCGAGCGCGTAGCGCTGGTCGACGACGTGATGACCACCGGAGCGACGCTCGACGCCCTCGCGGCGGCGCTCAAGGACGCGGGCGCGGCGAGCGTGGTCAACTGGGTGATCTGCAGGACCGCCGATGTTTGATATCGTCCTCGTCCACCCTGAGATTCCGCCCAACACCGGCAACGTCATCCGGCTCGCCGCCAACACCGGCGCGCGCCTGCACCTCGTCGAGCCGCTCGGCTTCACGCTCGAGGACAAGCAATTGAAGCGCGCCGGCCTCGACTATCACGATCTCGCCACAATGCAGGTGCACCCGAGCTGGCCTGCGTGCCGTGTCGCGTTGCAAGGAAAGCCGACGTACGCATTCACGTCCAGGGCTCACCAGCTGTACACGGACATCCGATATGGCGCGGACGATGCCTTCGTCTTCGGCGCCGAAGCGCAAGGCCTGCCCGAAAAGATCCTCGGTGAATTTCCCGCCGAGCGGCGGGTGCGCCTGCCGATGCGCCCGGGCAATCGCAGCCTGAATCTCTCCAATGCCGTCGCGATCGTCGTCTACGAGGCGTGGCGCCAGCAGGGATTCAGGTGAGAGTCCCCGTGCTTCCTGACTGCCTGCCCAGCCGGGGCAACCGGTTCTCCAGGGTCGTCGGCCGCATGCTGTTCGACGCGATGGGCTGGCGCATCGAGGGCGATTTCCCGCCCGAGCCGAAGATGGTCGTGATCGTCGCGCCGCACACTTCCAACTGGGACTTCATCGTCGGCATCCTCGCGGTGTTCGCCATCGGCATTCGCGCGCGCTTCATCGCCAAGCACACGCTGTTCAAGCCGCCGCTCGGCGCCTTGATGCGCTGGTTCGGCGGCATTCCGGTGAACCGCGAAGCGCCGCAGGGCATGGTGCCCCAGGCGGTCGAGGCGATCGAGCGGGCGCAATCGGTGTTCCTCGCCATCACCCCGGCGGGAACGCGCTCCAGCACCCGGCCGTGGAAAAGCGGCTTCTATCGCATCGCCGTCGCCGCCCGTGTGCCGATCATGCCGATCGCGTTCGACGGCGAGCACAAGACCATCCGCCTGATGCCGGCGTTCGAGCCTGGCGGGGACTACGAAGCCGACCTGCCGAGGCTGCGCGCCTTTTTCGAAGGCGTGCGCGGCATCAAGCCCTAACCCTCTCGCTTCGGATCACGCGAGAGCAACCGCTCCACTGCGGCCGCGGGCTTGATCTGCCCTTCGAGCACGGCGTTGACCGCCTGCGTGACCGGCATCTCGACGCTTTTTTTCACGGAAAGATTCAATACTTCTTTAGCCGAGCGCACCCCTTCGGCGATGTGACCGAGGTCTTTCAAGATGTCACTCAAGGATCTGCCACGCGCGAGCTCGACGCCCACCCGCCGGTTGCGCGACAGCTCGCCGGTCGCGGTGAGGATCAGGTCGCCGGCGCCGGCGAGGCCCATCAGCGTCTCGGGCGCGGCGCCGAGCGCCATGCCGAGGCGCGTGATCTCGGCGAGACCGCGGGTAATGAGCGCGGCGCGCGCGTTCAGGCCGAGGCCGAGGCCGTCGGAGATGCCGGCGGCGATCGCCATCACGTTCTTCACCGCGCCGCCGATCTCGACGCCGACCAGGTCGGCGCTGTAGTAGACGCGCAGGCGTCCGCCGTGCACGATCGCCGCGGCTTCGCGCGCGAATGCCGCGTCGCGCGAGGCGAGCGTCAGCGCGCAGGGCAGCCCGCGCGCCACCTCGTCGGCGAACGACGGGCCCGACAGTGCGCCGAAGCGCGCGTCTTCACCCAGGACCTCGGCGGCGATCTCATGGGGCAAGGCGCCGCTCTTCTGCTCGAATCCCTTGCAGAGCCAGACCAGCGGCGGCTTCACCCGCCCGAGAACCTCGCGCAACCCGGCGACCGGGGTCGCCACCAAGGCGAGCGAGATTCCGGCAGTCGCCCGCTCGAGATCGCCGGTGATCGTCAGCGCGGCGGGAATCTCGATCCCGGGGAGGTAGCGCTCGTTGCGGCGCGTCTGGGCGAGGGTCTTCGCCTGCGCCGCGTCGCGCGCCCAGAGCAGCGCCTCGTGCCGCGCAGCGAGCACGCAGGCGATCGCGGTTCCCCAGGCTCCGGCGCCGAGGACCGCGACGCGCATCGCCTAGCTGGCCAGTTGCTGCGGGCTGCCGCCCTGCTGTCGCTGCAGCCGCTGCATGTACAGCTGCTCGAAAGAAATCGGCGCGAGGAGCAGCGGCGGGAAGCCGCCGCGCGTGATGAGGTCGGAGATGGTCTCGCGCAGGTAAGGGAAGAGCACCGTCGGGCAGGCGATGCCGAGCAGCGGCCCGAGGTCGGTTTCCGGGATGTTGCGCAGGGCGAAGATGCCGCCCTGCACCGCCTCGGCGAGGAAGACCGTGCGCTCGCCGGCGCGCGCCGTGACGGTGGCCGACAGCGTCACCTCGTAGAAGTCCTCCTGGAAGCGCGACTCGCTGCTTTCGATCTGCACGTCGATCTGCGGCTGCACCTGCTCGGCGTAGACCTGCGGCGCGTGCGGGATCTCGAGCGACAGGTCCTTCACGTAGACCTTCTCGATCTGGAAGGTGGCGCCCTGCGCCGGCTGGGGTTGCGGTGCTTCGCTCATGCGGTGGCCTCGAGTAGCGGGTCGAGCTTGCCCTGGCGCTCGAGGGCGTAGAGATCGTCGCAGCCGCCGACGTGGCGACTGCCGATCCAGATCTGCGGCACGGTGCGCCGACCGCCGCTCTTCTGCGTCATCTCGGCGCGCCGCTCGGGCTCGAGGTCGACCCGCACCTTGTCGATGCGCGCGCCCTTCTTCAGCAGGAGCTGCTCGGCGGACTGGCAGAACGGGCAAGCCGCCGTGCAGTACATCAGCACGCTCGCCACCAGCTACTTCTCCACCGGCAACCCGGCCTGGCGCCAGGCGCCCAGACCGCCGGTGAGGTTGGCGACCTGGGTAAAGCCCTGGCGCTTCAGCGCCGCGGCGGCCTTCGCCACGAGCTCGCCGCTCTCGTCGTAGACGATCAGCGGCTTTTCCTTGCGCTTGGCGATCTCGCCCGCGACTTCGTCGATGCGCGCCAGCGGCAGGTTCCTCGCGCCGAGGATGTGGCCCGCCGCGTACTCCGGCGCGTCGCGCACGTCGAGCACCAGCGCGTCCTCGCGGTTGATGAGCTGGATCGCGCGCGCCGTGTCGACCCACGGCCCGCCGGTGCGGCGGCGCACGAGCGGCCAGAGCAGCATCGCGCCCGAAATGAGCGCGGTCGCCGCGAGAAGGGGGTTGTAACCCTTCTGGATGAACTGGAGGAGGGAAGTGATTTCCACGGGGAAGACGAACATTATAATTGAGCGGCATGCTGAAGCTCGTCCTGCTGCGCCACGGCGAGTCCGACTGGAACCGCGAGAACCGTTTCACCGGCTGGACCGACGTCGATCTGTCGCCCAAAGGCATCGAGGAAGCGCGCGCCGCCGGCCGCGCCCTCAAGAGCGGCGGCTATCGCTTCGACCAGGCGTTTACCTCGGTGCTGAAGCGCGCCATCCGCACGCTGTGGATCGCGCTCGACGAGCTCGACCAGCTGTGGCTGCCGGTGACGAAGGACTGGCGCCTGAACGAGCGCCACTACGGCAACCTGCAGGGGCTGAACAAGGCGGAGATGGCGGCGAAGTTCGGCGAGAAGCAGGTGCTCGTCTGGCGCCGCAGCTACGACGTGCCGCCCGATCCCCTGCCCGCCGCCGATCCGCGCAGCGAGGCGAACGATCCGCGCTATGCCGGCATCAAGGTGCCGGCGACCGAATGCCTGAAGGACACCGTCGAGCGCGTCGTGCCGTACTGGGAATCGGCCATCGTGCCGGCGATCCGCTCCGGCAAGAGGGTGCTGGTCGCGGCGCACGGCAATTCGTTGCGCGCCCTGGTGAAATACCTCGACAGCATCTCGGATGAGGAGATCGTCGGCAAAAACATCCCCACCGGGATTCCGCTCGTCTATGAGCTCGACGAGCGCTTGCGGCCCGTGAAGCACTACTACCTCGGCGATCCCGCCGAGATCGAGAAGCGCATCGCCGCGGTCGCGGCGCAAGGCAAGGCCAAAGCCTGATTCGCTTTTTTTTCCTTTTTCTGCTGGTGGGCGCCGCGCAGGCGCAACCGCGGGAAGGGGAGCTGGCGAAGCTGCGCGCGCGCATCGACGCACTGGCGGAGAAGCTCGAGGAGAAGGAAGGCTCGCGACGCGAGGCGCGCGACGCGCTGCGCGACTCCGAGCGCGCCATCTCGCAAGCGAACCGCCGCCTGGCGAAGCTGCAGGCCGACGAACGCGCGCTGCGCGGTTCCGCCGCGCGCATCGCCGAGCGCCGGCGCGAGGCGCAGAAGCGGCTCGCGGCGCAGCGCGGCGCGCTCGAGCGCATGCTCGCGGCACGCGCCGCTTCACCGTCGCCCGACCTGGTCAGAGTGGCGCTTTCCGGCGACGATCCCGCGGCGATCCCGCGCCAGATGCACTACGCCGGCTACGTGTCGCAGGCCGCCGCCCAGCAGCTCGGCGCCTATCGCAACGGCGTGGCCGAGCTCGAGCGGCTCGGCCGCGAGGCCGAGCAGCGCCGCGGCGAGCTGCGCGCGGTCGAGCAGGAGAGCCGCGCCGACCGGGCGAAGCTCGTCGCCGAGCAGCGCGAGCGCAAGGTGGTGCTGGCGCGCGTCGCGAGCGAGGTGCGCGCCAGCCGCCGCGAAATGCGGGTGCTGCGCGCCGACGAGGCGCGCCTTTCGCGGCTGGTGGAGGAAATCGGCCGGGTGCGCGTCGAGCTCGAGCCGGCGCCGCAGGCCGGCGCGCGGCAAGCGTCGTTCGCCACGCTGCGCGGCAAGCTCAGCTTGCCGGTACGCGGGGAACTCACCGGGCGCTTCGGCGCTCCAAGGGGAGCGGGAATCGAGGCGAAAGGCGTCTTCATCCGCGCGCCCGAGGGACGGCCGGTGAAAGCAATCGCGGCGGGCCAGGTGGTGTTCGCCGACTGGATGCGCGGCTTCGGCAACCTCCTGATCGTCGACCACGGAGACGGCTATCTTTCGATCTACGCCAACAACGAATCGTTGCTCAAGCAAGTGGGGGAAAACGTCACGTCCGGAGAGAGTCTCGCCACCACCGGATCGAGCGGCGGCAACGAGGAAACAGGGCTATACTTTGAAATGCGGCACCTCGGCCGCGCCTTCGACCCGCTTCGCTGGGTCAGGCTGAAATAAAGCGAACCCCAAATGCAAAAGCTACGCAACATCGGATTCATCCTTCTCGGCGCCGTCGCCGGGGTGCTGGTCAGCCTGAACTTCCAGGCGATCGCCGAGCGGCGGCCGTCGCTGCCGATCGAGGAGCTGCGCGCTTTCACCGAGGTGTTCGGCGCGATCAAGACCAACTACGTCGAACCGGTCGAGGACAAGAAGCTCATCACCGAGGCCATCAACGGCATGCTCACCGGCCTCGATCCGCATTCCGCCTATCTCGACCAGGAAGCGTTCAAGGAATTGCAGGTCGGCACGCAGGGACAGTTCGGCGGCCTCGGCATCGAAGTCGGCATGGAAGACGGCTTCGTCAAGGTAATCTCGCCGATCGAGGACACGCCCGCGTTCCGCGCCGGCATCAAGCCCGGCGATCTCATCATCAAGCTCGACGAGACGCCGGTGAAGGGCATGTCGCTCAACGATGCCGTGAAGAAGATGCGCGGCAAGCCCAACACCCAGATCACGCTCACCATCTCGCGCAAGGGCGAGAGCGCGCCGATGATCGTCACGCTGACGCGCGCGGTGATCCGCGTGCAGAGCGTCAAGTCGAAGATGTACGAGCCGGGCTACGCCTGGGTGCGCGTCTCGCAATTCCAGGAAGGCACCGCCGAGGCGATGGTGAAGCACATCGAAGGCCTGTTCAAGCAAGGCCAGGTGAAAGGCCTCGTGCTCGATCTGCGCAACGATCCGGGCGGCCTGCTGCACGGTGCGGTTGCCATCTCGTCGGCGTTCCTGCCGCAGAAGACGCTGGTCGTCTCGACCGACGGCCGCGCCGAGGATTCGCGCAAGAAGTTCTACGCCTCGCCGGAAGATTACGCGCGGCGCGGCGACGACGTGCTGCGCAGCCTGCCGGCGGCGGTGAAGACCGTGCCGATGGTAGTGCTGGTGAACGGCGGCTCGGCCTCGGCTTCGGAGATCGTCGCCGGCGCGCTGCAGGACCACAAGCGCGCCAAGGTGATCGGCACGCAGACCTTCGGCAAGGGCTCGGTGCAGACCATCATGCCGCTCGGCAACAACACTGCGATCAAGCTGACCACGGCGCGCTACTACACGCCGAGCGGGCGCTCGATCCAGGCGCTCGGCATCACCCCCGACATCATGGTCGAGGATCCGACCGACACCGCGATCCGCGTGCGCGAGGCCGATCTGCAGCGCCATCTCGAAAACAGCGCCGCGCAGCAGAAGGAGCAGGCCTCGGCACCGCGCGTCAAGCCCGCGGCGCCGACGCCGCCCGCGGACCAGAAGCCGACCGAGATGGGCTCAAAGGAAGACTTCCAGCTGCAGCAGGCCGTCGCCTTCCTGAAAGGCGAACCGGTGAAGAGCCAGTCGCCGACGGTCGCGCAGACCGAGACGCCGAAGCCGGCCGTCAAGCCCGTCAACTAGCCGCGCACTGAACGACCAGCAGCTCCTCCGCTACAGCCGCCACATCCTTCTCTCCGAAGTCGGAGTCGAAGGACAGGAGCGGCTGCGAGCGGCGCACGCACTGGTCATTGGTGCGGGCGGCCTCGGCTGCCCTGCTTCGCTTTATCTCGCAGCCTCGGGCATCGGCCGCCTGACCATCGCCGACTCCGACAAGGTCGACCTCACCAACCTGCAGCGCCAGATCCTCTACCGCACCAGCGACGTCGGCGCGGTGAAAGTCGAAGCGGCGCGAGCCGCGCTGAGGGGGATCAATCCCGACGTCGAAGTCGTGCCGCTGCACCAGCGCGTCAAGGATTTCACTGCGCTCGTGACAAGCGCCGACGTGGTGCTCGATTGCTCCGACAACTTCGCCACGCGCCACGCGCTGAACCGCGCTTGCGTCGCGGCGAAGAAACCGCTCGTCGCAGGCGCGGCGATCCGCTTCGACGCGCAGCTGATGGTCTTCGATTTGCGGCGGAAGGACTCGCCCTGCTACTCGTGCATCTTTCCCGAGGACGCCGAGGTCGAGGAAGTGCAGTGCTCGACGATGGGCGTGCTTGCGCCGCTGACCGGTGCGATCGGCGCGATGCAGGCGATGGAAGCGATCAAGCTCGTCGCCGAGGTCGGCACGTCGTTGAGCGGCAGGCTGCAGGTCTTCGACGCGATGAGCGCAGAGTGGCGTACCGTGAAAGTCGCCAAGGATCCGGCGTGCGCCGTTTGCTCGCCTTAGCGCTGTCGGCCTGGGCTACGAGCGCGGCGGCAGAGTGCCTCCTGTACGAACCTAGCGAGGTGACTTTGGCCGGGGTCGTGCGGTACCGAACCTATGCCGGACCGCCCAACTACGACAGCATCGCGTCGGGCGACAGGCCGGAGCGCGCGGCGATACTGGAACTCGACTCCCCGGTATGCGTGCGAAGCAAGCAGCACGACGACCTCGGGATCAATGTCCCTCACGACAACATTCGGCTTGTCCAGCTTGTGCTGCTTCCCTCCATTTCGCGACCATCGCCTGACAGCAAGATCGCGGTGACCGGATCCCTTTCCGGTGCCCAAACCGGACACCATCGCACACGGGTGCTGCTCTACGTAAGAGCGATAGGAGCCTACGAGAGGAGATAGCGCTTCTGCGCCGAGAAGTTCTCGCCCGGCTTCTTGCTGAAACCGCTCTTGGCGAACTGGTGCATGCAACCGATCGCGTAGCGCAGTAGCGCGCCGGCGCGGCCGTTGGCATCGGCATCCGACGCGACGCGCAAGGACTGCTTCAGCGTAGTTTCGAAACGCTCGAAGAACTGGTTCATGCGCGCCTGCAGCCGTTCGTGTTCGCCGACCAGCGCATCGCCGGTCAGGACGCGCACCATGCCGGGATTCTTCTCGGCGAAGGCAAGCAGCATCTCGACCAGCTTCTCGGCCTGCTTGCGGCCGTCGGACTCGTCGGCGGTGATCTTGTTGGCGAGGGTGAAGACCGATTCCTCGATGAACTGGATCAGGCCTTCGTACATCTGCGCCTTGGAGGCAAAGTGGCGGTAGAGCGCCGCTTCGGAGACGCCGAGCTTCTCGGCGAGCGCGGCGGTGGTGATCTTCTCCCACTTCGGCGCCTCCAGCATCTCTGCGAGGGCCTTGAGGATCTCGAGCTTGCGTTCGCCTTTGGCGCGCGGCATCTAGGGTCGGATTCTACGGGGCAATTCCGTCACCGAGGATATCCGGACATCCACATAAGGCACGCGGCGCCGTGTATTGCTGACCCACACGGTCGACATGCCGAGGCGGTGCGCGGTGCGCAGGTTCTCGAGCATGTCGTCGACAAATGCACAGCGGTGCGGGTCGAGATTGTGCTTGCGCAGCAGGAAATGAAAGCCGTGCAGCGCCGGCTTGCCGCGGTAGCGGGCGTCCTCGATGGCGTAGACCCCGTCGAAATAGCGCCCGAGGCCGAGCGCGTCCAGCACCTGGCCGACGTAGTGGCGCGGCGCGTTGGAAAAGACGATCTTCGTGCCCGCCAGCCGCTCGAGCGCGTGCTTGAGAGCGTTCTCGTGCACCACCAGGTCGGCGAGCTCGGGAAAGACATGGGTCTCGGCGAGGAATTGGCGCGGATGCACGCCGTGGTGCCGCATCAGGCCGTTGAGCGTGGTGCCGTAAGTGCGCCAGAAATGCTCGCGCATCGTGTTGGCGCCCGCCTCGTCGACGTTGAAATGCCGGCGCAGGAAGGCATTGATCTGGTGATGCATCGCCGGGAAGATGCGCGCCCGCGCATCGTGCAGCGTGTTGTCGAGGTCGAAGATCCACACCCGCCTCGACGGCGGCAATGCCGCGATTCTCACTTACTTCTGATGAGGGTGCCGACGCCCTGGTCGGTGAGAACTTCGAGCAGCACCGCGTGCGGCACGCGACCGTCGATGATGTGCACGCTCTTCACGCCGTTTCTCGCCGCGTCGAGCGCCGAGCCGATCTTGGGCAGCATGCCGCCGGAGATCACGCCCTTGGCCACCAGGTCATCGATCTTGCGCGGCGTGAGGCCGGTGAGGAGCTTGCCGTTCTTGTCGAGCACGCCGGGCGTGTTGGTGAGCACCACCAGCTTCTCCGCCTTGAGAATCTCGGCGAGCTTGCCGGCGACGAGGTCGGCGTTGATGTTGTAGGTGGTACCGTCGGCGCCGGTGCCGATCGGCGCCACGACCGGGATGAAGCCGCCCTTCTCCAGCGCCTCGATCACCGACGGATCGATCGACTCGATCTCGCCCACCTGGCCGAGGTCCTCTTTCGAGGACAGCAGCATCTTCTTCGCGCGGATCAGCGAGCCGTCCTGACCGGTCAGGCCGACCGCCTTGCCGCCCGCCTGGTTGATGAGCTCGACGAGCTCCTTGTTGACCTTGCCGAGGACCATCTCGACGATGTCCAGGGTCTCGTTGTCGGTGACGCGCATGCCCTGAACGAACTCGCCCTTCTTGCCGAGGCGCGTCAGCATGTCCTCGATCTGCGGCCCGCCGCCGTGCACCACCACCGGGTTCATGCCGACGAGCTTCAGCAACACCACGTCGTAGGCGAAGTTCTCCTTCAGCGCTTCGTCGGTCATGGCGTTGCCGCCGAACTTGACGACGATGGTCTTGCCGTGAAAAAGCTGGATGTAGGGCAGCGCCTCCGCGAGGATGCGCGCCTTCTCGGCGGCCTCGGGAGAGTGGGAATAGGGGGCGTTCATCGCGCCCCCGATACTACAGAAAAACTACTGGATGGTGACCTGCTTGCGCGCCGCGGCCGCCTTCTTCGGCAGCTTGAGCTCGAGCACGCCGTCGCGGAACTTGGCTTCCGCCCGGGCTTCGTCGATCTCCTGCGGCAGGGTGAAGCTGCGGGTGACCTTGCCGTAGACGCGCTCGCTGTGCAGCACGCGCTCGTCCTTGGCGGCGTCCTTCTCGCGCTTCACTTCCGCAGTGAGGATCACGTCGGCGCCGTCGATCGACACCTGGATGTCCTCCTTGCGCACGCCGGGCAGGTCGGCGTTGACCGTGTACGCGCCATTCACTTCGGCCACGTCCACCTTCACGCGCGGCAGCACGTCGCCGCGACCCTCGTAGGAAACCGGGCGCACGAGGAAGCCCTTGAAGATATCGTCCACCAGATCGTTGAATGGATCGAAGCGGGTAACATTTGCCATGGTCTTGTCCTTTTCGAAAACCTGTACCCAGAAGGTCGGGACGGACTCGCGGTTTTCAAGGGGGCCATGAAGAGTTTCGCCGCCCGGGTGGAGGAGGAGCGTCCCTATCTCATCCGCTACGCCAGCCTGCAGCTTCGCGACCGGCACGCCGCCGAGGACTGCGTCCAGGAAACCCTGGTCGCGGCGCTCGCCGGAGAAGCGAGCTTCGGCGGCCGCTCGAACCTGCGCACCTGGCTGACCGGCATCCTGAAGCACAAGATCGTCGACGCGATCCGGCGCATGGCGCGCGACCCGGAACCGGTGCCCGACGTTGCAGAACTCGAAGCACTGTTCGACGAAACCGGTCATTGGCGCGAGGCGCCCGACGCCTGGCCGGACAATTCGCTCGAGCAGAAGCAGTTCTTCTCGGTCCTCGAAGAGTGCCTCGCGCGCCTGCCGGCAAAGACCGCGCAGGCTTTCATGATGCGCGAGCACATGGGATACGAAACTGACGAAATCTGTAAGGAACTCGCGGTCACACCGACCCATTGCTGGGTGCTCCTGTATCGCGCGCGCATGGCGCTGAAGGAATGCCTGCAGACGAACTGGTTCCAGAAATGAAGCTGACTTGCAAAGAGGCCTCGCGCCTCGTCTCCCAGGGACTCGACCGCCGGCTCGGTCCGTGGGAATGGCTGCGCTTGCGCCTGCATCTCGCGATCTGCGACGCGTGCGCCGCCTTTACAAAGCAGATGGAATTCCTGCGGCGTGCAATCCGCCGCCTCCCCTGACCGCTGCGCCGCCTGCGGCGCGCCGTTTCAATGCGGGCGCGATGAGACCGCTTGCTGGTGCACGGCGCTGCCGCGCGTGGAGATCATGCCGGGGATGAGCTGCCTGTGCCGCGCCTGCCTGGAACAGAAACTCAAAGAACGAAGCGCGCCAGGTCCTCGTTCTTAGACAGCTCGGCAAGCCGGGCATCGACGTAGGTGGCGTCGACCTTCACCGTCTCGGCGCCGCGCTTGCCGGCGTCGAACGACACTTCCTCGAGCAGCTTCTCCAGCACCGTGTAGAGGCGGCGCGCGCCGATGTTCTCGGTGCGCTCGTTCACCTCGAATGCGATCTCGGCGAGGCGGCGGATCGCTTCCGGCACGAACTCGACAGTCACGCCCTCGGTGGCGAGCAGCGCCTGGTATTGCTTCACCTGGCTCGCGTCGGTCGAGACGAGGATGCGCTCGAAGTCGTCCACCGAAAGCGAATCGAGCTCGACGCGGATCGGGAAGCGGCCCTGCAGCTCGGGAATCAGATCCGAGGGCTTGGCGAGATGGAAGGCGCCGGAGGCGATGAACAGCATGTGGTCGGTCTTCACCATGCCGTAGCGCGTCGAGACCGTCGTGCCCTCGACCAGCGGCAGCAGGTCGCGCTGCACGCCCTGGCGCGAGACGTCGGCGCCCTGCATTTCCGAGCGGCTGGTGATCTTGTCGATTTCGTCGAGGAAGACGATGCCGTTCTGCTCGGCGTTGGCGAGCGCGCGGCTCTTCAGCTCCTCGTCGTTGATGAAGCGCCCGGCCTCTTCGTCGAGCAGCAGCGGCAGCGCCTCCTTGATCTTCATGTGGCGCAGACGCCTGCGGCCGCCACCCAGATTGGAGAGCATGCCCTGGATCTGCGAGGTGAGCTCCTCCATCCCCGGCGGGGCGAGCACTTCCATCTGCGGCTGGCTCACCGCCAGTTCGATGTCGATCTCCTTGTCGTCGAGCGCGCCCTCGCGCAGCAGCTTGCGGAATTTCTGCCGCGTCGGATTGTCCGGGGTGCTCTTCTCCTGGAAGCCGACCAGCACGTCGAGGATGCGCTCCTCCGCGGAGTCCTGTGCCCGGGCGCGCACCTTCTTCATCGCCTGCTCGCGAGTCTGCTTGACGCTGATCTCCACCAGGTCGCGCACGATGGTGTCGACGTCGCGGCCGACGTAGCCGACCTCGGTGAACTTGGTCGCCTCGACCTTGATGAATGGCGCGTCGGCGAGGCGCGCCAGGCGCCGCGCGATCTCGGTCTTGCCGACGCCCGTCGGCCCGATCATGAGGATGTTCTTCGGCGTGATTTCGTGGCGCAGCGGCTCGGCAACCTGCAGCCGGCGCCAGCGGTTGCGCAACGCGATGGCGACCGCTCGCTTCGCTCTCCCTTGGCCGACGATGTACTTGTCCAGCTCGTGGACGATTTCCTGCGGGGTCATGCCGCTCATAGCGTCTCGATGGTGCGGTTCTGGTTCGTATAGATGCAGATTTCGCCGGCGATGGCGAGCGCCTTGTCGACGATTTCTTTGGGATTCAATGAAGAATTATCCAAAAGGGCGCGCGCGGCGGCCTGGGCGTAGGGACCACCCGAGCCGATCGCGATCACGCCATGCTCGGGCTCGACCACGTCGCCCATGCCGGTGATGATCAGCGACTTCTCCTTGTCGGCCACGGCGAGCATCGCCTCGAGGCGCCGCAGGATGCGGTCGGTGCGCCAGTCCTTGGCGAGCTCGACCGCCGAGCGCATGAGATTGCCCTGGTGCTTGTCGAGCTTCGCCTCGAAGCGCTCGAACAGCGTGAACGCGTCGGCCGTGCCGCCGGCGAAGCCGGCGAGGATGCGATCCTGGTAGAGGCGGCGCACTTTTTTCGCGCCGCCCTTGAGGATGACATTGCCGAGCGTCACTTGGCCGTCGCCGCCAAGCGCCACGCTCGCGCCGCGGCGCACGGAAAGAATGGTCGTGCCGTGCAGTTGTTCCATGGGATTTACCTACGTTGGGGCTTGCGGCCGCAATATCAAGAATAGCGCAAAGCCCGTGACGGCCATGGTGCAGACGATCAGCGGTCCGGGCGGCAGGTCGGAAAAGAGCGAAATACCGAGCCCGACCGCGTAGCCGACGGCGCCAAGCAAGTAGGACACCGCGAGCCGACCCCTCACCAACCGCCGGGTGGCGAGCGCGGGCACGATGAGCGTGGTGAAGACGAGGTACACGCCGACGAGCTGCACCGAGGCGGTCACGACGCAGGCGAAGAGCACGTAGAACCCGACGCGGCCGAGGCGTTCGCCGAGGCCGAACCACGCTGCGAGGATGGCGGCGTAGAGGAGCGCGATCAGACCCAGCCTGGCGGGATCGGCCCACAGGATCTGCCCGACGAGAAGATCCTTGAGATTCTCGGCGCCGTGCGGGTTGGTCGCGAGCAGCAGGATGGCGGCGTTCGCCGCGACGATGAAGCTCACCCCGATCACTGCCTCCTGCACCTCGGGCCAGCGCTTGTCGGTCCAATTGAGAAGCAGCGCGCCGCCGAGCGCTGCGCCGAGCGCCGCGACCTGCACCGCGGCGCCCTGCGGCTCGAAGCCGAACCGGTCGGCGACGATCACGCCCAGGCCCGCGATCTGCGCTACCGCCAGGTCGATGAACACGATGCCGCGCTTCAGCACTTGGATGCCGAGCGGAACGTGTGTCGCGGTGACGAGCAACCCCGCGAGCAGCGCCGGCCAGACGATGTTGAAAGCGGCGGTATCGAGCGTCATTGCAGCGGCGCGAGCAGCCGCGCGAGAAGATCGTCGAAGTAGCCGAAGAGATCCTTCGCGCGATCCGATCCGCCGACGGTAAAGGGCAGCATCACGTTGGGGATGCCGCTGCGCTGCGAAAGGAACTGCGCCGCCTTCGGATCGTCGTAGGAAGAGTAGACGATCACCTTCGCCGGCGCCTGCTTCATCTGATCGACGAGCTCGACCAGGTGTGAAGTCGTCGGCGGAATCCCGGGCTTCGGCTCCAGGTTGCCGACCTCGCGCATCCCGAGCCAGGCGATCAGGTAGGTGAACCCCTTGTGATGCTGCACCAGCGGCACGCCCTTGAGCGGCGCGGCCTGCTTCTCCCAGCGCGCGATCGCCTCCGCCCAGCGCTTGTCGAAGGAATCGGCGCGTGACCGGTACGACGCCGCATTGGCGGCGTCGAGCTGCGCCAGCCGCTCGGCGAGAACTCTGGCGACCTTGGCGATGTTGCGCGGATCGGTCTGGATATGCGGATTCCCGCCGGGGTGCACGTCGCCCATCGAGCGGTCGAGCGCGGTCGGAACTTCGAGCCTGAGCACGTAGCGCGAAGCCTCGAGGTAGCCGGGCGAGCCCGGCTGTACGCGGCCGTTGCCCGATTGCGTGAGCAGCAGCGGCAGCCAGCCGATCTCCAGTTCGGAGCCCGAGCACACGACGAGGTCGGCGGCGCGCATGCGCGCGATCAGGCTCGGCCGCGCCTCGATGTGATGCGGATCCTGGCGCGCCGTGGTGGCCGAAACGACGCTCACCTTGTCGCCGCCCAGCTCCTGCGCGAGCGACGCCCACTCGGGTTCACAGGCGAAGACATTGACCGCGGCGAATGCAGGAACGGAAGCGAAAGCGAGGAGGAAAAGAAGCAATCTCATGAGCTTCTCCTAGAACGTGTGGGCGCCGTGGGCGCCGAGGCTGACGATGTACTGCAGGAAGACCTGATTGTCGGGCTGGCCCTGGCGCGAATCGTCGCGCGCGAACTGCAACCGCACGCGGCTGAACTCGCTCGGGCTCCAATCGACCATTGCCGCGTGGCGCT
Organism: Betaproteobacteria bacterium SCGC AG-212-J23; assembly: GCA_001644455.1. Taxonomy (GTDB): domain Bacteria; phylum Pseudomonadota; class Gammaproteobacteria; order Burkholderiales; family SG8-39; genus SCGC-AG-212-J23. The sequence continues at coordinate 18,754 of LSTF01000069.1, forward strand.
TCGGCTTGTAGCCGGCGAGGACCGGAAAATCCGCGGCAGTGAGCGCGCCCGAGTCGACCAGGCCGATGCTGGTGCTGCCCGAATCGAGCTGGTCGTAGCGATAGCCGACGCGCCACTGCGGCATGAACTGATAGACGCCCTGCAGGTACCAGCCCGATTGCCGGCTCGCGTATCCGTCCGTCAGGGCCACGCCCGCGGGATCGAACGTGAGGTCGCCGCTCTCCTTCCGGCGGAAATATTCGCCCTGCAGCTTGAAGTTGGTCACCGTCGTGTTGCCCTCGGGCGCCCACTTCAGAACGCCGCTCGCGGCCCAGAGCTTGCTGCTGCCGGTAAAGCTGTTGCTCGCGCCGCTCTGCGGATCTTCATACGCGCGATCTCTCGGCGAGGTCACGTGGTACGACAGCCCGGTCTGCCACGCGAGGCTCGCACCGAGGTCGCCGCCCAGGTGCGCGAACCCGTTGACGGCGCCGGCGCCATTCTTGTTCGGATCGCTCGCCGGAAAGCCACGCCCGCGGGTGAACTCCGCGCCGAGGTCGAGGTAGAGCTCGGTCGGCGCGACCCATTTCACCTGCACGCCATCGTCGTTCAGCTGACCGCCGAGGAACGCCTTCATCACCAGCGGCTGGTCGGTGAAATCCCAGGCGTGCGCGTGGATCTGGTTCTGGTAGCCGACCGCGGAGAAGAACCGCCCCGCCTTGACGCTGAAGCCGCGCGAGAGCGCGAGCGTCTGGAGGTACGCCTCCTCGATCTCGACCCCGCTGCCGTCGGGCTGGATCGCGGCGATCATCGTGCCGCGGAACAGATGGTCGACGTTCGCCGAGATGCCGAGCTCGGACTCGCCGAGGCTGAAGCCGCGCCGCGGCGGCGCCACGTCGCCCATCGTCGGCACGAAGCCGTTGATGCGGTAGGTGTTCGGATCCTGCGACAGATTCGAGTAGACGCCGTTGAGGATCGCCGACACCGCAGGGTTGAACGCGTTCTCGCTCTGCTGGCGGGCCGGCGGCTCCTGCATGCGCCGCTCGAGCTCGTCGACGCGCTGCTGCAATATCTTCACTTCCTCGCGCGCTGGATCCTGCGCTTGCGCGGGAAGCACCGCCGCGGCAAGCGCCGCGGCGCACCACAAATTGCGATACATGGAAACACTCCTCTGAAGGTTCGAAAAAATTCCGACCGATTCAGAGAAGCGTGGGCGGACCTCTCGAGCGAGGAGTTAGGCTGGAACGGCCAGTGACGGAGACATCGACGCCGACAAAGGCAACCGCGGGCTGAACTTCGGGTGAACCTGCGTGGCTGCCGCCATCGACCGCGCCGAGAACCGTGCTGAGCGCCGTGTGGAAATCGCAGAGCAGGCTCTTCTGCGGCGCCTTGCCGTCGCCCGTCGCCTCATCGGCATGCGCGACGACGGGAGCAGCGTCGTGCCAAACCTGATGCGCGACGCCGACCGCCTGCGCGAACAGCAGTGCAACGACGAGCAGCAGGCGCCCGAGCAGCTTCACTTGGCGAGGCACTCCTCGAGGCCGGCGATGAAGATGTCCTTCGGCAGGTTCTTGCCGATGAACACCAGCACCGACTGCTTCGCTTCGTTCTTGGCCCACGGCTTGCCCACGTCGCCGCCCATCATCATGTGCACGCCCTGGAAGACGACACGGCGGGGGTTGCCCTTCATCCACAGCACGCCCTTGTAGCGCAGCAGGTCCGGCCCGTGGATCTGGATCATCCCGGAAAGAAAGTCTTCCAGTTTCTTGCCGTCGAACGGCTTCTTCGTCTGATAGACGAACGATGCGACTTCGTCGTGGTGCTCGTGGTGCGTATCGGTGAGGAAGTCGGGGTCGAGCGCGAGGATCGCGTTCAGGTTGAAGCCGCGGATGTCGAGCACTTCGTCGATCGGCGCGTTGCCGAAATCCACCTTCTTGATGGGCGCGCGCGGGTTCATGCGCTTCAGCCGCTTCGACAGCGTCTCGATTTCGCCTTCGGACACGAGATCGGTCTTGGACATCAGGATCCGGTCGGCGAAGCCGACCTGCTCCTGCGCCTCGTGGAACTCGTCGAGCTGCTTCGGCGCGTGCTTCGCGTCGACCAGGGTGATGATCGAGTCGAGCAGATAGTAGTTGCCGATCTCCTCGTCGGTGAAGAAGGTCTGCGCCACCGGGCCCGGGTCGGCCATGCCGGTGGTCTCGATGACGACGCGGTCGAACTTCAGGTCGCCCGAGTCGCGCTTCTCCTTCAGCGTGCCGAGGATGCGGATCAGGTCGCCGCGCACCGTGCAGCAGATGCAGCCGTTGTTCATCTCGACGATCTGCTCGTCGGACTTCTCGATGATCTCGCTGTCGACGCCGACCTCGCCGAACTCGTTCTCGATCACGGCGATGCGCTTGCCGTGGTCCTCCTTGAGGATGCGGTTCAAGAGCGTGGTCTTGCCGCTGCCGAGGAAGCCGGTGAGGATCGTCACCGGCACCATGTTGTTTTCTTCCATGCGGCGATTTTATCCCGCCGGCGTAAGGTAGGCCGCGATATCGACCTTGTCGATCTGCTCCGGCGCGCAGAAGCGCTGCGCGTACTGCAGATACACCCCCGAGCGCAGGAAGAGATCGAAGCCGTCGGGGTCGACGTGCCGGTCCTTCTTCATGAAGCCCATGATCTTGATCGACTCGGAGAGCGTCTTCGCCTTCTTGTACGGGCGGTCGCCCGCGGTCAGCGCCTCGAAGATGTCGGCGATCGCCATCAGCCGCGTCGGCAAGCTCATCTCCTCCCGCTTGAGGCGCTTCGGATAACCGGTGCCGTCCATCTTCTCGTGGTGGCCGCCGGCGATCTCGGGCACGTTGCGCAGGTGGCGCGGGAACGGCAGCGCGGTCAGCATCTTGATGGTCTGCGCCATGTGGTCGTTGATGACGTAGCGCTCTTCGTCGGTCAGCGTGCCGCGCGCGATCGAGAGGTTGTGGATCTCGCCGCGGTTCCACTTGTTCTCGGGCACCCGCACCTTGAAACCCCACTTGTTCTCGGCCGGCACACGCTCGGACGGCAGCCACGGCACGACGTGCTCGGGCTTGTCGTCGAGCAGCTTCTCGGTCGCGGGTGGCGGCCGTACGCCGACCGCCTGCTTGCGCTTCTTCTCGTCGTTGGACAGGCCGATGACGTCGTCGAGCGTGCGCGTCCAGGTGCGCGCGCCGATCGCCTTCAGCCGCGCGACGCGCTCGGGCGCCATGAACTCGCCGCCCTCGTTGCATTCGGCGACGAACGCATAGTCGGCGTCGAGCGCGCTCTGCTCGGTGTGCCGTTTGAGCGCGAGCGCCGCCTTGTCGCCGCCCTCCGCCAGCCCCTTCCAGTAGGTGACGTCGGCGTCGCGCTTCAACACCTCGAAGCGCGTGCGGATCTCGTGCAGGCGGTCGAAAATGGTCTCGAGCTTGGTCGCCTTGTCGACCACGTATTCGGGCGTGGTGACCTTGCCGCAGTCATGCAGCCAGGCGCCGATGTGGACCGCTTCCCATTCCTCCTCGTTCAGCGAGTAGCTGGCGAATGGCCCTTCCTTGGCATCGCACGCCGCCTGGACGAGCATCTTGGTCAGGACCGGCACGCGCTGGCAGTGCCCCCCGGTATAGGGCGACTTGGCGTCGATCGCACCCGCCGTCAGCTGGATCAGCGCCTCGAGCAGGTCCTTCTGTTCCTTGAGCAGCTTCTGGTTCTCCAGCGCCACGGCGAGCGTGCCGGCGAGTGCGGCGAGAAATGCGATGAGATCGTCGTCCTTGGCGATGCGGTGGCCCTCGCCAGAGCGCAGGATGGAAATGACGCCGAGCGCCTGGCCGCGACGGTCGAAAAGCGGCACCGAGACGATGGTCCCTTCCCGGCCCTGCGTCACCGCACCGAGCCCGCTCGGCAGCCGGTCGCCCGGGAACGTCTCGACCGTCACGTGTTTCTCGCGCACCGCGCGCGCCGCAGGTACGTCGGCTTCGAGCGTCACTTCGGGCAGGACGAGCGACTTTCCGCTCGGCCAGCGCACCGCGGCCGCGGAAAGCGTACGGCCGTCCGGGGAGACGAGACGCACCACGCCTGCGGCGCCCGAGGCGAGCGGCAAGGTCTCGTCGAGCACGCGCTCGATCAGCTTCTGCAGATCGCTCTCGGCGGCAATCGCGCTAGAGAACTCGCGGAACTGCCGGATGGTTCCCCGCGTGGCGGCCATGGAGCTCGCCAGATCGTCGACCTCGATGATGCGTGAGCGGACCGGCTGCGGCGGCTCGACGAAATTGAAGCGACGCATGGCGCTCGCCTCGCTCGCCAGCCGCTCGAGCGGCAGCGCCACGGAACGCGAGACCAGCCACGCCGCCGGCAGCGCCACCAGCAGGATGCCGCCGATGACGAGGAGCGTGACGGCGAGCGCGCGGTCCGCAGGCGCGAGCAGCGCCTTCACCGGCGTCGCGGCGACGAAGAACTCGGCGTGCGCGCCGGCCTCGGGCAGGCGCGAGAGCAGGATGCGCCACTCACGCTCGCCATCCTTCCAGCCGAGCAGGCGATCGAACTCGCCCGCCGCGGCCCGGCGCATCGCCTCGGCAAGTACCGGGCTGTCCAACTCGGCCATTGTTACCGCGCGCCGGGCGGTGTCGCCGACGACGATGGCGCGTTCCGGATTGCGGTGCGCGATCACCGTGCCGGTGTCGTTGAAAATCACGGCTTGGGCGGAAGGATCGAGGCTGCGGGTGCGATCGGCGAGCAGGCTGGACAGCTCGGTCAGCCGGAAGTCGGCGCCCACCACCGCCCGTCCGTCGTTGGCGCGGAGTGAAAACGTCTTGCCGATGCGAAGCGTGGTGAAGAACACGTACGGCTCGCCGCGTACGACCGTGCCACTCGCGAGCGCCGCCTTGTACCAGGGCCGCTCCCGAGGGTCGAAGCGGTATTCCGGGCGCGCTTCGCGCTCGATCTCCCGCAGGTTCTCGTCGAGCCAGAGGTAGACGCCGCCCGCCTTGCCCGTGGTGTGCTGGACGAGATAGCGCGCACCTGCAGGCGCACCGAGCTCGCTGGCCGTTTCTCCCGCGAGCGAGCGGACGAGAAAGAACGCGCCGTCGGCATAGCCGACGTAGACCGCCGACATGCGAGGGTTGCGGCGCAGGGCCCCGGCGAGCGCGGGGACGAAGGGCAGACGCGTTTCGAACGTGCGCTGCGCCGGCAGATGACCGCCCGCGAGCACGCCGATCATGGTTTCGACCGGCCCGAAGAGGCTTTCCATCTCGCTCGCCGCCTCCTTGCCGAGCTGCTGGAAGCTCGCCTCCGCGGATTCGAGCGCGAGCTCGCGTGCCTGCTTGTAGCCGTATCCGCCGATCGCCAGCCCCGCGACGAGAAGCAAGCCGATGATGAGCGTATTGAGATGAGTTCGAAGCCGGTATCTCTTATGCACCACGATGCACCCCCTTCAGACCTTCAACAGCAGCAGCCCTTTCAGGTATTCGCCTTCCGGAAACTCGGTCGCCACAGGATGGTCTGCGGCGGCCCCGAAGCGCTCGATGATCTTCGCCTCTGCCCCCGCGTCGACCGCCGCTCCCGCGACGATCGACTGGAACAGCTCGGCGGAAACCCCGCCCGAGCAGGAGAAGGTCGCGAGCAGCCCGCCGGGCGCGAGCAGCTTCAGCGCCCAGAGGTTGATGTCCTTGTAGGCGCGCGCCGCCTTCTGCACCTGCGCCGCGGTGGGCGCGAACTTGGGCGGATCGAGGATGATCAGGCCGAATTTCTGGTTTTTGTCGCGCAACGTCCTGAGGTGGGCAAATACGTCCGCCTGCAGGAATTCGACCTTCGACGCGTCAAGCGGGTTGGCAGCGAGATTTTCTCTTGCGATCTGAATGGCGTCTTTTGAAGATTCGACCGCGGTTACACGCGTCGCGCCTCCCGCCAGCGCGGCGATCGAGAAGCCGCCGGTGTAGCAGAAACCGTCGAGCACCTCGCGGCCCGCGGCGAGCGCGCGCACACGCTGGCGGTTCTCGCGCTGGTCGAGGAAGAATCCCGTTTTCTGGCCCTGCTCCACGTCAACGCGGAAATTCAGGCCGTGCTCGATGATCGGACAACGCGAGGCGTTGCGGTTGCCGCGCGCGAAGCCGACTCTGGGTTCCAGGCCCTCCAGCTTGCGCACTTCCGCGTCGGAGCGCTCGTAGATCGCCGCGCAGCCCGAGATCTCCAGCAGCGCATCGAGGATCGGATCACGCCAGCGCTCGACGCCGGCGGCGAGGAACTGCGCCACCAGCACGTCGGCGTAGCGGTCGACGACCAGGCCCGGCAGGGCGTCGGACTCGGCGTTCACGAGGCGTACGGCATTGGTGTGCTTCGCGGCGGGGAGCGACTCTCGCAGCGCCAGCGCTTTCTGTATTCTGTTTCTGAAGAACTCCGCTCCAATCGATTCCTTCGCATCGAACGTCCAAACCCGCGCCCGAATCTGCGATTTGGGACTGTAGGCCGCCAGCGCCAGCACCTTGCCCGACGAATCCTTCACCTCGACGGTGTCGCCGGGCTTGCCGCTCGCCCTCTCCACCGCGCCGGAGAAGATCCACGGATGGCGGCGCTTCAGGGATTTTTCCCTGCCGCTTTTCAGGACGATCATTTTTTCCTGGCGCGCGGATGGGCGGCGTCGTAGACCTTCGCCAGCGCCTGGAAGTCGAGGTGCGTGTAGACCTGCGTGGTCGAGATGCTGGCGTGGCCGAGCATCTCCTGCACCGCGCGCAGGTCCTGCGAGGACTGCAGCACGTGGCTGGCGAACGAATGGCGCAGCATGTGCGGGTGCACGCGCTCGGCGAGGCCGCGGCGGCGCGCCCACGCGGCGAGGCGCGCACCGACCACCGCCGGCGAGATGCGCCGGCCCCGCGCGCCGACGAACAGCGCCTTCTCGCCCGGCGCGGCGAGGCCGCTGCGCTTGTCGAGCCACTGCTTCAGCGCTTCGCGCGCCCGGCTGCCGACCGGCACGGTGCGCGTCTTCGCGCCCTTGCCGGTCACGGTGACTTCCGCCTGGCGCAAGTCGAGACGGCCGTCGTCGGTGTCGAGGGCCACCAGCTCGGCGAGGCGCAGGCCGGAGGAATAGAGCAGCTCGAACATGGCGCGGTCGCGAGTCAGGTCGGCGGCGCTTCCCTCCTCGCCCTCGAGCAGGCGCTGCGCCGCCTCGACCGACAGCGCTTTCGGCAGGCCGCGCTTCGCCTTCGGCGCGCGCAGGCCGACCAGCGGATTCGCCTTGAAGCCGTGCTGGCGCACCAGCCAGCGATACCAGCCGCGCCAGGCGGAGAGCGTCAGCGCCAGCGTGCGCGGCGAAAGTCCCTGGCTGTGGAGCGCGCCGACGAAGCGGCGGGCCTGGGCAGCATCCAAGGTGTCCAGGGATTTGTCTTCCAGTAAACCCAGCAACATCTGGATCGCGTGCGCATAGTTGCGCAGCGTGGCGGGCGAAAGACGGCGCTGGCTCTTCAGAGCCTCCAGGTACTCGTGCGCTAGAGACGCGCGGTCGCCGCGGCCGCGCACAACTCGCCGATCCGCCTCAGGTACAGCGTGCCCATGTCCGGGAAGAAGCGCTGCGCGTCCTCGCTGCCGAGCGCGAGCAGGCCGAACGTCGCAGCCTCGCCGAGCGGCACGAGCGCCATGGAGCGCACGTGCTCGGCGGCTTCGCCGAACCAGGAGGCGAACGGATTGCCGGCCGCCGCCCCGCATTGCGGCCCGCCCATCACCATGGCGGCGCGCTTCTGCGCCTCGTCCACCAGGTCCCGGCCCCAGATGCGCAGCGCGACGTGCGGCACGGCGAAGTCCTCGCGCAGGTGAAAATCGAGCGACTGCGATAGCGCGGCGAGGTCGCGCGCGCTGGCCAGGACCATCGCCAGGCGATGCACCTTCTCGCTGATCGCGTCGTTCTCCTCGGCGAAGCGCACCAGCTCGCCGAGCCTCGCCTCGAGCGCCTTCAGCTTCTCGCGCAGCGCGAGCGTCTGGCGTTCCGACAGCGGAATGGCGCGGCCGCCGTGCGGATGCGGCACGTGGATCTTCTCGAGGAGCTCGGGATGCTGGTCGAAGAACTTCGGGTTGCTGCGAAGGAAGACGGCGATGTCGTCGGCGTTCATGTTTTTATAGGTCGAGAGTGCCTTCGAAGGCCGTTTCGGCCGGGCCCTTCATCCAGACGGCATTGTCGCCGCCGGCCCAAGAGATGGTCAACGTGCCGCCGCGCGTATCGACGCGCACCGGCGAGTCGACGAGCTTCCGCGAAATCGCCGCCACCGCCGCGGCGCAGGCGCCGGTGCCGCAGGAAAGCGTCTCGCCCGCGCCGCGCTCCCAGACGCGCAGCGCCAAGTGGTGCCGGCCGAGGACCTGCAGGTAGCCCGCGTTGACGCCCTCGGGAAAGCGGTCGTGGCGCTCCAGGCGCGGCCCCTGCGTGGTGACCGGCGCGAGCTCGACCTCGCGCACCACCTGCACCGCGTGGGGATTGCCCATGGAAACGATCGCCACCTCCACGGTTTCGTCGCCGACGCGGAGCTTTTCCAGCCCCGAATATTCCGGCGCACCCATGTCGACGCTCACCTCGCCGTCGGTCTCGAGGCGCGGGCCGATGATTCCGCCGCGCGTCTCGACGCGGATCTCGCGCTTGCTGGTGAGGCCCTTGGCGCGCACGAACTTGACGAAGCAGCGCGCGCCGTTGCCGCATTGCTCCACCTCGCCGCCGTCGGCGTTGAAGATGCGGTAGCGGAAGTCGACGCCTTTCTTGCCCGCTTTCTCCACCACCAGCAGCTGGTCGAAGCCAATGCCGAAGTGGCGGCTGGCGAGCGCGCGGATCTGCTTGCGGCTGAGCGCGAAGTCCTTCTTCGTCGCGTCGATGACGACGAAATCGTTGCCCGTGCCCTGCATCTTGGTGAACGGCAGCTTCATGGCCAGCGCTTCAATAGAACCGGGCTTCGCCTTCCGGGCGCGTCTTGAACCGCTTGTGCAGCCAGAAGTACTGCTCGGGCATCTCGAGCACGCGCTCCTCGATGAAAGCCAGCATGCGCCGCGCGTCCGCCGCGTCGTCGCCGCTCGGGAAATCGTTCCACGCCGGATAGATGCGCAGTACGTAGCCCTCGCCGCCGGGAAGCATGCGCGTCACACAGGGCAGCACCGGCGCGCGGGCCAAGCGGGAAATATACGCGAGTCCGGTCGGCGTCGAAGCCTGCACGCCGAAAAACGGAGCGAAGATCGTGCCCTTGCTGCCGAAGTCCATGTCCGGCAGGTAGTAATAGAGCGAACCGGTCCTGATGGCGCGAATCGCTGGGCGCAGCGTCGCCTGGCGCGCGAACAGGCCGCCGCCGAAGCGCGTGCGCCGCTTGAATATCATTTCGTCCAGCGCCTGGTCCTTCTGGTGCGTGTAGGTCGACACCATCGGGTACTGCATGGCCAGGCGCAGGATGGCGTCGAGGCCGACGAAGTGCGGCGCGAGCAATACGGCGCCCTTGCCCTTCAGGGCGGCGATGTGCTCCTCGCCCTCGACGCGCACCAGGCGGCGGATGCGCTCGCGCGAACCCCACCACCACACGCTGCGCTCGACGATGCTGCGGCAGAAGAAGCGGAAATGCGCGCGGGCGAGGCGCTCCCGCTCCGCCTCGGAACGCTCGGGGAAGCACTTCGCGAGATTGATGCGCACCACGCTCCGGCGCTCGGGCACGAGCCAGAAAGCCAGCCGGCCGGCCGCGCTGCCGATCGCCGCCAGCACCGCGAGGGGCAGGAAATGCAGCGTCCAGATGAGGAAGATGAAAAGGCGCGTCACGCCGGCGTGCCTTTGTACCTGTTGTAGCTCCAGAGATACTGCTCCGGACACTCGCGGATCAGCGACTCGATGCCGCGATTCAGGCGCCGTGCGGGCGTCTCTCCGGGAAGCGCGGCCGGCATCGGCCGCACCTCGAGCGCGTAGCCGCGGCCGCGCGCTAGGCGGCGCGCGTAGGCGAGGTAGCAGGCGACGTTGTCGCGCTCGGCGAGCCGCATGGCGAGCGTCATGGTGTACGCCGGGCGGCCGAAGAACTCCGCCCATTCGCCTTCGCCCTTGCCCGGAACCTGGTCGGGAAGGAAGCCGACGGCTTCGCCGCGCTTGAGCGCGAGCAGCAGTTGTCGCACCCCTTTCGCATCGGCCGGCGCGAGCTGCACGCTGCCGCGGCTGCGGCCCTCGCGCATCAGCGGATCGAGCCAGCGCATCTTCGGCGGGCGGTACAGCACCGTGATCGGCATGCGCGTCGCCGCGTATTGCGCCGTGACCTCGAAGCAGCCCATGTGCGGCGTGAGGAACAGCAGCGCCTTGCCTTGTGCGCGCGCGGCGAGCGCTTCCTCGACGCCGCGCGTCTCCGTCACCAGCGCCGCCACCTCCGCCTGTGGCCGGTACCAGAGCGCGGGCACCTCGACAATCATCTTGCCGGCGGAAGCGATCGCCGCGCGCCGCACGCGCGGATCGGCGAACCCGGCCTGCGCGAGATGCGCGCGCAGGTGCCGCCGGTACGTGGGGGACATCCCATAGGTGATCCAGCCGAGGACGGTTCCCAACGCGTGCAGCGCACGCAGCGGCAACAGGCTGAGGATTCGCAGGATCAGCGCGGGGAGGCGGTACAAGATTTGGTATCCTTGCGGCCTTCCACTAGCGGACAAGACGCCGGCAAATGAGCGATTTTCTCTTTACCTCCGAATCGGTATCCGAAGGCCATCCCGACAAGGTCGCGGATCAAATCTCGGATGCCGTGCTCGACGCGATTCTAAAGCAGGATAAGCGCTCGCGCGTCGCCGCCGAGACGCTGGTGAAGGACAACCTGGTCGTGCTCGCGGGCGAGATCACCACCAACGCGAAGGTCGATTTCCAGCACGTCGCGCGCAACACCATCCGCCGCATCGGCTACAACGATCCGAAGATCGGCTTCGACGCCGACGGCTGTACCGTAGTCGTCGCCTACGGCGAGCAGTCGCGCGACATCGCGCAGGGCGTGGACGAAGGCAAGGGCCTCGACCTCGACCAGGGCGCGGGCGATCAGGGCCTGATGTTCGGTTATGCCTGCGACGAGACGCCGGGGCTCATGCCGATGGCGATCTATCTCTCGCACCGGCTGGTCGAGCGCCAGGCCGAGACGCGCCGCAACGGCAAGCTCGCGTGGCTGCGGCCGGACGCGAAGTCGCAGGTCACGCTGCGCTACGCGGCGCATGGCAGGCCCGAGTCGATCGAGACCGTGGTGCTCTCCACCCAGCACGCGCCGGGCGTGAGCCACAAGCAGATCGAGGAGGCGGTGATCGAGCAGATCATCAAGCCGGTGCTGCCGAAGAACCTGGTGAAGGGCAAGATCAACTACCTCGTCAACCCGACCGGCGCCTTCGAGATCGGCGGCCCCAAGGGCGATTGCGGCCTCACCGGGCGCAAGATCATCGTCGACACCTACGGCGGCTCCGCGCCGCACGGCGGCGGCGCCTTCTCGGGCAAGGATCCTTCGAAGGTCGACCGCTCCGCCGCCTACGCCGCGCGCTACGTGGCGAAGAACATCGTCGCCGCCGGCCTCGCCTCGCGCTGCCTGGTGCAGGTGTCCTATGCCATCGGCGTGGCGAAGCCGACCAGCGTGATGGTCACCACCCACGGCACCGGCAAGATCTCCGACGACAAGCTCGCGCAGCTGGTACAGGCGAACTTCGACCTGCGGCCGAAGGGCATCATCCAGATGCTCGACCTGCTGCGGCCGATCTACGAGAAGACCGCGGCCTACGGCCACTTCGGCCGCGAAGAGCCCGAGTTCACCTGGGAAAAGACCAACAAGGCTCTCGCCCTCAAGCAAGCGGCGTAGCTAGAGCTTCAGGTTCAGCACTTCCTTGACCGGGCTGGCGTGCTCGCGCATCAGCGCTTCGGCGCGCGCCGCTTCCCGGTTCTCCAGCGCCTGCACGATGACGTGATGCTGCCGGTGCGCGTAATTCAGGATCGGCACCAGCTCCGATAGGTCGCGGCTGAACGCCACCGCCCGCGCGGAGGCGAACGGCACATGGTCGTTGCGTGCCAGCGTGTCGGCGACGATGCGGCTCGCCGCGCCGTCGACGATGAGCGCGTGGAAGCGGCCGTTCATCTCGCCGTAGCGCTGCTCGTCCGCACTCTCAAAGCGCCGTTTGCCGAGAATCGCATCGCCTTCGGAAAGGCATTCCTTCAAGGAGCGAATCAACTCAGGCGTAGCCCCTCTTTCTGCGATCCGGCGTGCGGCGAGCCCTTCCAGCAGCCCGCGCGTCTCGATCGCGTCGAGCACGTCCTGCGGACTGAACGAACGCACCACGTAGCCGCGTCGCCCCGCGGCGCCGAGCAGGCCTTCGCGCGCGAGTGCCGGCAGCGCCTGCCGGATCGGCGTGCGCGATACGCCGAGCCGCTCGGCGAGCGCCACTTCCGCGAGCCTTTCCCCGGGCGCGAGCTCGCCCCGGAGGATCATTTCCCGGAGGCGCAAAGCTACGTTTTTGTATCCAATCACGTGGGTTTCAGCCCAAGAAAGGCGCCCCTGAGGGCTAGATTGGATCCAATCATTGCGCTAGAGTAGCCCTCCCCACAGGAGGAGGCAATCAGATGCGCAACCTCGAGGAAGTCCTCAAGGCGGCCGGCAATACGGTCGACATGCTTCGCAATTCCCAGATCGGCGCCTACGTGTATCCCGTGGTGCCTTCGGAATTTTCCAACTGGCGCGACGAGCAGGCGGCCTGGGCGAAAACCGCAGTGCTCTTCGATCAGTCGCACCACATGGTCGAGCAGTACGTGCAGGGCCCGGACACGATGAAGCTCTTCACCCACCTGGGCATGAACAGCTTCGCCAACTTCCCGGTGAACCGCGCCAAGCAGCTCGCCCCCACCAACTACGACGGCCAGGTCATCGGCGACGGCATCCTCTTCCACCTGGAAGAGAACCATATGGTGTTCGTCGGCCGCGCCCCCGCGGCGAGCTGGATCCAGTTCCACGCCGAAACCGGCGGCTTCAACGTCAAGACAAAGAAGGACGACCGCTCGCCCGGCAACACCAAGGGCCTTGCGATCAACCGCACCAACTACCGCTTCCAGATCCAGGGACCGAACGCCTGGAAGGTGATCGAGAAGCTGAACGGCGGGCCGCTCCCCGAGGTCAAGTTCTTCCACATGGCGACCATGAAGATCGCCGGCAGGACGATCCGCACGCTGCGCCATGGCATGGCTGGCGCGCCGGGACTCGAAATCTGGGGCCCGTACGCCGAGCGCGAGGAAATCCGCGCCGCGATCGTCGCCGCCGGCAAGGAGTTCGGCCTCAAGGAAGTCGGCTCGCGCGCGTATGCGACGAACACGCTGGAATCCGGCTGGATCCCTTCGCCGCTGCCCGCGGTCTACACCGGCGAGAAGATGAAGAAGTACCGCGAGTGGCTGCCGGCCTCGAGCTACGAAGCGACCGGCTCGGTCGGCGGCAGCTTCGTCTCGAAGAACATCGAGGACTACTACGTCACGCCGTACGAGATGGGCTACGGCCCGTTCATCAAGTTCGACCACGACTTCATCGGCAAGGAAGCGCTGCAGAAGCTGGCCGGCAAGCCGCACCGCCGCAAGGTGACGCTCGCCTGGAACGCCGACGACGTGACGAAGGTATGGCGCTCGATGCTCGAAAGCGGCGACCCGTACAAGTACATCGACCTGCCGCTCTCCAACTTCACTTCGGCGACGTACGACCGCCTGACGCACCAGGGCAAGACCGTCGGCATGAACATGTTCAGCGGCTACAGCTACAACGAGCGCTCGATGCTTTCGCTCGCCATCGTCGACCCGGACATCCAGCTCGGCAACGAGGTGAAGCTGCACTGGGGCGAGGAAGGCGGCGGCTCGAAGAAGCCGACCGTCGAGCGCCACAAGCAGATGGAGATCCGCGCCATCGTCAGCCCGGTGCCCTACGGCAAGCAGGCGCAGACCAGCTACCACGAGGGCTGGCGCAGCAAAGCGACGGCATGAAAACCCTCGAGGACGTGCTCCAGGCGGCGGGAAACCCCGTCGACCTGCTGCGCAACGCCCAGGCCGGGCCGAACGTCTATCCCGGCGTGCCGCCCGAGTACACGAACTGGCGCGACGAGACGCAGGCCTGGCAGAAAGCCTGCGTGCTCTTCAACCTGTCGTTCCACATGGCCGACCTCTACGTCGAGGGGCCGGACGCGACCCGGCTGTTATCAGGACTCGCGATCAACACGTTCAAGAACGTCTCGCCGGGGCGCGCCAAGCAGTTCGTGCCGTGCAGCTACGACGGCCATGTCATCGGCGACGTGATCCTGTTCAACTCGGCGCCGAACAAGTACGTCCTGGTCGGCCGCATCCCGGCGCTGAACTGGATCACCTACCACGCGCAGGCCGGCAAGTACGACGTCAAGCTCGAGCTCGACGAGCGCTCGGCGGCGCGCAAGGATCCCTTCGGCCGCAAGCAGTACCGTTTCCAGATCCAGGGTCCGAACGCGATGAAGACCATGGAGAAGGTGCTGGGTGCGAAGCCGCCGGAAGTGAAGTTCTTCCACGTCGCGACGATGACCATTGCCGGCAAGCAAGTCACCGCGCTGCGCCACGGCATGGCGGGCCAGCCCGGCTTCGAGCTCGTCGGCCCATTCGCGGAAGGCGACGCGGTGCGCGACGCGATCGTCAAGGCGGGCGCGGAGTTCGGCCTGCGCCTGGTGGGCGGTCGCGCATATTCCGCGAACACGCTGGAGTCGGGCTGGATCCCCTCGCCGCTGCCCGCGGTGTACTCGGGCGAGAAGATGAAGCCCTATCGACAGTGGCTCAAGGAAGACAGCTACGAGGCGAGGGCGTCAATCGGCGGCAGCTTCGTCTCGAAGAAGATCGAGGACTACTACCTCACGCCTTGGGACATGGGCTACGGCTCGTTCATCGACTATGAGCACGAGTTCATCGGCCGCGAAGCGCTGCAGAAGCTCGCCAAGGGCCCGCACCGGAAAAAAGTGACGCTGGCGCTGGAGAACCAAGACGTCCTCGCGGTCATTGCCAGCCAGCTGCAGAAGTCCGGACGCGGCAAGTTCATGGAATTCCCGTCGGCGGTGTACTCGATGCATCCCTACGACAAGGTGCTCGCCGGCGGCAAGCCGGCCGGCATCTCGACCTGGGTCGGCTACAGCGCCAACGAAGGCCGGATGCTGACCATCGCCATTCTGGATGCGGAGCATGCCGAGCCCGGCACCGAAGTGACCTTCGTCTGGGGCGAGGAAAACGGCGGCACGAAGAAGCCGACGGTCGAGCGGCACGAGCAGATGGAGATTCGCGCCATCGTCAGCCCGGTGCCCTACGCCGAGACCGCTCGCAAGGTCTACGCCGACGGCAAGGGCTGGCGGGCCACGACGCCGGCGTGACGAAAGCGCCGTTCCGTGCCGATCATGTCGGCAGCCTGCTGCGCCCGGCGGCGCTGCATGAGCTGCGCGAGCAGGTTCGGCTCGGAAAAGCTTCTGCCGCCGATCTGACGGCGGCCGAAGATCGCGAGATCCGCGAAGTCGTGAAGTTGCAGGAGGAAATCGGCCTGCCGTCGATCACCGACGGCGAGTTCCGTCGCGACTTCTGGCACGTCGACTTCCTCTCCGGATTCGACGGCGTGACGCTCAAGCGCGAGGGCGGGGAGCACTTCGATACGAAGTTCAAGGGCGGCGACCCGAAGCCGCCGATGATGGTGCTGTCGGGCAAGCTGCGCCGGACAAAGCCGAGCATGCTTCGGCACTTTGTTTTTCTCAAAAACACGATCAAAACCGGAGTTGCGAAATTCACGATGCCGTCTCCGGCCATGCTGCACGCCCGCGGCGACCGCGCTTCGATCCGCAAGGTGTATCCCGACGAAGCCGAGTTCTGGGCCGACCTGACGCGCTGCTATCGCGAGGAGATCGCCGACCTCTACAAAGCGGGCTGCCGTTACCTGCAGATCGACGACACCACCATCGCCATGTTCGGCGATCCGAAGGTGCAGGAGCAGTTCAGGAAGCTCGGCGACGATCCAAAGAAGGACGTGGCCCTCTACGCCGACGCGGTGAATGCCGCGATCCGCGACGTGCCCGACGACATGGCGGTCGCGATCCACACCTGCCGCGGCAACTTCAAGAGCACCTGGCTCGCGAGCGGCAGCTACGACTATGTCGCCGAGACCGCGTTCTCGAAGCTCGACGTCGACGGCTTCTTCCTCGAGTTCGACGACGAGCGCTCGGGAGGCTTCGCGCCGCTGCGCTACATCCCGAAGGGCAAGAAGGTCGTCCTGGGACTGGTTTCCTCCAAGATTCCCGGGCTGGAATCCAAGGATTCACTAAGAAAGAGAATTCATGAAGCGGCGAAGTACGTCCCGCTGGAAAACCTCTGCCTCTCGCCGCAGTGCGGCTTCTCCAGCACTCACCACGGCAATAACCTGACCGTCGGGCAGCAAAAAGCTAAGCTCAAGCTCTGTATCGACACCGCGCGCGACGTATGGGGCAGCCTCTAAAACCGATTCCGGATACCAGCATCTTCGACCTGCGCCTCTCGCGGCGCGGCCGGCGGCTGAACAAGATGTGCGAGGCGCTCTGCTCGCCCGCCGAGCGCGAAGCGTTCAAGCGCGACGAAGAAGCGTTCATGACGCGCTTTTCGCTGACCGAAGACGAGAAGAAGCTGATCCGCACGCGCGACTTCAAAGGTCTTATCGAGGCCGGCATGAATATCTACGCCATGCTCAAGATCGGCTCGGCGACCGGCAACAGCCTCTACAAGATGGGCGCGCAGATGCGCGGCGAGAGCTACGAGGAGTTCCTCAAGACCCGCAACATCAGCGGCGCGGTCTAGTGGGCAAGATCGTCGGCGGCATCGGTCTCTCGCACGTGCCGTCGGTCGGCCCGGCCTACGACCGCGGCAAGCAGCAGGACCCGGCGTGGAAGCCGCTCTTCGACGCGTACATCCCGGTGCGCGAGTGGCTGGCGAAGCTGAAGCCAGACGTGGCGATCGTCGTCTACAACGACCACGTCGCCGACTTCCCTTTCGCCAGGTACCCGACCTTCGCGCTCGGCGCTGCCGACAGCTACGCCATCGCCGACGAAGGCTTCGGCACGCGGCCCCTGCCTGAAGTCTCGGGCGATGCCGATTTTTCGATTCATCTTTGCGAACAACTGATTCAGGATGAATTCGATTTGACGGTCTGTCAGGAGATGGGCGTCGAGCACGGCTTCCTCGTGCCGATGAATCTCTGCTTTCCGAGCACGGCGTCGGGCTGGCCGGTGAAAAGCGTGCCGCTGCAGATCAATGTCGTCCAGCATCCACTGCCGACGGCAAGGAGATGCTTCAAGCTGGGACAGGCCCTTCGTCGCGCAGTTGAGAGTTACGAGGAGAAAGTCAAAGTAGTCATCCTTGGTACCGGCGGCATGTCGCACCAGCTCCAGGGCAAGCGCTTCGGCTTCATGAACGAGAAGTTCGACCAGTGGTTCATGGACGAGCTGGAGCGAAATCCGGAAGGCCTCGCCGGGATCTCGCACCAGAAGATCATGGAGGAAGCCGGCGCCGAAGCAGTCGAGCTCATCATGTGGCTCACCATGCGCGGCGCCCTGTCGAAAAAAGCGAAGCGGGTACACCGCCACTACTACGCGCCCATGACCACCGGCATGGGTCTCATCACCTTCGAGGACTGACTAGCCGAAGGCGATGGCGGCGCCGGCGAGTGCGCCGAAAAGCAGGAAAACGAAAAAGCGCCGCACGCCCGCGTCGAACAGGATGCGCCGCAGCAGGCCGACGCGCCGCGGACCCCGCGCCAGCCGCTTCGCATTGCCGCGCGCGATGCGATCGAGCGCGAGCGACGGATCGAGCAGGCGCGAGAACGGCAGCGCCGAGTCGGCGAGGATGTCGCGCGCCGCGGGCGCCGGCACCGCGCGATCGCCGGTCGCGATCTTGATGGTCTTCGTACCGTCGGCCGCGGCCTTCGCGGCCGGCGCCTTGCCGCGCAGCTCGGCGAGGCAGTTGCCGAGGTCGGCGGACAGCTCGAATGCATCCTGGTAGCGGAGCGTCGGATCCTTCTTCAGCGCCCGCGCGACGACGAAGTCGAGCATCGCCGGCAGCTCGGGCTTGATCCGCGTCGGCGGCTCGTGCTCGACGTGCACCACGTTGTGCATGATCTGCGGCGTGTCCTCCCCGGCGAAGAGGCGCGTGCCGGTGAGCATCTCGTGCAGCACGATGCCGAGCGAGAAGACGTCCGAGCGCTGGTCGACCGGCAGCCCGGCGACCTGCTCGGGCGACATGTACTTCGGCGTGCCGAGCACCATGCCGGTGCTGGTCTTGTGATCGGCGACGCGCATCCGCGCCAGGCCGAAATCCATGATCTTCGCCTGGCCGCGCGGCTGCAGCATGATGTTGCCGGGCTTGATGTCGCGGTGGACGATGCCGCGCTCGTGCGCGTAGCCGAGGCCCTCGGCGACCTGCTGCGCGACGTCGACGGCGTCGAGCGCCGGCAACCCGGCGCCGTTGCTCTCCTTCAGCCGCACCCGCAGGTCGTTGCCTTCCACCAGCTCCATCGCGAGGAAGGCGACGCCCTCCTCCTCGCCGAAGTCGTAGACGGTGACGATGTTCGGATGGTTAAGCTTGCCCGCCGCCTTGGCTTCGAGAAAGAAGCGCTTCTCGTACTCCTTGCGCCCCTCGGCGTCGGCCTCGATGACGATGGTCTTCAGCGCCACCACGCGATCGAGGTTCGGATCCTCGGCCTTGTAGACGACGCCCATCGCGCCGCGACCGAGCTCGCCGAGGATCCTGTAACGACCGATGCGCTGGGTTTTCTTCGCCATTACTTGAGAAACGGCACCTTCGCCATGACTTCCTCGATGCTCGGCACGTCGCCGAGCGAAGAAACCCGCGACGACACGCCACCGGCGACGAGCGCGACGGCGAGCACCACGCCCAGCAGCGCGTAGCGCCGGCTTCTTCGCCGCACCGCGTGGCCGTCGGCCTTGTAGAGCTCGTGCGTTCGCAGGCCGGGGTCGTTGAACGTGCCCGCGGAGACGAGCACCGCTTCCTCGCCCGGCTCGGCGTCGGCGAGGGCGTCGCGGAAGGCGCGCGAGGCGAACAGGCGCCCCGGCGCGGTGAACTGGGCGATGCTCGCGGCCACGGCGATGCCGTCGCCGGCCATGCCTTCGTTGCCCTTTTTTCCCGCGGTGCGCAGCGTGCCGTGGTTGAGACCCGCGCACAGCGGCAGCCCGGCGCTCGACGCCTCGAGCGCCCTCTCGGCAAGGCGCAGCGCGGCGCGCGGATCGCGCAGCATGACGATCGCCGCGCCATCCGACGCATCGAGCACGATGCGCCGTTCGGGCGCGAGCTCGGCCGCGGTCACCGCCACCACTGCCTCGAGCTGCGCGCGTAACCGTGCCTGCTCGCTCGCCGGACGGCGGGCAAAATCCTGGATGCGCAGGAACACGACGCTCGCGGAAAGCGCGGTAGGCATTCGCAAAGCTTGCAGGGATTGGCGTGCGTTGAACAGGGTATAATTTCGCCCGCTGAGGAGCGTTGCGTCCCCGCGGAAGGAACCAGGGGGTCAGGCTCAGCGAAAACAACGGCGCTCGCATCGGAAACGGTGCGGGCGCTTCGCTTTTTTGGAGACTAAAAATGAATGCCGCCGTCATCGATAAAACGTTTATTGACTTTCGCGTCGCCGATCTCAAGCTCGCGGGCTGGGGCCGCAAGGAGATCGCCATCGCCGAGTCCGAGATGCCCGCGCTGATGGCGATCCGCCAGGAATTCGCCGCGCAGAAGCCGCTCAAGGGCGCGCGCATCGCCGGCTCGCTGCACATGACCATCCAGACCGCGGTGCTGATCGAGACGCTGAAGGCGCTCGGCGCCGAGGTGCGCTGGGCGTCGTGCAACATCTTCTCCACCCAGGACCACGCCGCCGCCGCGATCGCCGCCGCCGGCGTTCCAGTGTTCGCCTACAAGGGCGAAACGCTCGACGAGTACTGGGAATTCACCCACAAGATCTTCGATTTCGGGGATGGCAAGGGCCCGAACATGATCCTCGACGACGGCGGCGACGCGACGCTGCTCGTGCACCTCGGCATCAAGGCGGAGAAGGACGCCTCGGTGCTTTCCAAGCCGACCAGCGAAGAGGAGATCTCGCTCTACAAGAGCATCAAGCAGCGCCTCGCCGCCGCGCCGGGCTGGTATTCGAAGATCGGCAAGGAGATCAAGGGCGTCACCGAGGAGACGACCACTGGCGTGCACCGCCTCTACCAGATGGCGAAAGAGAAGCGGCTGCTGTTCCCCGCGATCAACGTCAACGACTCGGTCACCAAGTCCAAATTCGACAACATCTACGGCTGCCGCGAGTCGCTGGTGGACGGCATCAAGCGCGCCACCGACGTCATGGTCGCCGGCAAGGTCGCGGTGGTGGCGGGCTTCGGCGAAGTCGGCAAGGGCTCGGCGCAGGCGTTGCGCGGCCTGCAGGCCCAGGTCTGGGTCACCGAGATCGACCCGATCTGCGCGCTGCAGGCGGCGATGGAGGGCTACCGCGTCGTCACCATGGACTACGCCGCGGACAAGGCCGATATCTTCGTCACCGCCACCGGCAACTTCCACGTCATCACCAAACAACACATGGCGCGGATGAAGAACAACGCCATCGTCTGCAACATCGGCCACTTCGACAACGAGATCGACATCGCCGGGCTGAAGAGCTGCAAGTGGGAGAACATCAAGCCGCAGGTCGACCACGTCATCTTTCCCGACGGCAAGCGCATCATCCTGCTCGCCGAGGGGCGCCTGGTGAACCTCGGCTGCGGCACCGGCCATCCGTCGTACGTGATGAGCTCGTCGTTCGCCAACCAGGTGCTGGCGCAGATCGAGCTCTTCGGCAACACGTCGAAGTATCCGATCGGCGTCTACATCCTGCCCAAGGCGCTCGACGAGAAGGTGGCGCGCCTGCAGCTGAAGACGCTGAACGCCGAGCTCACCACGCTCACCGACGAGCAGGCGAAGTACATCGGCGTGGCGAAGAGCGGCCCGTACAAGACCGACCACTACCGCTACTGATCATGAAGATCGCCTGCATGGCGGCAGGCGGCGTCGGCGGTTACTTCGGAGCGCGCCTGCAGCAGGCCGGGCACGACGTCACCTTCTTCGCACGCGGCCGGCACCTCGAGGCGCTTCGCGCCAAGGGCCTGACCATCGAGAGCGGCGAAGGCAACGCTAGCCTGAAGGTTCGCGTCTTGGAGCATCCCCGGGACGCGGGGATCGCCGACGTGGTCCTGTTCGCGGTCAAGCTCTGGGACACCGACGACGCCGCCGCGCAGATCCGGCCGATCGTCGGCGCCGACACGTTGGTCATTCCTTTCCAGAACGGCGTCGAATCGATCGACCGGCTGCGCAAGGTCCTGCCCGAGAAATGCGTCATGGGCGGCTCGGCGTACATCGCGACGCGCATCAAGGCGCCCGGCGTGATCGAGCACACCGGGCAGATGTCGCGGATCCAGTTCGGGCCGGTTCTGCCCGACCAGAGACCGGCCGCCCAGAGATTCCTGCAAGCCTGCCGGGAGGCGAAGATCAATGCCGAGATCCCCGATGACATCGTCAGGGCAAACTGGGAGAAATTCGTCTTCCTGGTCGGCATCTCCAGCGCCACTGCGCTCGCGCGTGCGACGGTCGGCGTGGTGCGCGCCGATCCGGACCTGCGCTGGCTGCTCGAGCAGGCGATGCGCGAGACCTGGCGGCTCGCGAGGAAGCGCGGCGTGGCGCTGCCCGACGATTTCGTCGATGCGCGCATGAAGGCGATCGACGGCCTGCACGCCGACATGAAGGCATCGCTGCTGCACGACCTCGAGAACGGGGGACGGCTGGAAGCGCCGTGGCTGTGCGGCGCGGTGGCGCGCATGAGCGCCGAAGCCGGGCTGGAGGCGCCGGTGAATCGCACGGTGTTCGCGGCACTGAAGCCGTTCGTCAATGGATCTCCAGCCAAAGCTTCTTGACGCGGCGCGGCCGCTCCGCCTCTACGGAACCACCCCGCCGCGCGCCGGCACGCCGCCCGGCCAGGTGGACGCCGCCGCCGGGAAGCTCGCCGCGCGCCTCGCCGGCCTGACGCTCGACGCGCTGGTCGTCTACGACATCCAGGACGAGACCGGCCGCATCGAACGCCAGCGGCCTTTTCCCTTCCTCGGCACCGTCGATCCGCGCGACTACGCCCGGTTCTTCGGCTTGCCGACCATCGTCTACAAGGCGCTCGGCAACGTCGACGAGGCGGGCTGGAAAGCGTGGCTCGACGGCTCGCGCGGCATGCAATACCTCTCCGTCGTCGGCCGTCCCGCCGCCGGCAAGTACGCGCTGCCGCTGTCGCGCGCCATCCGCATCGCGGCGGCGCACGCCGCGGGCTATACCATTGGCGGCGTAGTGATCGCCGAGCGCCACACCGCGGAACGAAGCGAGGCGGCGCGCCTGCTGGCGAAAGGCATCGAGGGCTGCCGCTATTTCATTTCCCAGACCGTGTACCACGCGCCGCCGACCGAGCGGCTGCTCGCCGACTACCTGCGCGACTGCCGCGGCGCGGGGATCGAGCCGAGGCGCATCGTTCTCACCTTCGCCCCGGTCGGGCGCGACAAGACGCTCGCTTTCCTGCGCTGGCTCGGCGTGAACGTCACCCCCGAGACCGAGCGCGAGATCCTCGGCGCCGCGCAACCCATCGCGCAGTCGATCCGCATCTGCTGCGACAACCTGCGCCGCATCCTCGACGGCAAGTACGCCGCCAGCGTGCCGCTGGGCGTGAACGTGGAGAGCGTGTCGATCAACCGCGACGAGATCGACGCGAGCGTCGATCTTTTTCACGCGCTCGGCGAAGTCCTGCAGGGTCGATGAACCGCGCCCTGAGCTGGCTCGCGCTTGGCGTGCTGCTCCTCGGCGCGGCCGAGCTCTACCTGCTGCACGCGCTCACGCCGCTCGAAAACCGCGTCCTTGACCGCTACGTGCGCAACCAGGCGGTGAAGATGGCGCCCGACCCGGACATCGTTCTCGTCGATATCGACGACAAGAGCTTCGCGGACATGCAGGACGAGGCCGGCCGCTGGCCCTGGCCGCGCGTCGTCTACGCCGACCTGATCGCCGGCCTCGCGGCGCAGAAGCCGCGCGCCATCGTCTTCGACATCATGTTCAACGAGAAGGACCGCGACCGGCCGCAGGACGACGAGGCGTTCGCGGCGGCGGTAAGCGAGCACCGCAACACCTACTTTCCGCTACTGCGCCTGCCCGCCGAGAACGACGCCCGCGGCGTGCCGCTGGCCGACATCGCGCCACTGATCGGCGTCGCGCGCGGCAAGGGCGCCGACCCAGAGGCGCGTGCGATGCTGGTGCCGCCCACCGCGCTGCCCTCCGATCAGTGGCGCGTCGGCCTGATCGGCTACAGCGATGACGCCGACGGCGTCGGCCGACGCTACCTGTTACGCGAGACGATCCGTGGCTGGCAGGTGCCTTCGCTCCCGGCGCGCGTGGCCTTCGACCTGGGCTATCCGGTTCCCGACAGCGACGACATCGTCCTCGCCTGGCGTGGTGACAAGGGGAGCATGCCGCACGTCTCGTTCAGCATCCTGTACCAGGAATTCAACAAATCCAAGCGTACCCGGCCGGCGGACGAGTTCACCGGCAAGATCGTGATCATCGGCACCGCGGCGCCGGGACTTCAGGATCTGCGGGTCACTCCCATCCACAGCCTGCACCCCGGCGCAGAAATCCTCGGCACCGCGATCGAGAACCTGAAGAACGGCCGCTCGATGCGCTACGCCGAGCGCCGGTGGCCGGGCCTGATCGGCGTGGCGCTGGTCTTGCTCCTCTTCGTTGCGTTCCGCACCGGCGTCGACGCGCGCATCGCCGGCGCGGCGCTCGCCGCGGTCAGCGCCGGGCTGGTAGCGACCAGCTGGGCGATGGTCGGCAGCCTGCTGCTGCTTCCGGTGATCACGCCGCTCGCGGCGGCGTGGCTCTTCTACGGCGCGGCAGCGCTCGCCGAGTTCCTGCGCGAGCGGCGCCAGCGGCAGGCGGCGATGGCGCAGTTTTCGCGCTTCACCAACCCGCACGTCGCGAAGCTGCTGGTCGAGCGCGGTGGCATCGAGACCGGCCGGCGAGAAGTGACGCTGCTCTTCTCCGACATTCGCGGCTTCACCACCCTCTCGGAATCGCGCAGCCCCGAGGAAGTGATTGCGCTCCTCAACCGCTACTTTTCGCTGCAGGTCGACGTGGTGTTCAAGCACGGCGGCTCGCTCGACAAGTTCATCGGCGATTGCATCATGGCGATCTGGGGCGCGCCGCTCGACGACGCCGACCATGCGAAGCGCGCGGTGGCTTGCGCGCTCGACATGGTCGACACGCTGCTCTCCTTCCGGCGCGCGCTCGGCGCCGAGGATTCCGGCTTCGACGTCGGCATCGGCGTGCATTCCGGCCCCGCGGTGGTCGGCCTGATGGGCTCGCAAAAGCGCCTCGAGTACACCGCGATCGGCGACACGGTGAATCTCGCCAGCCGCATCGAGGGCCTGACCAAGGATGCGAAGCGGCGCGTGCTCGTCTCGAAGGACACCCGGGACCTCTGCGGCGACGCCTTCGCGTTCGAGCACTGCGGTACATTTCCTGTCAAAGGCCGCGCGCAACCGGTAGAGTTGTACGAACCGAAGCGAAAGACATGAAGCTCCTCCTCGCTCTCTTCCTTGCCCCGCTGCTCGCGCACGCCGAGCCCGCGATCGTGGTGCGCGCGAGTGAGCTGAAGGCGCAACCCGCCACCGACGCCGCCACCGTCACGCAGCTCGCCGCCGACGCGGCGGTCGACGCCGGCGAGAGGAGCGGCGGCTGGGTGCGAATCAAGACTTCCTCGGGTGCGGAAGGCTGGGTGAAGATGCTCTCGCTACGCTACGGCGGCCCGGGCGCGGGAAAGAAAGGCGACACCGGCCTTACGCAGGCGATCAACGTCGCGCGCACCGGCGCGAGCGGCACGCAGGTCACCACCGGCGTGCGCGGCCTCGACGAGGCGGACATCCGTACCGCGCGGCCCAATCCAGCGGAGCTGAAGAAGCTCGAGAGCTACGCCGAGTCGAAGCAGGACTCGGCGGGGTTCGCCGAGAGCGGCAAGCTCAAGGCCCAGCGCGTGGAATACCCGAAATGAGATTCTGGCTTCTCGCCCTGGTGTTTCTGAGCGGCGCCGCGCAGGCGCAGTTCCGCTTCGACAAGCTCGACATCAACAAGCTGATCGACACCACCAAGAACGTGGTCAAGGCGAGCAGCGACATCGGCGAGCCCGAGGAGATCCAGATCGGCAGCGACCTCGCCGCGCGCCTGCTCGGCGCCGCGCCGCTCGCGAAAGACGAGAACCTGCAGCGCTACGTGAACCGCGTCGGCCGCTGGCTCGCGTCGCAGACCGAACGCCCGGACCTGCCGTGGCAGTTCGGCGTCATGGAAGCGCCGCAGCTCAACGCCTTCGCCGTGCCGGGCGGCACGATCTTCGTGACTCGCGGCCTGGTCGAGAAGATGAAGAGCGAAGCGGAGCTCGCCGGGGTGCTCGCGCATGAGATCTCGCACGTGCTGCGCAAGCACCACCTGAAAGCGATCCAGAAGGGCGCGCAGACGCAGCTCGCCGGCGAAGCGCTCAACCAGGCGCTGCGCAATCAGAACGCGCAGGCGCGCGAGAAGCTGGTGTCGTTCGGCTCGGAGATGTACACCCGCGGGCTCGACAAGGGCGACGAGCTGGAAGCCGACCGCTACGGCGTGGTGATCGCCGCGCGCGCGGGCTACGACACCTACGGCCTGCCGGCGGTGCTGCAGACGCTGCAGGCGATGAACGCCACCGATTCCGCGCTGGCGCTGATGTTCAAGACCCACCCGGCGCCGGGCGAGCGCCTTACCGCGCTCGGCGAGACGATGCAGCCCACGCTCGACGCCTACGCGCGCCAGCCGCAACTCGCCGAGCGGTTCCTGCAGCAACTCAAGAAGTAGCCAGTCTCCAGGGCGCGCCCGGCGCGTCGCGGCACGCACCGTAGCGGAACGGCGCGCCGCCGCGCCCGGGCGTGTCGAACCTCAGGTCGACGAAGTACGCGCAGCTTCCCTCCTTGCCGTCGAACGCCGGCAGGTCGGCGAACCAGCGGTAGAAGGCGAGCGGCTGCGACCGCCAGGCCTCCTCGATAAAACGCTCGTCCACTTCGCCGTAGCGGCGCCGCACGACCCAGATCGCCTGGTCGAGCGGCAGGTACGGCGCGTCGACCCTGGCAATGAAGCCGTCGCCCGGCGTGTAGCGCCGAGGCTCCGTTCTCACCAGATTGATGTGCGCGAACCGGTGCGCCTGCTCATCGCTCACGAACACGGTCCAGTTGAACGGCGACACCGGCCGCGGCTGCGCGGTGACGCGGGCGCCTGGAGCGGCATGCCGCGCGGCAAAGTCGAGCGCGCGCTGCTTTTGCGTGTACTGAAACCCGACGTAGCCGAGGAGGATGGCCAGCGCGACAACTGAAGGTGTTTTCTGCTTGCGAAGAAGGATCGAAAAAATCAGGCCGAGGATGATGATGCCGCTGAACCAGAGGTCGATGATGAAGGTCGTGCCGATGCCGGCGCGCCAGTCGGAGAACGGCGCGAGGATCATGGTGCCGTAGCTCGTGATCAGGTCGCCGGCGATGTGCAGCCCGATCGACATCGCGGTGATCCCGTAGAGCGCGCGCCAGCCGCGCGGTTCCCTGAGAATTTTCGCGAGCAGCCACGACAGGCCGAGCGCCCAGAGCGGCAGCAGGATCAGCGAGTGCGTCACGCCGCGATGGTTCTCGAGGTACGCCACCGGGCCGAACCAGCCGGCGACGAAATCGAGGTCGGGCGCGGCGCAGGCGAGGAAGCCGGCAGCGATGCGCCGTGGCAGCGAGCGCGGCGGCGCGTGCTTCGCGGCTGTCGCCCGCGCGAGCAGCGCTCCCGACAGCGCGTGCGTGAGGGTGTCCAGCCGCTAGGTCAGGGCTCGCGCAGCCAGGTTTCGGCGTCGTGCAGGCTGGGGAAGTTGCGCACGTTGACGCCGCGATTCGCCGCCACGACGTTGATGAAGTCGTTGGCTTTGCGCGCGCCTTCCGTCTGGTGGACGAGCGCGATGCGGTGCTTGTGGCCGAAGCCGATGGCAGGCAGCCGGGTCACGAGCTGGTGCTGGCTGGTCGGCGAAAGCGGGAATTTCTGATCGAGCTCGATCAGGATGCGCGGCCGGCCCGAGCCTTCGCTTTCGTGGTAGATGAGCGCGCAGACCTCGGAGGGCGGCCGGTCGGTGTCCCGGCCCGACACCTTGACGCGCAGAAACTCCTCGTCGGCCGTGATCGCGTACTCCATTTACGCTGCGCGCTTCTTGCGTTGCGCGTCCTTGACGTGCATTTGCGCGTAGGCGCCGTGCGCCGCGGCTTCGGCGTCGCCGACGTGGATCGCCAGCCCCATGTCGGAAAGGACCGACCCCAGCGCCGACAGGCAAAGCATCACGTTGTCCGGGCGGCAGCTGTAGCCCATCAGGCCGATGCGCCAGATCTTGCCGGCGAGCGGCCCGAGGCCGGCGCCGATCTCGATGCTGAACTCGTTGAGCAGCCGCTTGCGCACCTCGGCCTCGTTCACGCCTTCCGGGCAGCGCACCGCATTCATCTGCGGCAGCTGGTATTTCTCCGCGACCAGCATCTTCATCCCCATCGCCTCGAGGCCCGCCTTGAGCGCGAGGTGATGGCGCGTGGCGCGCGCCCAGGCGTTCTCCAGCCCTTCCTCGCGGATCAACAGCAGCGCTTCGTGGAGAGCAAAAAGCGAATTGGTGGGAGCCGTGTGGTGATAGGTGCGCGCGCCGGCGGTCCAGTAGTTGAAGAGCAGGTTCATGTCCATGAACCAGCTGTGGATCTTGTCCTTCCTCTTCTTCACGTGCTCGATCACGCGCTCGGAGAAGGAAACCGGCGAGAGGCCGGGCGTGCAGGACAGGCACTTCTGGCTCGCCGAGTAGATGGCGTCGATTTCCCATTCGTCGACCTTCACCGGCGTGCCGGCGAGGGAGGTGACGGCGTCGACGATCACCATCGCGCCGTGCTTGTGCGCGATCTGCGTCAGCGTCTTCGCGTCGGACTGGCAGCCGGTGGACGTTTCCGCGTGGACGAAGGCGACGACCTTCGCGTCCTTGTTCTTCTTCAGCGCGTCCTCGACCTTCTGCGGATCGACCGGCTCGCCCCACTTGTCCTCGACCAGCACCGGCGTGCCGCCGCAGCGGATGACGTTCTCCAGCATCCGGCCGCCGAACACGCCGTTCTGGCAGACCACGACCTTGTCGCCGGGCGCGACCATGTTGACGAAGCAGAACTCCATGCCGACCGAGCCCGGCCCGGAGAGCGGGAAGGTGAGCGCGTTCTTCGTCTGGTACACGTAACGAAGCAGAGATTTGAGCTCTTCCATCATCTCGACGAACACCGGGTCGAGGTAGCCGATCGCCGGCTGGCTCATGGTGGTGAGCACGCGCGGATGGATCTCGGTCGGGCCGGGGCCCATCAGCGTTCGCTGCGGCGGGTGGAAGGACTGGATGCGTTTTGCGGGCGCGTACTGGCTCATGGATTCCTCGGAGGCGATTCCAAATGGGGCGTTCTCGGGGCGGGACTTCACCCGCACCGGGTTCTTGGCGCTGGCTTCGTGGACGACATCCTCGGCGCGGATGCGGCCCTGGGTGACGCGCTCGACTTCGCCCGCCCAGCGGGCCGGGACGTAGCCGGTCTTCACCCAGTTATGGACGACGGCGCGGTCGAGCTGAAAGGCGCGTGCCACGTCGGCCTGGCTGCCGAAAATCTCGACGAGTTGCTCCGCGCAGTTCATAAGCCGCAATTTTAGGATGTCAAACTGGATTTGACAATGTGTCGTTTGCCCTGTTTAGCCGAATGGGCATCGGATAGAAAGGAAAACCTATGGATCCCGAACGCACCCTGGACCTCAATCCGAAACCCGCAAAGGCGGAGAAGCCTGCGGAAAAGCCGGCGCCCAAGAGCGAAGCGCCGAAGATCGAACCCACCCTCGGTCCGCGACCGAAGGCGGAAACTCGAGCGTTCAAGCCCGAAACTGCGGCCGACGCCTGGCTGGGCCTCATGGCCGCGCGAGGCATCGACTATCTCTTCGCCAATGGCGGCACCGACTTCGCGCCGGTGGTCGAGGCGTACGCCAAGGGGCAGAAACTCGGCTGGCGGCTGCCGCAGATCGTGATCGTGCCGCACGAGAACATGGGCATCGCCATGGCGCACGGCTATGCGATGGTCACCGGCAAGCCGCAGGCGATGATGGTCCATGTCGGCGTCGGCACGGCCAACGCGATCAACGGCCTGATCAACGCCTCGCGCCAGAACATCCCGATCCTGTTCACCGCCGGCCGCACGCCGATCACCGAATCAGGCGCGCTGCCCGCGGCACGCAACAACTACATCCACTGGGCCCAGGAGCACTTCGACCAAGGCGGCATGCTGCGCGAGTTCGTGAAGTGGGACTACGAGCTGCGCCACGCCGAGCAGGTCGAGACGGTGATCGATCGCGCGCTGGCGATTTCGAAGAGCGAGCCGCAGGGTCCGGTGTACGTGACGCTGCCGCGCGAGGTCCTCGCTTCCGACTTTTCGACGCCCTATTCCGAAAAGGCGACGATCGCACCGGCTACGCCGCCGGCCGCCGATCCGGAGGCGCTGGAGGAAGCCGCGAAGCTGCTGAGCGCCGCCCGCAGCCCGCTGCTCATCACCGCGAACGGTGGCCGCAACGCCGAAACTTCGCGCGCGATCGAGCAACTCGCGCAGGCGATGGCGGTACCGGTCATCCACTACCGCCCGCGCTACCTTGCCCTCTCGACCGAGCACCCGATGCACTGCGGCTGGGACCCGCACACCATGCTGAAGGCCGCGGACGTGGTGCTGGTGGTGGACTGCGACGTGCCGTGGATCCCCAAGGAAGGCCAGCCCAGGCCCGAGGCGAAGGTGATCCACATCGGCCCCGACCCGCTGTTCGCCCGCTACCCCTTGCGGGGCTTCCGCACCGATCTCGCGCTGACCGGCGCGGTCGCGCCGACACTGCAGGCGCTCTGGCGCAGCGCGCAAAAGCAGGCGGTGTCGCCGAAGCACATCGAGGAGCGCCGCAAGACGGTTTCGGATCTGTCGAAGGCCATCCGGGAAAAAGCCCGCGGTGGCGTCACGCCCATGCCCTCGAGCATCACCGGCAAGTGGCTCTCGGCGTGCATGAACAAGCTCCTCGACGCGAACACCATCCTGGTCAACGAATATCCGACCGTGCTCGAGGAAATGACGATCAAGGAGCCGGGACGCTACTTCGGCAATCCCTCCGCGGGCGGCCTCGGCTGGGGCATGGGCGCGGCGCTCGGCGCGAAGCTCGCTTCGCCCGACAAGACCGTGATCTGCGCGGTCGGCGACGGCGCCTACATGTTCGGCAACCCGACCGCGGTGCACTTCGTCTCCGAAGCGATGCGCCTGCCGATGTTGTTCGTCATCGCCAACAACGCGCGCTGGGCGGCGGTGCACCGCTCCACGCTTGCGACGTATCCCAAAGGGGCCGCTTCCGAATCAAAGCAACCTCCTTTTGCGACGCTCGAGCCCTCTCCCCGTTTCGAGCACGTCATCCAGGCTTCGGGCGGCCACGGCGAGCGGGTCAGCGAGCCGAAGGAGCTCATGCCCGCGCTCGAGCGCGCGCTGAAGGTCGTCAAGGAAGAGAAACGCCAGGCGCTGGTGAACGTCTGCCTGGAAGTAAGCTACGTCAAGACGTCCTAGATTTCAGGGCGTCGCGGGCTGGGCGACGGCGGTGGGAAAGCTGAGGCTGCCGATGCGGCCGATGAGCGGCAGCTTGATGCCGGAGCTGCTCACGCCGAAGTTGAGGCTGAGGATGTTGAGCTCGAGGCCCTCGACGCCGCTCGCAGAAAGGCCAAACACGCCGCCGAGCGAGAACTGCACGCCGCGGCCGCTCGGCGCGCGCGAGAAGACCTGCGTGCCGGTGAAGTCCTTGCCGATCGCGGTCGCCGGCAGGTCGATGCCGAGCTCCGGCACGGCGCGGCCGATCCAGGCGGTGAAAGTGTTCGAGTTCGGCCCCGGCCAGAGGGTGTATTCCCTGGCGTAGGGATAGTCCCTGGCCGCTTCGTCGATGCGGCGGATGAGCTCGTCCACGCCCGGGCCACGCTTGTCGGCGTAAAGCTCGGCCTTGGAATCGAACCACGCATCCGGTTGCCGATGGCGGATGACGAGCGCGGAGTCGTTCCACCGCAAGCGCCAGCCGATCACTTCGTAGACGGTCCACTGCGGCGCATTGGCCGGCTTGACCGCCACCCAGGTGTGCACGCCGAAGAGGCCCTTCGCGCCCATGGTGCGCGCGCCGTAGACCTGCACCACGGCCTCGCGCACCAGCGCCGGGTCCGGCGCGAGGCCGGTGGCGTTCGCCAGGCTTGTGAAGGAAAGCAGCATGAGGATGAGAGCGCGCACAGCCATTCTAGGAAGACTCGGATGACCGGCGAGGCGTTTCCGGCATAGCGCGTTCGGACTGCAGCGCCGCGAAATCGAATAATTTTCGGTCAAGAAGGTGCGACTCGGCGACGTTGCCCAGGGCGCGCACGATCGACTCGATCCGCCCCGGGTGGCGGCGCTGCCACTCGGCGAGCATCTCGCCGATCTTTTTCCGCTCCAAGTTGTCCTGCGAGCCGCACAGCGTGCACGGGATGATGGGAAAAGACTTGATTCTGGAATAGTGAATCAAATCCTCTTCCGCGACGTAGGCCAGCGGACGGATCACGACATGCCGACCGTCGTCGGAAACGAGCTTCGGTGGCATCGCCTTCAGCTTGCCGCCGTGGAACAGGTTGAGGAAAAACGTCGCGAGGATGTCGTCGCGATGGTGGCCGAGAGCGATCTTGGTCGCCCCGAGCTCGCCCGCGACGCGATACAGCACGCCGCGGCGCAGGCGCGAGCACAGCGAGCACATCGTCTGCCCTTCCGGGATGACGCGCTTCACGATCGAGTAGGTGTCCTGCTCGACGATCTGGAACGGCACGCCGCGGCCCTCGAGGTATCCGGGCAGCACGTGCTCCGGAAATCCCGGCTGCTTCTGATCGAGGTTGACGGCGATCAACTCGAACCGGACCGGCGATTTTTCCTGCAACGCCAGCAGCACATCCAGCATCGCGTGACTGTCCTTGCCGCCGGACAGGCAGACCATCACCTTGTCGCCTTCCTCGATCATGCGGAAGTCGGCGATCGCCTCGCCGACCTGGCGGCGGATGCGCTTCGCGACCTTCGCCGCTTCGTAGGCCTCTTTGGGTTTTACAAAAACGACGTTCATAGGAAGATCGAGCGGCCTCCATCCACCGCCAGGATCTGGCCGGTGACATAGGGGGCGCAGGCGAGGAAGTGTACCGCCTGGGCGATGTCCTCCGGCGTGCCGGTGCGCCCGAGCGGCGTGGTGGCGACGACGCGCGCGCGCTCGGCCGGCTCGAACTGGCCGTCCTCGGGCCAGGCGATCGCGCCGGGCGCGACGCCGTTGACGCGCACCTTCGGCGCGAGCTCGATCGCGAGCGAGCGCGTCATCGCCGCGAGGCCGGCCTTGGCGATGCTGTACACCGGATAGCCCTTGAGCGGCCGCTCGGCATGGATGTCGACGATGTTGACGATCGCGCCTTCCTGCTTGGCGAGCTCCGCCGCCGCCTCCTGGGCGATGAAGAGCGGCGCGCGCAGGTTCGAGCCGAGCAGCTCCTCCCAGTGCGAAGCCTCGATCGCGCCGAGCGCGACCGGGAAGAAGCTGGAAGCGTTGTTCACCAGGACGTCGAGCCGGCCGAAGCCCTCGAGCGCCGCCGCCAGCAGCGCGCGCGGCGCGATCGGCGCCAACAACTCCGCTTTCACCTTCTGGGCGCTCTTCGGCCGTTGCGCGTTCAGCTCGGCGAGCAGCTTGTCCGCATCAGCGTCGGAGTCGCGGTAGTGCACGACGACGTTGGCGCCCGCGGCGTGCAGCCGGCGCGCGATGGCGGCGCCGACGCGGCGTGCGCCGCCGGTCACGAGTCCGGTTTTCCCTGTCAGATCGCCGTTCATTAAGTCGCTGGATTCTAGGTTAAATTCCATCGCATGCTGGCGCGCGAGCAGATCGTCCGCGAGATCGCCGACCAGGGCGGCTGGATCTCTTTCGCCCGCTACATGGAGCTCGCGCTGCATGCTCCCGGTGCGGGTTATTACGCAGGCGGCGCGCGGCAATTCGGCGCCGAGGGCGACTTCGTCACCGCGCCCGAGCTCGGCAGCCTTTTTGGTCGCACCCTCGCCCGGCAGCTCGCGCAGTTTCCCGATCTACCGATCCTCGAGTTGGGTGCTGGCACTGGCGCGCTCGCCGAGACGATCGACCGGGACTACTACATTCTCGAGACAAGCGCTGCGCTGCGCGCGCTGCAGGAAAGACGGCTGGGAAAACGGGTGAAGCACCTGGACCGTCTGCCCGAACGCTGGCGCGGCATCATCATCGCCAACGAGGTGGCCGATGCCATCCCGGTGCACGTCGTCGCGTGGCGGAACGGAGGGGTCATGGAGCGCGGCGTGACCGTCCACAACGGAAAGTTCACGTGGAAGGAAAAACCAGCGTCCGGAGGGCTGCAGGAAGAGGCGAGCAGGATCCTGGTTCCACCGCCTTACGAAAGCGAGATCGGCCTGGCTGCTCGCGCCTGGATGCGCACGCTCTGCGAGCACCTCGAGCACGGCCTGATCCTCGTCGTCGACTACGGTTTTCCGCGCCAGGAGTACTACCACCCGCAGCGCGCCACCGGAACGCTGATGTGCCACCACCGCCACCGCTCGCACGCCGACCCGTTCGCCCGCCCGGGCGACGAGGACATCACCGCGCACGTCGACTTCAGCGCGCTCGCCGCGGCGGCGCGCGCGGCCGGCGCCGAGGTGCTCGGCTATGCGACACAGGCGCAGTTCCTGGTCAACTGCGGCATCACCGACGTGCTCGGCGAGGCGAACGTCGAGAACGCGCTGGTGTACGCGCCGATCGCGGCGCAGGCGCAGAAGCTGCTCTCGCCGGCGGAGATGGGCGAGCTCTTCAAGGTGCTGGCGGTCGGCAAGGGGATCGCGACACCGCTGACAGGATTCGCGCGGGGCGATCGATCCCATGCTCTTTAGTGCGCTGCTGTTGGTTTTCATGGCTAACGCCGATGAAATCGGCGACGCGCGCAAGCGCTGGGCGGAGAGCCCGCACGGGCCGCTGCTCGAGCGCATCCTGCCGCCGACCTTCGAAGCGACGCAGCTGCCCGAGCCGGGCTCGCCAGGCGCGCGCCTGACGATCGGCTACTGCGTGCAGTGCCATAACCTCGCCAACCCGGCGATGCACAATGCCGCGAGATGGCCGAGCGTGGTCGAGCGCATGGTGAAGCGCATGGCAGGCCGCGGCAACCTGGGCGGCGTGATGAGCGAGATGATGGCCGGCGTGAAAGCGCCGAGCGCCGAGGAGACCCGGACGATCGTCGCCTACCTGCGAAAGCACGCGCAGACGCCGCTCGATCCGGCGCGCTATCCCGAGGTCAACGCGCCGGCGGGCGAGGCGTTCCGCCTCGCCTGCAGCCAGTGCCACGTGCTGCCCGATCCGCAGCGGCACAGCGTCGCCGAGTGGCGCGCGGTGGTGGCGCGCATGCAGGAAAACATGGAGTGGATGAACCGCGTGGTCGGCACCAAGCCTGTGCCCGGCGAGCCGCAGCTGCGGGTGGAAGAGATTCTCGCTTTCCTCGAAAAGCACGCGCGCAGATAACGTGAATACGGTCCCGCTCCGCCGGCGCCTTTTCGTCCTCGTCGCCGCCGCCATCCTGCCGGTGGCGGTCGTGTCGGGCCTCGCGCTCTACGTCTTCACCGAGAAGCAGCGCGAGCAGGCCGGGCGCGCCGGCCTGGAGATCAGCCGCGCGCTCACCACCGCGGTCGACGCCGAGCTTGATCGCGCAGTGGCGGTACTGGAGGGGCTGGCAGCGGCGCCGACACTCGACCGCGGCGATCTGCGACGCTTCCATCTCGTCATGCGGCGCGTGCTGGCGGCCAACCCGGAGTGGCTCACGCTGGTGCTCGCCGATCCTTCCGGCACGACGCTCGCCAATGCCCGCATCCCGTTCGGCACGCCGGTCGCGAGCCTCGTCGAGGCTGACAGCTTTGAGCACGTGGTGCAGTCGCGCGCCCCGGTGATCGGCTACCTTCGCCGCGGTCCGCGCGGCGAGCTCGGCATTCCGGTGCGCGTGCCGGTGATTCGGGACGGCGAGCTGCGCTATGTCCTCACCGCGGCGCTGAAGCCCGATGCCATCCTCGACGTGGTCACTCGCCAGAAGGTGCCCCCGGACTGGCTCGTCTCCGTGTTCGATGCGCGGCAGATGCGCGTCGCGCGCTCGCGGCAGCATACGGAAAACCTCGGCACGCCTCCGGCGCCGAGCCTGAAGGCCATGATGGATGAACCTCCCGACGAGGCCTACGGCCTGACCGATTCGCTGGAGGGCGAGCGGATCTACACCGCCTATAGCCGGTCCCACCAGACGCGCTGGACGGTGGCGATCGGCGTTCCCGCTTCGCTGATCGACCTCGGCGCCTGGCGCTCGATCGCCGCCTACGGCACCGGCCTGCTGCTCTCGATCGTGCTCGGCGCGCTCGCCGCGGTGGCGATCGGCCGCGGCATCACCCGCCCCATGGAGGCGCTGAGCAGCGCCGCGCGCGCCCTTGGCAGGCGCGAGCCGCTCCGGCCGCCGGCGACGCCGATCGCCGAGATCCGCCAGGTCGGCGCCTCGCTGGAGACGGCGGCGGACGAGCGGGCGCGCAGCGAAGCCGAGCGCGAGAGGCTGCTCGATCGCGAGAAGGAAGCGCGCGCCGCCGCCGAGGCGGCGAATCGCGCCAAGGACGAGTTCCTCGCGCTCCTCGGCCACGAGCTGCGCAATCCGCTGGGCGCGATCATGAACGCCACCCGCCTGCTGGAGCATCCGGGCATCGCCGCAGAAGACGCCTCGCGCGCGCGCGGCATCATCGGTCGTCAGGCCGAGCATCTAGCGCGACTCACCGACGACCTGCTCGACGCCGGGCGCGCCATCATGGGCAAGATCGTCCTCGAGCTGCGCCCGGTCGATCTTTCGGCCGCGGCCGGACAGGCGATCGCCACCTTGCGCAGCAGCGGCAAGCTCGGCCAGCACAAGTGGAG
The DNA here is from genome assembly GCA_001644455.1 of Betaproteobacteria bacterium SCGC AG-212-J23. Taxonomy (GTDB): domain Bacteria; phylum Pseudomonadota; class Gammaproteobacteria; order Burkholderiales; family SG8-39; genus SCGC-AG-212-J23. The sequence goes on from LSTF01000069.1 coordinate 54,848, forward strand.
CGACGAGCTGCAGCCGGTGTGGGTGCAGGCCGATCCGACGCGGCTCGAGCAGATCATCGCCAACCTTCTGATGAATGCGGTGAAGTACACCCCGGCGGGCGGCAGCATCCGCATCACGGTCGGCAAGCAAGGCGGCGACGCGGTGCTGGAAGTCGCCGACAACGGCATCGGCATGCGCCGCGAGCTACTCTCGCGCGTCTTCGAGCCCTTCGTCCAGGGCGAGCCGGGCCTCGACCGCTCCGCCGGCGGCCTCGGCCTCGGCCTGACGCTGGTGCGCCAGCTCGCCGCGCTGCACGGCGGCTCGGCGCGAGCCGACAGCGAGGGCCCCGGCCGCGGCAGCCGGTTTACCGTGCGCTTCCCGGCGATCGAGCCGCGCGCGCCGGCGCAGCGGGCCGTGGCCGCCGACGCGGCGGTGCCCTCGCGCGACATCCTGATCGTCGAAGACAACGCCGACGCGCGCGAGACGCTGCGCAAGCTGCTCGAGCTGCGGGGACACCGCGTGCGCGTGGCGTCCGAGGGTCATGCCGCGCTCGAGGCCATGCGCACCGCACCGCCGGACGTGGCGCTGGTGGACATCGGCCTGCCCGGGATCGATGGCTACGAGCTCGCGCGCCGCGTGCGTGCCGACAGCGGCCGCCGCGTCACGCTCATCGCGCTCACCGGCTATGGTTTACCGGAGGATCGGCGGCGCACTGCAGAGGCCGGCTTCGACCTGCATCTCGTGAAGCCGGTGGACTACGAAAAGCTGGAAGAAGCCCTTCGCTAGACCGGCGGTACGGCCATGCCCTTTACCACTGCGGGGCGCGCGCCGACCTTGTCGTACCAGCGCTTCACGTTCTTGAACGACGCGATGTCCACGCGATGCCATTCGAAGCGCGCGGTCCAGGGATAGATCGCCATGTCGGCGATGCTGTATTCCGCGCCCGCGAAGTAATCGCTTTTCTCGAGATGCTTGTCCATCACGCCGTAGAGGCGCTTGGCTTCGTTGCCATAGCGTTCGCTGCCGTACGGGATCTCGTCTTTCTTGGCGCGCATGAAGTGGTGCGCCTGGCCGAACATCGGCCCCACGCCGCCCATCTGGAACATGAGCCATTGCAGAACAACATATCTATTTTTTTGGTTGAGAAACTTGCCGGTCTTTTCGGCGAGATAAATCAGGATCGCGCCCGACTCCATCATGTTGATCGGCTTGCCGCCCGGGCCATCGGGGTCGACGATCGACGGGATCTTGCCGTTGGGATTGATCTTCAGATAGTCGGGCGTGAACTGCTCGGCGTTGGTGCCGATGTTGATCTTGTGCACGCGGTAGGGCAGCGCGCATTCCTCCAGCATGATCGAAACTTTCCGGCCGTTCGGGGTGCTCCAGGTATACAAGTCGATCATGGGGTATATAAGACAGTTATGGTTAAGTGGCTCGTGACAGTGGTGGTTTTGGTGATCCTGCTCTCGCTGATTTCGCAGCGGCTGCGTTTCCGCATGCCGGGCGATTTCGTCGTCCCGGTGCGCGGGCGAATGTACTACATCCCGATCGCCAGCACGGTCGTCCTTTCGCTGCTCGTCTGGGCGATCACGAAGCTGATCTGATCGCCTCGAGGCGCGCTGCATCGACGCGCCTCGCAATGTCCTTGCCCGAACCGCCGGCGGCGAGCGCGCCGGCATCGACCGCGGCCGCCGCGGCCCGCGCCTTCTCCAGCCGCGTGAAATCCGCCTTCGGCGTCGAGAAGCGCGCCACTTCGAGGAGCTGGGCGAAGCGCTCCGGCCGGCGGAAGGCGTCGGTGCGCTTCAGCACGTCGAGCAGCTCCTCGGGCTTCTTTGCATGCTTCAGCTGCTCGCGATAGGCGCTCGCGAGCATCGCCAGCTCGCGCACCTCGTTCGGCGCGCGCAACCGCTTGCACAGCGCCTCGACCTCCTTCTCCTCGAGCGACCAGGCAAGCAGCGCGAAACGAACCGGCAGGCTGCCACCCAGCCTGGTCTTGGGTTTCGGAACTAATTTCAGGCCCGCGGATTCGAGCACCTGGAACATGCGCTCCGGGTGCTCTTCCATCAGGCCTTTGGAGAATTCCTGCCAGACCCGCTCGGCGACCAGGTGGTCGGTCTCGCCGGACTCGACCATCTTGCGCATCAACCTCAGAGTGTTTCGATTGGTTGAAAAACCAAATCGGGCGGCGAACCGCGCGACGCGCAGAATGCGCACCGGGTCCTCGGCGAAGGCCTCGCTGACATGGCGCAGGACGCCCTGGCGCAGGTCCTCCTGCCCGTTGAACGGATCGATCAGCTTGCCGCTCTCGTCCTTGGCGATGGCGTTGATGGTGAGATCGCGGCGGCGCAGGTCGTCTTCCAGCGTGACGTCCGGCGCGGCATGCACGGTGAAGCCCTTGTAGCCCCGGCCGCTTTTTCGTTCCGTCCGGGCCAGCGCATATTCTTCCTTGGTGGTCGGATGGAGAAAGACCGGGAAGTCCTTGCCGACCGGCTTGAAGCCCTTGGCGACCATCTCCTCCGGGGTCGCGCCGACCACGACCCAGTCGCGATCCTTGACCGGCAGGCCAAGCAATTCGTCGCGAACCGCTCCGCCGACGATGTATGCCTTCACTTCTTGGTGTACGGCTCGTCTTCGGCGACGAACTTCTTTTCTTTGCGCGCCGCCTCGATCCACTCGCGCACCGCGGGCAGAGCCTCCACCGCCGCGCAATAGTCCTTCGCGAGGCGCGGCACCTCGACGCCGTAGGTGCGAAAGCGCATCACCACCGGCGCGAAGAATGCGTCGGCGATCGAGAACTTGCCAAAGAGGAGCGAGCCGCCGCCGCCGAACCGCTCCCGGCACTCGCTCCAGACCGAGACGATCCGGTCGATGTCGCGCTGCGATTCGGGCGTCAGGCCCTTGCCCGGGTGGCTGCCCTTGATATTCATCGGCATCTTGACGCGCAGCGCCTGGAAGCCGGAATGCATCTCGGCGCACGCCGAGCGCGCCAGGCGCCGCGCGCGCGCGTCGGCCGGCCAGAGCTGCTTCTCGGGAAAAAGCTCGGCGGCGGTCTCGGCGATCGCGAGCGAGTCCCACACCGGCTCGCCGTCGACGAGCAGCACCGGTACCTTGCGCGCCTTCGAATATTTCTCGATGCCGGCGACGGTCAGGCCGCCATCGACATCCGCGAAGTGGAGCAGCACTTCTTCGAAGGGAATTTCCGCCTGGCGCAGCAGCACCCACGGCCGCATCGACCACGAGGAGTAGTTCTTGTCGCCGATGACGAGCTTGAGCCTGACCATCGAAGTAGTCTACTTGGCCTGCCGGATGGCGCGCCAGACGCGCTCGGGTGTCGCCGGCAATTCCACATGCTCGACGCCGAGAGGCGAGAGCGCGTCGGCGATGGCGTTCGCCACGGCACCCAGTGCAGGCGTGGTGCCGCCCTCCCCGCCGCCGCGCAGGCCGAGCGGATGCGTGGTCGACGGCACCTCGCTGATCTCGGTGGTGAACATCGGCAGCTGGTCGGCGCGCGGCAGCGCGTAGTCCATGAGCGTCGCCGACTGGAGCTGGCCCGCCTCGTCGTAGACGCAGCGCTCGAAGAGCGCCTGGCCGATGCCGGCCGCCATGCCGCCCTGCGCCTGGCCGTGCAGGATGAGCGGGTTGATCGCGCGGCCGCAGTCGTCGACGTTCGTGTGCGCGATCACCTCCGTCACCCCCGTCTCGGGATCGATCTCCACCTCGCACACCGCGCAGCCGTAGGCGAAGGACGGCAGCGAAGTGCTTTCGTCGTAGACGCCGGCGATGACGCCCACCTCGAAAAGACCGACCGAGCGGTCGGTCCCCTTCACCGTGAACCGGCCGGCGACGAACTCGATGTCCGCGACCGCGGCTTCCAGCCGCTCGGCAGCGACCTTGCGCCCGGCTTCGATCGCCCGATCGGCGGCGCCCCGCATCACCGCGGCGCCCATGCGCATCGAGCGGCCCGAGTGCGTGCCGCCGCCGACCTTCGCCACGTCGCTGTCGCCGGCGAGGAGGCGCACCTGCGCGGGATCGACCGCGAAGCAGTCGGCGAGAAACTGGGCGAACGCGGTTTCGTGTCCCTGTCCGGAAGAGAGCGTGCCGAGGACGAGGTCGATCCGGCCCTCGGGCCGCACCGTGACCTCCGCCTGCTCGCGCGGCGCGCCGGTGTTGAGCTCGACGTAGTTCGAAAGGCCGATGCCGCGATAACGGCCGCGGGCGAGCGCCGCGGCGCGGCGCTTCTCGAATCCCGCCCAGTCCGCGACCCGTGCAGCCCGCTCCTGCACCGCCGGGTAGTCGCCGCTGTCGTAGACGAGGCCGAAAGGATTGCGGTAGGGCATCGCCGACGGCGCGACGAGGTTACGGCGGCGGATTTCCAGCCGGTCGAAGCCGTGACGTCGCGCCGCGAGGTCGATCAGCCGCTCGATGACGAACATCACTTCCGGCCGGCCGGCCGCGCGATAGGCCGAGGTCGGCGAGGTGTTGGACAGCACCGCGCGGCCGCGTGCCGCGACAGCGGGAACACGATAGACGCTGGTCGAGACGCCGATGCCTTTCGAGAGCGGCACCGTCGAGATCGCGTGCGCGCCGAGGTCGCTGGTGTTGGCGGTGCGAAAGGCGAGGAACCGGCCGTCGCGATCGAGCGCGAGCTCGGCCTGCACGGCGAGATCGCGGGAGTGGTCGTCGCTCAGGAAGCATTCGTGCCGGTCGAGCGCGCATTTCACCGGCCGGCCGACGCGCTTGGCCGCCCAGGCCGCGAGCGCGTACTCGGGATAGAAGTTGTTGCGCGTGCCGTAGTTGCCGCCCAGATCGCGCGTCACGACGCGGACCGATTCCTCGGGCACGCCCAGCACGGCGGCGAGGTCGGCGCGGTGGCGCTGCACCCAGGCGGAAGTCGCGTGCACGGTGAAGCGGCCATTCTCGTATTGCGCGAGCGTCACGCGCGGCTCCAGGGGCACGCCGGTCACGCGGTTGAGTTGCGTCTTCAGTTGCACGACATGGGCTGCGCCCGCGAATGCCGTAGCGACGTCGCCCATCGCGACGTCGACGCACACCTTTTCCTCTGCTTCCAGCGTCTCGTATTCGACTTCGACGCGCTCCGCGGCATCGCGCGCCAGGGCGCGCGTTTCGGCGACGACGAGGGCGACCGCTTCGCCGACAAAACGCACCCTGTCCGCCGTCAGAACCGGGAAAGGCGGAAAGGAGCCCATGAGCGGGACTTCGTGCGGATTCGGCGAGATCGGCCGGAAGGGAATTGCCTTGAGGCCGTCCGCGACCGCGTCCTTGCCGGTGAGGACAGCAATCACGCCCGGAACGTCTGTGCGGATGCTACGAATGCGGGCGTGGGCATGTGGCGAACGCACCACCGCGGCGTGGACCATACCCGTTACGGTCAGGTCATCCGTGAAAGCGCCACGACCACAGAGGAGGCGATCATCCTCTGTCCGGGGGAGCGGCTGTCCGATCCATTTCTTCAAGCGGGGCAGGATAAACTGAACCGATGCCCGACGGCCTGATCGTCGCCATTGGCGGCAACGCGACACATCCCGAGGACATCCGCGGCACCACCGAGGAGCAGGAGGTGGTGGCCGATCGCGCCGCGCGCTCGCTGCTGCCGCTCATCAAGGCTTCGCCGCGCCTCGTCCTCACCCATGGCAACGGTCCGGTGGTCGGCAAGATCCTGCTGCGCATGATGCTGACGCGCGAAGCCATCCCGCCGATGCGCCTCGATGTCTGCGTGGCGCACAGCCAGGGCGGCATCGGCTACCTGTTGCTCCAGTCCCTCGAAAACGTCCTGCGGCATGACGGCGTCGAGCGCCAGCTCGCTTGCGTACTGACGCAGGTCGAGGTCGACGCTCAGGATCCCGCGTTCGCCTCGCCATC
>LSTF01000070.1 GCA_001644455.1 Betaproteobacteria bacterium SCGC AG-212-J23
AGCTCCTGAGCGGCCATGAGCATCGCCGGCGTGCAGAAGCCGCACTGGAAAGCGTTGTGCTCGTGAAAAGCCTTTTGCAGGGCTGCGAGTTCCTTGGAATCCGACAGCCCCTCGATCGTGTCCACCCTGCAGCCACCGGCCTGCACCGCCAGCATCAGGCAGCCGCGCACGATCTCGCCGTTGACGCGTACCGTGCAGGCGCCGCACACGCCATGCTCGCAGCCGAGGTGCGAGCCCGTGAGGCCCAGCTCATCCCGCAGGAAATCGACGAGGTGCATGCGCGGCTCGATTCGCCGCGTCACCTTCGTGCCATTGACGGTCAGTGTGGCTTCGACAGCGTGTTCCATGCGCGCTTGAGGAGAACGCCGGCGAGGTGCAGCTTGGTCGCGGCGGAGTTGTACAGGTCTGCGGCGGGCGAAAGATCTTTTTTCAGGCCCAGGATTCCTTCTTCGAGAGACTTGGCGGCCGCGGCATTTTTCGCCAGGACCGGCTTCGAATCGACGGAGAAGAAGGCGATGCGCTTGCCCGAAGCGTCGGCGACCCCGGCCAGGCCGACGATCGCATAGTCGCCGTGCCGGCGCGTCAGTTCGAGGAACGCCGAGCGGTCGACCCTGGGGAATTCCGCGGCGACGAGGATTTCGCCCGGCCGGATGTCGGTGTCGAACAGGCCCTTGAAGAAGGACGCCGCAGGAACGCGACGTTCATTTTTTCTGCTTTGCAAAATCATGGTGGCGTTCAGCGCCAAAGCGCATGCCGGGTATTCGGCGGCCGGGTCGGCGAGCGCGAGGCTGCCGCCGAGGGTGCCGCGGTTGCGGATCGCCGGATGCGCGATATGCGGCGCGGCCTCGGCGAGGAGCGGCACGTGCTTCTTCACCAGCTCCGAGCGCTCGATCTCGGCATGCGTCGCCAGCGCGCCGATGCGCAGGCCGCCGGGCTGCGGCGAGATGTCCTTCAGGCGCGCGAGCCCGCCGATGTCGACCAGGAGCTGCGGCGCCGAGAGGCGCATGTTGAGCGAGGGGATGAGGCTCTGGCCGCCGGCGAGGATGCGGGCGCCGGGGCGCTCGAGCAGCGGGAACGCCTCCTCGAGCGAGCGCGGTTTCGCGTAGGCGAACGACGGCGCCTTCAATTGCAGAACCTCCTCTCTTGGCCGATTATAGGGACATCTATGCGCAAACTCGTCTTGCTATTCCTACTGCCGCTTCTCACCGGACTGCTCGCGCTGCCGGCGTCCGCTCAATATCCGAACCAGCCGATCCGCATGATCGCGCCCTTCCCGCCCGGCGGCAGCGTCGACATCATGGCGCGCCTGATCGGCGAGCCGCTCGACCGGCAGCTCGGCCAGCGCATCGTCATCGAGAACCGCAGCGGCGCCTCGGGCAACCTCGGCATGGAAGCGGCCATGCGCGCCGCGCCCGACGGTTACACGATCGTGCTCAACACCATCCCGCTGGTCACCAACCAGAGCCTGTTCAAGAACCTCACCTGGGACCCGATCAAGGATTTCGTCCCCATCGGCATGGTCGCCACCGCGCCGCATGCGCTGGTCGTGCCGAAGCGGAATCCCGCCAACAGCGTGCAGGAGCTGCTCGCCGCGGCGCGCGCCAATCCCGGCAAGATGAACTACGCCTCGGCCGGCATCGGCACCACCTTCCATTTCTGCGCCGAGATGTTCAAGGACGAGACCGGCACCAACATCGTCCACGTCCCGTACAAGGGCGGCGGCCCGGCGCTGGTCGACACGCTCTCCGGCGTGGTCGACATGAGCTTCCCGACGCTCTCGGCGGTCCTGCCGCACGTGAAATCGGGCAACCTCAAGGCGCTGGCGGTCACCAGCGCGACCCGCTCCAAGCTCCTTCCCGAAGTGCCGACCATGCAGGAAGCCGGCGTGAAGGGCTTCGAGTTCACGCAGTGGCTCGCCCTCCTCGCGCCTGCGGGCACGCCGCAGCCGGTCGTCGCCAAGCTCAACAGCGCACTCAACGCGGCACTCGGCTCCAAAGACGTGGCGGACAAGTTCGCGCAGCAGGGCTTCGAGCCCTTCATCACCTCGCCCGAGGAATCGCGCAAGTTCCTCGCCAACGAGGTGCAGCGCTATGCGCGCCTCATCAAGGCGCGCGGCATCACCGCCGAGTAGGCTTGAAGATCGCAAGCATCCTCGTTCTCGCAATCGGCCTGAGCGTCGCGGCCGGGATCTATCTCTTCGCGCCCGAAGAGGACGAGGCCGCGGCGATGTACGACCTCGCCAACTCCAAGCAGTACAACCGGACGCTGCGGCAGTTCGGCGGCAAAGCTTCGGTTCTGTTCGACGACGTGCAGCGCTGGTTCGCCGCCCGCTGGCAGGGCAAGCAGCTCGGCGTGACGATCGGCTGGCTCTCGGCGGGAACGGCGCTGGTCCTCTATCTCGCCTCCCGGCGCGGCAAGTAGAACCCCCCGCTCGCCTTCGGCTCACGGCCCCCTTGTCAGGGGGCAAATCAATACCGCGCGTTGCCCGGAGTCCGTGGAAAAGGGATGACGTCGCGGACATTCGACAGCCCCGTCACGTAGGCGATCGTTCGCTCGAAGCCGAGGCCGAAGCCGGCGTGCGGCACGCTGCCGTAGCGGCGCAGGTCGCGGTACCACTCCATACTCGATTGATCGATGCCGATCTCCGCCATCCGGGAATCGAGCACGTCGAGGCGCTCCTCGCGCTGCGAGCCGCCGATGATCTCGCCGATGCCGGGGGCGAGCACGTCCATCGCCGCGACGGTCCTGGCGTCGTCGTTCAGGCGCATGTAGAACGCCTTGATGCCCTTCGGGTAGTTCATGACGATCACCGGCCGCTTGGCGTGCTTCTCGGTGAGCCAGCGCTCGTGCTCGGACTGCAGGTCGATGCCCCACTTCACCGGGAACTCGAATTTCTCCTTCGAGCGCTCGAGCGTCGAAATGGCTTCCGCATAGTCCATGCGCACGAACTCGGAATCGACGATGCCCGCCAGCTTGGCGACGATGCCCTTTTCGATGCGCTCATCGAAGAAAGCCATGTCCTCGGGTCTTTCTTCCAACAATGACTTGAACACGAACTTCAACAAGGCCTCTGCAAGACTCGCGTCGGCGGCCAGATCCGCGAAAGCAATCTCGGGCTCGATCATCCAGAACTCGGCGAGGTGGCGGCTGGTGTTGGAGTTCTCGGCGCGGAAGGTCGGGCCGAAGGTGTAGACCTTGCTGAGCGCGAGGCAGTAGGCCTCGACGTTCAACTGGCCGGAAACCGTGAGGAACGCCTCGCGGCCGAAGAAATGCTCCTTGTCCAGGGTGGAGACGCGGAACATCGCGCCCGCCCCCTCGGCGTCGGCCGAGGTGATGATCGGCGTCGCCACCCAGAAGAAGCCGTGCTCGTCGAAGAAGCGGTGGATGGCCTTCGCCACGGTGTGGCGCACTCGCGTCGTCGCGCCGATCACGTTGGTGCGCGGCCGCAGGTGCGCGACCTCGCGCAGGAACTCCATGGTGTGGGGCTTGGGCTGGATCGGATAGTGGTCGGGATCCTCCACCCAGCCAACCACCCTCACCTCGCTCGCCTGCATCTCGAAGGGCTGGCCCTTGGCGGGCGACGGAACGATGCTGCCGGTCGCCTCGATGGCGCAGCCCGCGGTCAGGCGCTGAACTTCGGCATAGTTTTGAATTGCACTCGCAACCACGGCTTGGACAGGATGGAACGACGACCCATCCGAAACGTGCACGAAGGAAATGCCGGCCTTCGAGTCGCGCCGCGTGCGCACCCAGCCCTTGACGGTGACGGGAGTGTCCTTCGGTGCGCGCCCGGCGAGGATGTCGCGCACGCTCAACCACTGAGATGGCATGCGGCGACTATACAAAAAAAGCGGCCACCCGAAGGTGGCCGTTTAAGTAAAGAGTCGCTCTCAGGGAGGAGGAGAAGAACGACCCTAGGGGGAGTACGTATTCTCCGCGCCGGGCGTTTCGCTGTCTGTCGCCCGCGCCGTAATCGGGCGTCGCCGCTTCGTTACAGCGTGAAGCGAAGCGACTTCAGGAGAATTCCCGGCAAGCGCTCGCTCGCGGTCGAGCGCTCGCCGTAGGTGGACGGATCGGGCAGTAATTCACGCTCGCGCGTGAGATCGACGAGGCTCTCGCCGAGCAGGCGGTAGATCGAATCGTCGAAGCGCATCGGCCCGACCGGTGCGGCGATCTTCCCGCCCTCGACCCAGAAGGTGGCGAAACGCGTCATGCCGGTGATGCGGCCCGCGGGCCGGTCGGAGAAATTGAGGTACCAGAGATTCGAGAGGTACAAACCCGCATCCAGTTCTTTCAGGACGTTCGCCTTGTCCAGGGAACCTTCCTGCAGGTCGAGCGACGATGCGCCCTCGCTGCCGCCGGCGCCGTTGGTCTCCAAACCGTATTCCTTCGCCGAGCGCGGCGAAACCAGCGGGTCTTTCAATGCGCCCTTCTCGATCAGCGTCACGCGCCCGGGCTTGGCGAAGCCGTCGCCCTGGAACGCGGCGGCCATGCCCTCGGCGGTGTTCTCGCGCAGCGTGACCTTGGGTGAGAGCCGCGCGCCCTCCTGCATGCGAAGCAGCGGGCTCTGCCGCGTCTTCTGCGCCCGCGCCGAGAATCCGCCCCAGTTGAGGAGCCCGGCGACCTCGCCCAGGGCGCGCGGCGCGAGGTAGGCGCGGTACTCGCCGGGAACGATTTGTTTCTTCGTTCCCTTAAGCACCTTCATCTCTTCCTCGGCGAGAAGGATTTTCTGCGCGAAAACCCTCCCGTCCCACTCGAAGCCCGCGTAGCCCGACTTCACCGCGCGATCGCCCTCGCCGTGCAGGCTGAAGTCGAAGTTGAAGCTGTCGATCTCGTGCCAGTTCCGCTGCCCGAGCGAATTGGCGAAGCCGCGCATGATCGTGCCGCCGGCGTAGATGCCGACCAGATCCAGGTTTCCCGACTTCTCGAGAACCCCGTCGACCACGTCCCGGGACGCGGCCAACGCCCCCCGCCGCACGCTCTCGCTCGAGCGCGGCGACTCGTTGATGAGCAGCCACGGATCTTCCGGCAGGCCGTCGAGCGCATCGCGCAGCGAGCGCAGCGCGTCGTCGTGGGAATCGCCGTCGAGCATCACCGTCGCGCTCGCCTGGCGCCGGCCGCGCACCAGGCGCAGCGTCAGGTAGGCCTGCTCGACGCTGCCCGCCTGCCGCACGCGCGCGTGGTTGAAGCGCACGAAGTCCGAGCGCTCGGCGGAAAGATTGCAGAGCAGGATTTCCCCCGCGCGCAGCCCGCGCGCGAGGCGCCCGGCCGCGCCGAAGAATCTATCCCTCAAGAGAGGGATGTTAGCGCCGCAGCTCGACGCGCTGCTGGAAGGCGACGCCCTGGGCGCGGTTGTACTGCGGCAGGCGGCCCCAGTTCTCGAAGTACTCCCGCAATTCCTCGGCGGCGCGGGTCTTCGGGCTCTTGGTGAGCTCGAAGGTGAAATGCGTGACGTCCATGTCCTCGGCCATCGCCATGCGCAGGGCGTGCTCCAGCTCGGTTCTCAACCCGCTGCGGGGCGGCGTGCGGCCGATGTAGACCAGGTCGCTCTCGTGGTACAGGAAGAAAATGCTCGGTTCGTCGGGCACATTCCGGACGTCCTCTTCGGCGAATCGCTGGCGCATGCCTCTTGCGATGCAAGAGAGATGCCTACGTGTCAGGAAATTCCCGGGTTACCGGACACTCCGATCAGCCTCGGCAGGTTGGACTGGCGGGGGGACACGACCTTGTGTTCCTTCAGCCAGCGCTCGACCACGTCCCACACCGGCTCGCCGGTCGCTCCTTCCGCCACCGGCGCCCAGCCCGCCACCCGGTAGCGCTTGTCCGCCTCGAGCGGCGCGCCGGCCAGCCGGAGGTCGGAGATGCGTTGCCCCATCTTCGCGCCCGGCTCGCACGCGTAGGTCAGGCCGCCGACGCGCACCATGTCCCCGCCCTGCTGGTAGTACGGATCGGGATTCAGGAGATTGTCGGCGACGTCCTCCAGGATCAGCTTGATCTGCGCGCCGGAGATCTCGTTGACCGTCGCCATCGGGTAGGTGATCGCCGCCTGGTCCATGAGGTGCTCGCGCGTGATCGCCTCGCCGGGCAGGAGCGTCGTGCCCCAGCGAAATCCGGGCGAAAAGGCGATCGGCGCGTTGTTCTCCTGCATCAGCGCGTCGAGGAAGAGCTGGTCGAACGTGCCGTTGAAATTACCTCTTCGGTACAGGAGGCCCTCGGTGGTCGCGAGCTTTTCCTCCAACTTTTCCTTGTAGGGCTTCCGGACGTTTTCAATCAGGCGCGCCATGGAAACGTCCGCGGAAAGCAGGTTGGAGAATACCGGCAGCAGCCGATAGCGGTACCCGTCGACCTTGCCGCCCTTCACGTCGAGGTCGAGCACGCCGAGGAACTTGCCGTTCGAGCCGGCGTTGGTGACCAGCGTCTGTCCAACCGGATTCTTGACAACCACCGGCGCCGGCACGCCGTCGTGCGTATGGCCGCCGAGGATCGCGTCGATGCCGCGCACGCGGCTCGCGAGCTTCAGGTCCACGTCCATGCCGTTGTGCGAGAGCAGCACCACCACCTTCGCGCCCTTGGCGCGCGCCTCGTCGACCAGCTTCTGCAGCTCGCGCTCCTGAATGCCGAAGGTCCAGTTCTCGACGAAGCGCCGCGGATGCGCGATCGGCACGTACGGGAAAGCCTGGCCGATGACCGCGAACGGCACGCCCTTCGACTCGCGCATCACCCAGGGCTTGAACACCGCTTCCTCGAAGTCGGCGGTCTTCACGTTCTGCGCCAGGAACTCGATCGGAGCCAGTTCCTTGACGCCGTCCTGGACCCGTGTTTCCCCGTAGGTGAATTCCCAGTGGCCGGTCATGAGGTCGACGCCCAGCGCGCGGCTGGCGGCGATCATGTCGCGCCCCTGCGTCCAGAGCGCGGTCGCCGAGCCCTGCCAGGAATCGCCGCCGTCGAGCAGCAGCGCGTGCGGCCGCGACTCGCGCAGGCGCTTCACCAGCGTCGCGAGGTGCGCGAAGCCGCCCATCTTGCCGAAGCGCCGCGCCGCCTCGGCGAAGTCGAGCGAGGTGAACGCGTACGCCAGGTCCGACTTGGCGGGAAGGTTGAACGCCCGGAGGAACGCCTCGCCGGTGAGGTGCGGCGGCTTGCCCACGGCGTCGCCGACGCCGAGGTTCGCGCTCGGCTCGCGGAACCACACCGGCAGGAGCTGCGCGTGGCAGTCGGTGAAGTGCAGCAGGCTGATGTTGCCGAAGGGCGAGAGGTCGTAGAGCAGGCTTTGCGCGCGCGCCGGCGAAGCGTGCAGCGGCAGGCCGCAGGCCGCGGCCGCGCTCAACGCGTGCAGGAATTCCCTTCGATTCACCGGCGAAGCATACCGCGCCGGTCGCGGCGCCCGGCTAGGGCGCGCTCTTCAGCGCCTCGACCGTGTTCTTGTACTTCTCGTACTGGGGCTTGTACTTGTCGCGCCACAGGTTCGCCAGGTCGAGCGAGAGGAAGACCCCGGTCTTCGAGCCGTAGCGGGAGACGCCGATCGAATAGACGTTGTCGAAGGTAAAGAGCGCGCCGTAGCCCGTGTCCTTGATTCCCTCGCGGTCGGCGTAGCTCACGATCAGCGAGACGCCGGACCACTTGTTGAGCACCGGCGCGTCGATCCAGCGCTGCTTCGGGTCCCAGCGGTTGGCGCCGATCACCTCGAGATAGAGGGTCGGCTTCATCTGCTGGCCGTCGGCCGCGCCGGAGGCGTACTCGACTGCCGCGGCGGGATGCAGGAGGAAGTACTGCGTCCTCGGCGGCACGGGGAATCCCTTGCCGAAGTCGCGGTTCTCGGACCAGCCGCCGCTCAGCCAGTCGGTGAGCATGAAGTCGAAGGGCAGCATCGGCTTCGACTCGTAGAGGTACTGGTTCCAGATCGCTTCCTTCGCCGCCACCTGCCCCGCCACCGCGTCGAGGGTCGTCTGGCTGGCCACCGCGGCCAGCGTGTCGGCGAGCCGCCACTGCAGCATCATCGCTTTCCCGGTGCGAAGCGCGCTGGCGCAGAGCGCGCTGTCGGGCGTCGCGCAATCCGCATCGAGGCCGGTGCGCACCTGGATCAGCGGCAGCGGCTTCGGCGTCTCGAAGGACAGCAGGCGCAGCTGCGGCGTGATCTGCCAGCCGGCGCGGCGGAACACGACGACGTCCGGCGCGGCGTCCTGCTTGAGGGCGGCGTCGAGCGCCTCGCGCGCCGCGTCGGCGCGCTCGGCCATCAGGCGATAGAGGTCTTTCATCTCCGAGCGGCTACCGTCCACGGTTGCGGGCGCCTCGCTGGCCAGCTTCGCGAGCGCCTCGCCGATCTCCTTCCATGCGTCGAGCATCCGCCGCAGGTTCGCCTGCTGCTCCGGCTTGTCCTTGGTGTCGACGATCTTCCAGCGCGCGAGCTGCTCCTTTGCCTGCGCGGCGGTGCAGTCGTTACCGTAGGCACGCAGGTAGCCGCCGGCGTCTTCCGCCGGGGCGAGCTTCTGCTGCGCGCAATCGGTCGCCGCCCAGGCGCCCGCGGCGCAGAGCAGCGCGACCAGTCCCAGCGCTGCGCTACTTGATGAGCGCATAGAAGTCCTTGAGGGCGACGAACAGCGTCTTCAGGCTGGACGTGTCCGAGAGGTCGATTTGCTCGAGATGCGACACCAGGCCCTTGAACTTGCCCTCGGGCGTGAGGTTCTCGAAGGCGGCGTGCGCGTCGGCGATGTCCTTGTCGCTGAACTTCACGCCGAACAGCGCCTTGAAGTACGGGATGTGGAAGCCCGGGTCGCGGAAGTAATGCGTCAGCGCATGGATCGACTTGCTGGTGAGCTGCTTCGGCACGATGTCCAGGTAGTCGCCGGCGGTGGCGACCACCGGGTCGAGCCAGGCCGGGTCCGCGTGACAATCGAAGGGCATGAAGCGCCCCACCGGGTCGTACTGGTGGTTGACGTTGAGCCAGGTGTAGCTGCAGCCGTCCTCGGCCTTGCTCGAGGGCCGCACCAGGCGGTCGAGGTAGAACTTCTTCTGGTCGCGCGACAGCGAATAGCTGGTGTTCGCCACCAGGGTGACGTTGACGAAGCGGAAGTCGCCCTGGATCGTCTCGAATTTCCCGGGCTGGGTCTCGACGCCCTCGTTGTACAGGGCCTGCACGACCTTGTGCGTCATCGCGCAGCCCATCGAGTGGCCGAGGATCGAGATGTCGTCGTCCTTGGCGTACTGCTGGATGAGCTTGATCACCTGGTTGCCGGCGTAGGTGACCAGCCGCTTCTGCAGGGTCGGCGAACCCGCGAACAGCAGCAGGTCCATGAGGTGCGTGTAGCCGAAGTTGCTTTCGCCCTTCGCCTTGACCGCTTCGTCGACCGCGTCGTTGAACCAGGCGGCCTGCGCGGCGAGCAGCGGCGAAGTCTTCAGCTGGTCCTTCAGCTGCTTGGCGTAGTCCTGCCAGAGCTGGAAGATCTTGTTGATCTCGTCGTCGTAGCAGATCGAGTGCAGCTTGAACGACTTGTTCTTCAGCTGCGGATATTCGTCCCACTTCTCCTGGAACAGCTCGGCGAACGACTGCTTCTCGTCGCCCTCGGCGTCCTTGTCGTCTACCCAGGTCTTGCTGTGCGTGCCGATACCGTGCACGCAAATGATGTGGTGTGTGGCTGGCATGCGCGCCAGCCTAGCGGGGAGCTGAACCCGAGTCTTATCAGCCCGTCCTCAATTGCGTATATTGACCCGGTGCCGGATCCCGAGCTCGATCGCTGGAACAACCGCTTCGCCGCGCCGGGGTTCGTGTTCGGCACGGCGCCGAACGCCTTCCTCGCCGCGCAAGCGCCGCGCATGAAGCGCGGGATGAGCGCGCTGTGCGTCGCGGACGGCGAAGGCCGCAACAGCGTCTGGCTCGCAGGACAGGGGCTGGAGGTCACCGCGTTCGACTTCTCGCCCGTCGCCCTCGAGAAGGCGCGCCGCTTCGCCCGCGAGTCCGGCGTCAAGATCGCCTATCGCGTCGGCGACGTGAACGACTGGAACTGGGACGAGCGCCAATACGACCTCGTCGCCGGCATCTTCTTCCAGTTCGTCGGGCCGGCCGAGCGCGCGCGCGTATTCGCCGGCATGGCGCGGGCGCTGAAGCCCGGCGGACTGCTCGTCGTCGAAGGCTACGGCCCGAAGCAACTCGAGTACGCCACCGGCGGGCCGAAGAAGCTCGAGAACCTCTACACCGAGGAATTGCTGCGCGAGAGCTTCAAGTCGCTCGAGATCCTGCACCTCGCGGCGTACGACGCCGAAGTCGACGAAGGCGCGGGGCACAGGGGCATGTCGGCCCTCGTCGACCTGGTTGCCCGCAAAGCGGACTAGGGGACGATGAGATCCGCGCGTGCGAGCACAGCCTGGGGGAAGCTGAGGCCCACGGCTCGCGCGGCGCTGATGTTCACCGCAAGCTCGAGCTTGGTGGGCATCTGTACCGGCATGTCGGCAGGCTTGGCACCCTTGAGGATCCGGTCGACGTAGTCGGCTGCGAGGCGGAACGACTGAAGGATGTTGGCGCCGTAGCTCGCCAAGCCGCCGTCCTCGACGAATTCGCGGAAGCCGTACACCGCGGGAATCTTCGCTTTCGCGGCATATCCGGCCATTTCCTTGCGATTGCTGAAAGCGACCGGGTCGGTCAGGACGACGAGAAATTCCGGCCGGAAGATCTGGATCGCCGCGAACGCCGGCGCGATGTCGGCTCTGACGCGAGCCGTGTGCCAGCTCAGCTCGAGCCGGCTGGTCAGGGTCGCTTCGACCTCCTTGCGCTGGCGCTCCAGGAACGGAGTCCGAGGGCCCTGCCAGAGAACCGCGACGCGCCGGGCGTTCGGGATGATCTCCCGCATCAGTTCGGTTTGCTTGGTGCCGGCGTCCGGACTGTTAACTGAGATACCGGTGAGGTCGCCGCCCGGCCTGGCAATGCTCTTGACCAACCCCGCTTCCGCGAGGTCGCTCGCGCCGGCCGCCACGATCGGGATGCCGCTAACCGCAGACAGCGTCGACTTTGCGCCGGTCGTGCCCCCGACGACGATCACGTCGACCTTTCTTTGCGCCAGCTCCTTGGCCAAGGCAGGCACCTTCGTCTGCTCAGGGTCGGCCCAGACCACTTCGAGGGCCACATCGCGGGTTTCGACGTAGTGCAGTTCGCGCAAGCGCTGCCGAAACGTCTCGAGCGCTCTCTGCGATCCGCCGAAGCCGGCCCCGAGCCAGCCGATGCGCGCGACCTTTTGCGCTTTCGGCTGGGCGAGCAGCGTCGACGGCGCCAGCAGCGCGCCCCCAGCGAACAGCAACCGGCGTCTTGCGTCTCTCATCGGCCGCTACTCTACCCCGCCAAATACCTCGACGTCAGCGAACAGGCACGGCGGCGAGGCGTGGCCGACGTGGATCCCCTGGTTCGGCTCGCCCTTGCCGCAAAATTGCGTGCCATGCACCTCGAAGCTGTCACGATTCGCCACCATCCGTAAGCTTCTCCAAAAGGTTGCTGACACTCCGCGGTAGTTCGGGTTCTTCACCACGCCCGTAATTTTCCCGTCCTCGATCAGCTCGCCCCACTCGCAGCCGAACTGGAACTTGTTGCGCGAGTCGTCGATCGACCAGGAGACGTTGGTGCGCATCAGCACCCCGCGCCTGATCGAGCCGATCATCTCCTCCAGCGTGCTCGTCCCCGGCTCGACGTTGAGGTTCGCCATGCGGTCGATCGGCGGGCGGTTCCAGCCGCTAGCCCTCGCATTCGCCGTGCCGCGCATCCCCGAGCGCAGCTGCGACAGCGAGCCGCCGAGCGGCGCTACGAGAATTCCATCCTTCACCAGGAAAACCTTTCTCGCTTCCGTTCCCTCGTCATCGAATGCGAAGGTGGCCAGCTCGCCCGCGACCGGGTCGTAGGTCACGTTGAGCAGCTTCGAGCCGTACGGGTACTCGCCGAACATCTCCGGGCGAACAAAGCTCGTGCCGGCGTAATTCCTCTCGTCGCCCAGGATCCGGTCGAGCTCGAGCGGATGGCCGATCGATTCGTGGATCTGCAGCATCATCTGGTCGGGCATCAAGAGCACATCCATCTTTCCCGACGGACAGTTCGGCGCCTCGAGCAGCGTCAGCGCCTCTCGCGCCAGCCACTCGCCGCAGCCCTTGAACCCCGCGCGCTCCACCTCTTCCCACCCGCCCTGCCGCTTGTGATCCAGGCTCCTCGACTGCGTCACCACGCCCGCGTTCGCCGTCACGTGCGCGTGCGGCATCGTGTAATGGAAGCGCTGCCTCAGCTCCCCGCCCGTATTCGTGTAGTACGTCCGCTCCTCGTCGATCAGCTGCAACACCGCGTAGCGCTCGACGATCCGCTCATCGACCTTCGCCGCCTTGCACTCCGCCATCAGCAGCTCGACCAGGTCGCTCTTTTTCGGCCGCTCCTTCGCGAACGGACTCTCGTACTCGCCTTTCGGCGCCGCGATCCGGCTCGGATCGAACTTGTGGACGCTCTTCCCCTTGGTCGCCTCCGCCCACGCCGTCGCCTTGTCCAGCGCCGCCTGCAACCCCGCCGTGCTGAGATCGCTCGTCGCGCAGTAGCCGTAGCCGCCGTCGACGACCGCAGTCAGCATTGCGCCGCGGTCGGTCGACAGGGTGGGCGGTTCGAGGGTGTCTTGCCTTACCGCGAGGAATTCGTGCTTTTCCTCGTGGCATCGGAACGACCAGAACGGCGCCGTGGAGCGCAATGCGGCACGGCTTTCGCGGTCTTGCATACCGAAAGTATCAAGACCAAAAACCGGTGTGTCTACTTTCCTCCGGCGCAGTTCTCGAAATTCAACCTGTCCCTCGCCGCGGCCGGCAAGGAGCTCGTCTACACCTACGACACCAAGGCGGAGAAGAGCGGCATCACCGGTCTCCTGGAAGCGCTCGGCGCCGCCGGCATCGGCTTCCACGACCTGCAGACCTCGCAGAGCTCGCTCGAGGAGATCTTCGTCGACCTGGTGCACGGCGGCGGAGGTGGGAAATGAACTGGCGCGCGGCCTGGGCGATCTACGTCTTCGAGATGGCGCGCACCGGCCGCACCATCGGGCAGAGCATCGTCGCGCCGGTGATCACCACCGCGCTTTACTTCGTCGTTTTCGGCTCCGCGATCGGCTCGCGCATCCAGGAGATCGAAGGCGTCTCGTACGGCGCCTTCATCGTTCCGGGCCTGGTGCTCCTCTCGGTCTTCACCCAGAGCGTTACCAACGCCTCGTTCGGCATCTACTTCCCGCGCTTCACCGGCACCATCTACGAAGTCCTTTCCGCCCCGATCTCGGCATTCGAGATCGTCATCGGCTACGT
>LSTF01000071.1 GCA_001644455.1 Betaproteobacteria bacterium SCGC AG-212-J23
CGACGTTGGCGCGCACGCCGGGCAGCGGCTCGAGCCCGAAGCGGCGCGTGATGAGCTTGAGGATCGAGGTCGTGTCGTAGATCGTCTTGTCGACGTGCCCCTTGCGCGCGAACGGCGAGACGATGATCGCCGGGATGCGCGTGCCCGGCCCCCAGCGGTCGCTCCAGCCCGGCCCCTGCGGCGGCGGCACGTGGTCCCAGAAGCCGCCGTTCTCGTCGTAGGTAACGATGATCGCCATGTGCTTCCACTGCGGGCTCTTCTGCAGCCGCAGCAGCAGCTCGTTCAGGTGATCGTCGCCGCTGATGATCTCGGTGTAGCCGGGATGCTGGTTGAGGCGGCCGACCGGCTTGTAGAAGGAGACCTGCGGCAGCGTGCCCTTGTCGATCGCGGCGACGAAATCGTCGTAATCCTTGAGGTGCCGCTCGCGATCCGGATTGCCCGGCGCGAAGCGCTCGTAGTAGTTGAAGGGCTGATGGTGCGGCTGGAAAGCGAGCGAGCCCGGCCGGCTGGCATAGATCACGGTGCGTTTCTCGCGCGGATCCTGGCGCCCGTCGCGCGTCGCCTCGTTCCAGCCGCCGGCGTACCACACCCAGCTCACGCCCTTCGCCGAGAGCGTGTCGCCGATGGTCCTGTCCCGCGAGGGCGGCAGCACCTGGCCGGCGGGATTGGCGAGGTTCACGTCGCCGCCGGCCGCCGGCGCGATGCCGCTCGGCTGATAGGGCGGCTGCGTGGTGTTGACGGTGTATCCGTCGGGGCTGACGCGGCCATCGAAGAGCAGCGCCGGGCCCTGCATCACCGAAGGCGGGGAATCGGGACGTTTGCGCACGTTGCCGCGCTCGTCGACCTGCGCGCGCTGGTTCGCGGGCGCGTCGACGTCCTTCGGCGTGCAGGCGCAAACCAGCCAGTGATGGTTGAGGTACGAGCCGCCGTACGAGCCCATGAAGAAGTGGTCGGCGAGCGTGTAGTCATGCGCCCATTTCCACATCTTCATCTTCGAGCCGTCGAAGTAGCCCATCACCCAGGCGCCGACGTTGCTCATCGCCACGAACCTGTTGTTCGGGCCGCCGTTGATCTGCTCCCGGTTCTGGTAGTAGGCGTGGATCGGGCTGGGCAGCACCTCGTCCATGCGCCGGCTCACCGGCGGCTGGTCGATGCGGAACGGTCCGTTCGGCAGGTTGTCCGGGAACGCGGCCGAGGGCTTGCCCTGGACGTACACCGGCGGCAGCTTGGGCAGCGGCGTGCCGTCGTGGTCGAGCTGCGTCTTCTGCTCGGCGGTGGCGTTGGCGATGCCGTCGGCGCCGGGGAAGAGGCCGTAGAGGTGGTCGAAGCTGCGGTTCTCCGCGTAGACGACGACGATGGTCTCGATCTGCTCGAGACCCTTCGGCGGCCCGCCGGCGCAGCCGGCGAGCAGCAGGAGCAGCAGGGCGTATCTCTTCATCGCTAGCCTCCGAGACGATCCGGCCTGAAGCCGACGTCGCAGACTTTACCCCGCTGCGCGCGCTTGCCCATGTGCTCGGCGAGCTGTTTCGCGTTCAGCGTCTCGACGGCGCGGTTCTTGCGCTTGATGCCCGACACCACGAGGGATTGGCCGTCCGTCGTTGCCACGGAAGAAAGAAGAATTTTTTCCGGAAGCGCCAGAAGCTGCACGCCCACCCCGCCGTTCGGCCGTTCCGGGATTTCGTCCAGCTCGAAAACCAGCAGCCGGGCATCGGAAGAGAGCGCGGCCACCCGGTCGTGTTGAACCAGCGCCGGCTTTTGCGCCTGCGCGCCCTCGTCGACCTTCATGAAGTCCTTGCCCTGGCGCGTCTTGGTGGCGAGGTCGCCGAGCTTGCAGACGAAGCCGAGGCCGGCGGAGCTGTTCATCAGCAGCTTCTGCTCCGGGTTGCCGGCGCCGATCCAGGCAATGTCGTCGGAGCCGGAGTTCACCAGCGTGTTGACGTGCGAGCCGTCGCCGCGCCCGGAAGGAATCTCGGCCGCCTCGATGCTGAAGGTCTTGCCCGAGCCCGCCAGCACCGTCACCGCGTCGGTGGTCTTGCACTCCAGGGTCTGCAGCAGCCCGTCGCCGTCCTTGAAGCTGAGCTGCGAGATGTCCAGGCTGTGCCCGGTGCGCGCGCGAATCCAACCCTTGCGCGACAGGATCACCGTCACCGGCTCCTCAACCACGGTGCGCTCGACGGTGGCGCGCTCGGCGGTCTTGATGAGGGTACGGCGCTCGTCGCCGAAGGTTTTTGCATCTTGCGCCAATTCGGCGATCACAAGCTTGCGCAGCTCCTTCTCGTCGCCGAGGACCTCCTTCAGGCCCTTGCGCTCGGCCTCGAGCTTCTTCCGCTCGTCGTTGAGCGACACGCCGTCGAGCTTGGTGAGCTGGCCGAGGCGGAGATTGACGATGTCTTCCGCCTGCCTTTCGCTGAACTTGAATTTCTCCCGGAGCTTCTGCTTGGCTTCCGGCTGGTCCTCGCTCGCTCTGATCAGCTTGATGATCTCGTCGATCTTGACGAAGGCCATCAAGCGGCCCATGACGATGTGCAGGCGCTCCTCGCACTTGTCGAGGCGGAACTGCGTGCGCCGGCGAACCGTATTGACGCGGAACTCGCCCCACTCGCGCAGGATGTCGACGATGCCCTTGGTCTCGGGCAGGCCGTCGAGGCCCAGCCAGGTGAGGTTGAGCGCGTAGCGCGTCTCGAGCGAGGTGTTCACCATCAGCGCCGCCATCAGCTCTTCCGGATCCTGGCGGGAGCTGCGCGGCTCGATGACCAGGCGCAGCTTCGACTTGCGGTCGCTCTCGTCGCGCACCCCCTCGACCTGGTCGAGGATGAACTGCTTCATCCGGCGCTGTTCCTGGGAGATTTCCTTCTTGTTCAGGGATTTTGGATTGGCCAGCGCCTCGATTTCTTCCAGCACCTGCCTCACCGACACGCCGTGCGGCAGCTCGGTGATGACCATGCGCCATTGACCGCGCGCGAGCGTTTCCTTTTCGTATTTCGCTCTTAAGAGCAAAGACCCCCGTCCGGTCGCATACGCTTCCTTGATCTCCGCCTTGGGCGAGATGATCTGGCCGCCGCCCGGGAAGTCGGGGCCGGGCAGGAGATCGAGCACCTCCTCGACCTTGGCGCGCGGGTGCTTGATGACGAGCGCCGCGGCGGCGGCGACTTCCTTCAGGTTGTGCGACGGGATGCGCGTCGAGAAGCCGACCGGTATTCCAAATGAGCCATTGAGCAATCCAAAGGGCAGCCGGGCCGGCAGCAATACCGGCTCGTCGAATTTCCCGTCGTAATTTTTTTGAAAATCGACGGTGCCCTCCCCGATTTCGGAAAGCAAGAGTTCGGCGTATCGGGAAAGCCTGGCTTCCGTGTATCGGTAGGCCGCCGCGGAGTCGCCGTCGCGCGAGCCGAAATTCCCCTGGCCGTCGATCAGCGGATAGCGCATCGAGAACGGCTGCGCGAGATGCACCAGCGCCTCGTAGGTCGAGCTGTCGCCGTGCGGGTGGTATTTGCCGAGCACCTCGCCGACGTAGCGCGCGCACTTCGAGAACGTGGTGCCGCCGCCGGGCGTGTCGCCCATCGCGTAGAGGATCCGGCGCTGGACTGGTTTCAATCCATCCGCTATTTCCGGCAAGGCTCTGGATTTAACCGTGGAAACTGCATATCCGAGGTACGCGTGCGAGGCGTGCTGCTCGATCGGCGCCGCGTCGTCGCCGCTTTCCTTGGTGAAGAGATCCGGCGTTTGTGTGTCCATGGTCTACCTGAAGAGGTCGAGCTGCTTGTCCGCCATCAAGACGGCGAGTTCCACTGCCTTCTTCGCTTTTTCCAGGTCCGCGGCCTCGCCAGCCCTGCCGGCCGCTTCCCAGGTGTATCGATCTTTTTCCGCCAGCGTGACTTTGCCGAGCTTCGCCTTGCCGAGCCACAAAGCATGCCCCTTGTAGGCCCGCTCCCAGAAAGGCTTTTGTTTTTTAGATGTCCGCTTCAACGGTCTTCCAGTGTTCCCTCATCCAGTTGCGCCGCTCTTCCGCTTCGCCGGCATCCATCAGCTTCTCGAACGTCTCGCGCACTTTCTTCAGGTTCTTGGGTTCGAATTCCATGCGCACCAGGCGCCGCGCGTCGGGGTTCATGGTCGTTTCCCAAAGCTGCTCGGGGCTCATCTCGCCCAGTCCCTTGAAGCGCGAGATCTCCCAGCTGCCCTCCTTCACCTTTTCCTTTTTCAGGTTGGCGAGGGTTTCCTCGAGCTCGTCGTCGTCGAGGCAATACAGCCGCCGCGCCGGCTTGCCCTTGCCCTGGCTTGGTACCTCGACCTTGAAGAGCGGCGGCTGCGCGACATAAAGATGCCCGGCTTCGACCAGGCGCGGCGCATGCATGAAGAAGAAGGTGAGGAGCAGCGCCTGGATGTGGCCGCCGTCGACGTCGGCATCCGTCATGACGATGACTTTTCCGTAGCGGATGCCGGTCAAATCGATTTTCTCTTCCAAAGAATGAGGATCCACGCCGATCGCCGTGGCGATCGCCTGCAGCTCCTTGTTGGCGAGCACGGTGCGGCTGTCCTTCGACATGGTGTTCAGGACCTTGCCGCGCAGCGGCAGCAGCGCCTGCGTGTCCTTGTCGCGCGCTTCCTTGGCGGAGCCGCCCGCGGAGTCGCCTTCCACCAGGAAGAGTTCGTTCCTGGAGGTATCTCCGGAAGCGCAATCCACGAGCTTCCCCGGCAAGGTCGCAATGCCGCTCGACTTCTTGCGCTCGACCTTCTTGCCCTTGGCGAGGCGCGCCATCGCCTGCTCGACCGCGAGCTCGACGATCTTCTTGCCTTCGTCGACGTGCTCGTTCAGCCATAGCTCGAACGCGTCCTTGACGCACATTTCCATCAGCTTCGCGGCGTGGCGCGTGGTGAGCTTCTCTTTCGTCTGGCCGTGGAACTGCGTGCGCACGATGCGCGCCGAGAGCGTGAAGCAGGCGCGCTGCCAGAGGTCGTCCGGGATCAGCTTCACGCCCTTGGGCGCGAGGCCGCGGCCGTCCATGAACGCGGCGAGCGCGTCGAAGATGCCGGAGCGGAACCCCGCCTCGTGCGTGCCGCCCGAGCGCGTCGGGATCAGGTTGACGTGGCTGTCGGCGAAGATGTCGCCCTCGGCCACCCAGCCGATCGCCCAGGAAGCGCCTTCTCCGGGTTCTACGTCCGTAATCCCGGAGAGAGATTTTTCATCGAAAAAACGTTCCCCCGTGAAAAGCGGGGCGACGAGCTCGCGGCCGTCGAGCATCATCTCGAAGTACTGCGCCATGCCGCGCTCGTATTTCCAGAGGCGCGTCTGCTTGCCCTCGACTTCGAGCGCCATCGTCAGGCCGGGCAGCAGATAAGCCTTCGACCTCACCAGATGTTCCAGCTCGTTCATCGGAA
This sequence comes from Betaproteobacteria bacterium SCGC AG-212-J23, assembly GCA_001644455.1. GTDB lineage: Bacteria > Pseudomonadota > Gammaproteobacteria > Burkholderiales > SG8-39 > SCGC-AG-212-J23. The sequence continues at coordinate 5,377 of LSTF01000071.1, forward strand.
TGTTCGGCGAGTCGAAGTACTTCGGATCGGGCCACAACCTGACTACGGTGCCGCTACGCTTGTCTTTCGGCGCCTTTTCTTCTTTCAGTTTGTTCTTGAGTTCGCCGCCTTCGAACGCAATCGAATATTTATGATTATTTCTAAAGACCGAAACCTCACACCGCCTGGAGAGCGCGTTGGAAACAGCCACGCCGACGCCGTGCAGGCCGCCGGAGATGTGATAGACGCCGTCGCCGGAACGCGAGAACTTGCCGCCGGCGTGCAGCATGGAGAACGCGACCTCGACCGCCGGCTTTTTCTCTTCCTTGTGCATGTCGACCGGGATGCCGCGGCCCTCGTCCTCGACCTGCACCGAGCCGTCCTTGAAAACGCTGACCGTGATGCGCTTGCCGAAGCCGGCGAGCGCCTCGTCGACCGCGTTGTCGATGGCTTCCTGGACGATGTGCAGCGGATGGACGGTATGGGTGTACATACCGGGCATGCGGCGCACGGGCTCGAGGCCCTTCAGCGCCTGGATCGCCGATGCGTCGTAAACCGCTGGCTTCGTTGCCATGGATCTAGTGCCTTAGAGCGCGGATACCACTACATATTGTAGGCCCGATTCTTCCAAAAGGCGCCGGGTAGGATTGGCGCCATGAACGCGATCGAGAAGTTGAAAAAAGTCAGCACCGCCACCCTTACGACCGTGCTGTTCAAGCGCGGGTTCCGCAACGTCTTCATCCAAGGGGTTTTTCTTCTCAACAAGGACGCGCCGCGGATGGTCGGCGCCGCCTACACGCTGCGTTACATCCCGGCGCGCGAGGACATCGACCAGCTCGGCGCCTTCGAGGGCCGCGGCCATCCGCAGCGCGAGGCGATCGAGGCCTGCCCGCCCGGCCAGGTGCTGGTGATGGACGCGCGCCGCGACGCGAGCGCCGCCACCGGCGGCGACATCCTCATGACGCGGCTCATGGTGCGCGGCGCGGCCGGCGTGGTGACCGACGGCGGGCTGCGCGATTCGCCCACCATCGAGAAGCTCGCCTGGCCGGCGTACTGCGCGGCGCGCTCGGCGCCGCTGAACCTCGTGCGCCACCACGCGGTCGAGGCGCAGGTGCCGATCGGCTGCGGCGGCGTGGCGGTCTATCCCGGCGACATGGTGGTCGGCGACGCCGAGGGCGTGGTGGTCATCCCGGGAAAAATCGCCGACGAGGTCGCCGAGGAAGGGGCGGCGCAGACGATCTTCGAGGACTGGGTCGAGGCAAGAGTGAAGGAAGGACGTTCCATCTTCGGGCTCTACCCGCCCAGCCCCGAGACGAAGGCAGAGTTCGAGGCGTGGAAGAAGACCCAAAAACGCTGATTCGTCAGTTATCATACAACTGACCCTAGAGGAGGGATGACGATGATCAAGTTGCTCGCGGCCGCCATTCTGGCGGCGTTCTGCTCCGCTTCTTTCGCGCAGGAAACCCTGGTGGTGTACTGGACCAAGGGGTTCTACCCGCAGGAAGACAAGGCGCTCGACGACATGGTCGCCAAGTTCGAGAAGAAGACCGGCGTCAAGATCGAGCTGTCGCGCTACTCGCCGCAGGAATCGGTGCCGAAAGCGGTCGCCGCGCTCGACTCCGGCACGCCGCCCGACGTGGCGTACGGCGACGTGTTCGACTTCCAGGTCGCCGGCAAGTGGGCGGCCGAGGGACGGCTGGAAGACCTCTCCGACATCCTCACGCCGATGAAGGCGAATTTCCTGCCGGTGACGCTCGAGACCGCCTACCTCCTCAACGAGAAGACCGGCAAGCGCGCCTACTACGCCTTCCCCATGAAGCGCCAGACGATGCACATCCAGTACTGGAAGGACATGCTGGCCAAGGCGGGCTTCAAGGAAAGCGACATCCCGAAGACCTGGAACGCCTACTGGGACTTCTGGTGCACCAAGGCGCAGGCCGGCTACCGCAAGGCCACGGGGAGCCGAATCTTCTCGGTGGGCGCGCCGATGGGCGTGGACTCGAGCGACTCGTTCTACTCGTTCCTCACCTACATGGACGCGCACAACGTCAAGGTGGTCGACGACAACGGCAAGCTGACGGTCGACCGGCCGGAGGTGAAGAAGGGCCTGGTCGCCACGGTCGCCGACTACGCGAGCACGGTCGCCAAGGGCTGCACGCCGCCGACCGCGGTCACCTGGAAGGACCCGGACAACAACGTCGCCTTCCACAACAAGCAGATCATGATGACGCACAACGCGACCATCTCGATCGCCTCGAAGTGGCTCGACGACATGAACAGCGACAAGCTGACCGCCGAGCAGCGCGCCGAGGCGAAGAAGAACTACTACGAGCTGATCGCCACCGCCGGCTTTCCGATCAAGCCCGACGGCAAGCCGATGCAGTACCGCTCGGCGGTCAAGGTCGGCGTGATCTTCAACAACGCGAAGAACAAGAAGCGCGCCAAGGAATTCGTCCAGTTCGCGATGCAGGACGAGAACCTGACCCCGTACGTCGAGGGCGCGCTCGGGCGCTGGTACCCGGTGACCAAGTCGGGCGCCTCGCGGCCCTTCTGGACCGAGGACCCGCACCGCAAGATCGTGCACGCGCAATTCTCGGCCGGCACGGTGCCGTTCGAGTTCACCAAGAACTGGAAGTTCACCATTCTCAACAACGAGAACGTCTGGGCGAAGGCGGTGAACCGCGTGGTCGTCGACAAGTGGACGCCGGAGAAGGCGGTCGACGAGATGGTCGCGAGGATCAAGCAGGTCGCGGGCTGAGAGACTAGGTCATGTCGGCAATCGCTCTTCCGCGGGAAAACGTTCCGCGGAGGAGCTTGACGACGTGGCAGGTCTGGGGCGCGCTGCTCCTCGCCCCTTACGTTCTCGTGTTCTTCGTGTTCGTGCTCTACCCGGTGTCGTACGGCCTGTGGCTGGCGCGCAACCCGGAGAGCTACCGCACGCTGTTCGAAGACCCGATCTTCTTCACCACGGTGGTCAACACGATCTTCTTCCTGTTGGTCGCGGTGAACCTGAAGTTCGTGCTGGCGCTCTACCTCTCGGGCTTCTTCGTGCACGACCGGCGCTGGATCCGCTGGCTGTCGGTGATCTTCATCCTGCCGTGGGCGATGCCGGCGATCCCGACCATCTTCTCGATCCGCTTCATGTTCAACCCCGAGTGGGGCGTCGTGAACCAGACGATCTTCCGCCTCACCGGGCTCGACGGGCCGAACTGGCTCACCAACCCGGATCTCGCGATGGCGATGGCGATGGGCGTGCACATCTGGAAGGCGCTGCCGTTCTGGACGCTGATCCTCATGGCCGGGCGGCTCGCGATCCCGAAGGAGCTCTACGAAGCGGCGAGCGTCGACGGCGCGACGGCGTGGCAGAAGTTCAAGTACGTCACCTGGCCGTCCTTGAGAACGCTCTACATCACGTCGACCTTGCTGAGCCTCATCTGGACGCTGGGCGACTTCAACAGCGTCTACCTGCTGACCGGCGGCCAGCCCGCGGACAAGACGCACGTCCTCGCCACGCTCGGCATCCGCTACATCCGCCTCGACCAGCTCGACCACGCGATGGCGACGATCGTGGTCGCGCTGCCTTTCGTTTTGCCGCTGGTCTACTTCATGATGAGACGGCTCTCGGGTGACGAACAGAAAACTTCTCAGTGAAGCGAAGCTGTGGCTGGTGGCGATCCCGGTCCTGCTCTGGACCCTGATCCCGATCTACCACATCTTCCTGTTCTCGATCTCGACCAAGGACTCGGCGTTCTCGGGCCGCCTCTGGCCCGACCACCCGACGCTGCACAACTTCGTCACCGTGTTCAAGCAGGAGCACTTCTACCTGCACCACTTCTGGAACCAGATCTGGAATTCGCTCTGGATCGCGGTCGCGGCGGGCGCGATCACGCTCGCCATCGCCACTTGCGCGGCATTTTCAATTAGCAGATTGAAAGCAAAAGGCGGCAGAACAGTGATGAACGCGGCACTGTTCACTTACTTCATTCCGGCGGCATTCCTCGCGGTGCCGATGTACAAGGCGATGGGCACCTACGGCCTGCTCAACAACCGCTGGTCGCTGGTGCTGGCGATGGTCACGCTCGCCGCGCCGTACGCGATCTGGGTGCTGAAGCAGGCCTCCGACAAGCTGCCCTGGGAGCTCGACGAGGCGGCGCGCATCGACGGCGCGACGCCGCTGCAGCTCTTCCGCCTGGTGTACCTGCCGCTGATGGTGCCGTCGCTGGTCGCGATCTTCACCTACGCGCTGCTGCTGACCTGGAACGAATACCTGTACGCCTTCCTGCTGCTTTCGCACGAGAACACCATTCCGCTCGCGGTCGGCCTGGGCCACTTCCTGGCCTCCGACGACTCGCCGTGGGAAATCCTGATGGCGACCGCGCTCATCTACGGCCTGCCCCCGGCGGCGATCTACTATGCCTTTCGCCGCTACATGGTCGGCGGCCTCACGGCCGGCGCGGTAAAAAGCTGATGGCTACTGTCGTTTTCGATTCTATTTTTAAATCTTTTGGATCGACCAAGGTCCTGCACGGGATTTCTCTCGACATCGCCAACGGCGAGTTCATGGTGCTGGTCGGGCCGTCGGGCTGCGGCAAGTCGACGCTGCTGCGCATGCTCGCGGGCCTCGAGGACATCGGCGGCGGCACGATCGCGATCGACGGAAGAGTCGTGAACGACCTCGATTCCAAGGATCGCGACATCGCCATGGTGTTCCAGAGCTACGCGCTCTATCCGCACATGACCGTCGGCGAGAACATGGGTTTTTCCCTCCGCCTTCGCAACGATGAAAGGAAACGCATTGAAGATCGCGTAGCGCACGCGGCACGGATCCTCAACCTGGAGCCTTACCTCAAACGCTATCCGCGCGAGCTCTCCGGCGGGCAGCGCCAGCGCGTCGCCATGGGACGGGCGATCGTGCGGGACCCGAAGGTGTTCCTCTTCGATGAGCCGTTGAGCAACCTGGACGCGAAGCTGCGCGTCGCCATGCGCGCCGAGATCAAGGCGCTGCACCAGCGGCTGAAGACCACCACTGTCTACGTCACCCACGACCAGGTCGAGGCGATGACCATGGCCGACCGCATCGCGGTGATGAACGACGGGCGCATCGAGCAGCTCGGCCGGCCGCTCGAGCTCTACGACCGGCCGGCGAATCTCTTTGTCGCGCAGTTCATCGGCTCCCCTGCGATGAATGTTTTCGATGGAACCTACAGGAACGGCGCGGTGGAAGCATTGGGTGCCCGCTGGCCCTGCAGTGCAAAAGCCCATGAAGGCCAGCCCGTGAAATACGGCATCCGTCCCGTGCACTTCGACTTCGGCAGCGGGGTCGAAGCGGAAGTCGTGGTGGTCGAGCCGATGGGCGCCGAGACCGAGCTGGTGGTGAAGATCGGCGGCCAATCCCTAACCGTCGCGACCCACGGCCGCTCGCCGGCCGCCCCCGGCGACCGGATCTCGCTCGCGCCGAACGCGAAGCACGCCCACCTCTTCGACGCGGCGAGCGGCGCCCGCCTGTAGTCGTAGAATCGGTTTCGATGGCCAAGGAACAGAACTGGGCTTTCCCCCAGGAGCTCCGGCCGAAGCCCGAGGACTGGCGCTTCGACCTCGACCACGCGCTCGACGCGGTGGTGCACCTGCGCGCCCTCATCCCGGAGGACGCCTTCACCGCGCCGCTGCTCGGCACCGAGCGCGTCGGCAACGGCATCGTCATCGGCGAGGACGGCCTCGTCCTCACCATCGGCTACCTGATCACCGAGGCGAGCACGATCTGGATGACCACCAACAAGGGCGGGGTGGTCGGCGGCTTCCCGCTCGCCTACGACCAGGCGACCGGCTTCGGCCTGGTGCAGCCGCTCGGTAAGCTCGGCGTCGCGCCGCTCGTGCGCGGCAGCTCGTCGGCGGTGCAGGTCGGCGGCAATGTCGTCGTCGCCGGCCACGGCGGCCGGCCGCGCGCGCTCCGGGCGAGCGTGTTCGCGAAGCGCGAGTTCGCCGGCTACTGGGAGTACGTGCTCGACGAAGCGATGTTCACCGCGCCGGCGCATCCGCAATGGGGCGGCGCGGCACTGATCGCGGCCGACGGCAAGCTCGCCGGCATCGGCTCGCTGCTGGTGCAGGAGAAGATCGACGCCGGCACCATCCAGGGCAACATGATCGTGCCCATCGATCTGCTCGAGCCGATCCTCGACGACCTGCTGAAGACCGGCAAGACGGCGCGGCCGCTGCGTCCCTGGCTCGGCATGTACACCACCGACGCGGGCGCGCGCCTGGTCGTCGCCGGCCTCGCGCCTGGCGGCCCCGCCGAGCGCGCCGGCATCAAGATCGGCGACGCGATCCTCGAGGTCGCGGGCCAGAAGCCCTCCAGCCTCGCCGATCTCTTCCGCCGCATCTGGCGGCTCGGCACTTCGGGCGTGGAGGTGCCGCTCAAGACCGGGCGCAACGGCGCGACCTCCGAGGTCAAGGTGCGCTCGGCCGACCGCTCGGACTTCCTGAAGAAGCCGCACCTGCACTAGATGGACCGCGGCACCGGCGTGCCGGTCGTGTTCCTGCATGCCGGCTCGGGCAACAGCGCGCTCTGGCAGGGACAAATCGATTTCTTCGCCGGCCACGGCCACCGCGCCGTCGCCTACGATCGCCGCGCAC
>LSTF01000072.1 GCA_001644455.1 Betaproteobacteria bacterium SCGC AG-212-J23
ACACGAACAGGAACACCTGGCGCAGCTGGTACTCGCCCTTGTCGAGGTCGGTCAGCTCCTTGATCAGGTCGAAGAAGGCGAACAGCGCCAGGAAGGCGAAGAGGATGAACCCCACCGCGCCGTAGATCTGACGCCCGAGGTAGCGCTCGAGGGTGCGCAGGCCCCTCCAGCCGACGCTCACTTGCCGAACCTCAGGCGGATGAGCTGCATGCGCTGCGCGAACATGAAGACCAGCAGCAGCACCATGCCGACGTGGACCAGCAGCACGCCGACGGTGAAGTCGAGCCGCCCCTGGGCGACGCGCGCCTGGCTCACCGACAGCAGGTTGTTGTAGACGATGTAGGTAAAAACCGCGAACAGCAGGTTGACCGAGCGGCCGGCGCGCGGGTTGACGAAGCTCATCGGGATGGCGAGCAGGGCCAGCACCAGCGACGAGACCGGGATGCCGATGCGCCACACGATCTCGGCGAGGTGCACGTTGGTCGGGGCGGCGAGCAGCGCCGGCGTCGACAGGCTCTTCGGCGAGGTCGACGGCTCGGCCGCCTCGCGCGTCTCGATGCGCGCCGCGTAGCGATCGAACTCGGTGACGCGGAAATCGGCCTCGCCCGGCACGCCCTCGTAGCGCCGGCCCCGCTCCAGGACGATGAAGCGATCGCCGTTTTCCGCGAGCTCGCTATGCCCGCTGCGACTCATGCTGACGCTGATCCGATCGCCGCGCGCCGAGCTGACGAACACGTTCTGCACGTTGCTCGCATCGTTCGACAGCGATTCGACGAACCAGACGCGGTCCTTGTTCGCCGTCTCGCCGAACACGCCGGGCGTGATCCGGCTCACGTCGTCGCGCGACTCGAGGCGCTTCGCGTACTGCCCGGCCATCTGTGCCGCCCACGGCGAGATGACCAGCGACAGCGTCGCGATCAGCGCCACCTGCGGCAGCGCGAACAGCATCACCGGCTTGAGCCAGGCGGTGAGCGAGAGGCCGGAGGTGAACCAGATCACCATCTCCGAATCGCGCCATTCGCGCGTCAGCGTCAGCAGCACGGAGATGAACATGGTCAGCGACAGCAACACCGGCAGCGCGCCGAGGGCGAAAAAACCGAGAAAGGCGACCACCGCGTCGGAGGGAACCTGGCCGCCCGCAGCGCGGCCGAGCAGCCGCACGAGCTGCGTGGTGAGCGCGATCACGAACAACGTCATGAACACCGCGCCGGCAAGGCTGGCGAATTCGCGGAGGAGCGCTCGTTGAAAGATCATGCGATACTTTCGCTATGGAATTTAGCATAACGGCGCTCTCGCCCGAGACGGCGAAGACGGGCTGCGTCGTGGTCGGCGTGCACTCTGGGAAAGAGCTCACGCCGCCGGCGCGACGTATCGACCAGGCGTCGCGCGGCGCCCTGCGCAAGGCCCTTCCCGACCTCCAGGAAAAGACCGGCTCGACGCTGTTGCTGCGCGGCCTGCCCGGCGTCGCCGCCGAGCGCGTGCTGCTCGTCTCGCTCGGCGCGCGCAAGGATTTCGCCGCGGCGCAGTTCCGTGACGCCGTGCGCGGCGCGGCCGCCGCGCTGCGCGAGCTCGGCGCGAAGGATGCGGCGCTGTTCCTCGTCGAAGCGAAGGTTGCGTCGCAGCCGCTGCACTGGAACGCGCGCCATGCGGTGCTCGTCCTGCGCGAGGCCTTCTACCGCTTCGACCAGATGAAGTCGCAGAAGAAGGACGCCGCGCCGTCGCTCGAGCACGTAGTGCTGCCGCTCAGCGCCAAGCCGCCGCTCCCCCAGGCGCTCGCCGAGGCGAGCGCCGTTGCCGACGGCATGGCGCTGGCGAAGACGCTCGGCAACCTGCCGCCGAACGTCTGCACGCCCGCCTATCTCGCCGACGAAGCGAAGAAGCTGGCGCGCCAGTTCAAGCTCGACGTCGAAGTGCTCGAGCGCTCCGACATGCACAAGCTCGGCATGGGCGCGCTGCTCGCGGTCACCGCGGGCTCGCATCAACCGCCCAAGCTGATCGTGCTGCGCTACCAGGGCGCGGCAAAGAGCGCGAAGCCGATCGCCCTGGTGGGCAAGGGCATCACCTTCGATACCGGCGGCATTTCGCTCAAGCCCGCCGGCGAGATGGACGAGATGAAGTTCGACATGTCGGGCGCGGGCAGCGTGCTGGGCGCGATCCGCGCCCTTGCCGGCATGAAGGCGCCGGTCAACGTGGTCGGCGTCATTCCCACCTGCGAGAACATGCCCGGCGGGCAGGCGACGCGGCCCGGGGACATCGTCAAGACTATGTCCGGACAGACCGTCGAGATCCTTAACACCGACGCCGAGGGCCGCCTCATCCTCTGCGACGCGCTCGAATACGCCGGGCGCTACAACCCCGAGGTGGTGGTCGACATCGCCACCCTGACCGGCGCCTGCGTGGTCGCGCTCGGCCATATCGCCACCGGCCTGTTCGCCAACGACCAGAAGCTCGCCGACGAGATCCGCGCTGCCGGCGAGGACGCCTTCGACCGCGTCTGGCAGATGCCGCTCTGGGAGGAATACCAGGAGGGATTGCGCTCCAACTTCGCCGACTTCGCCAACATCGGCGGTCGGCCGGGCGGCGCCATCACCGCGGCGTCGTTCCTCGCCCGCTTCACGCGCAAGTACCGCTGGGCGCACCTCGACATCGCCGGCACGGCCTGGAAAAGTGGCCGCGAAAAAGGCTCGACCGGGCGTCCGGTGCCCCTGCTCGTCCGATTCGCCCTGCGCCACGCCGGCAGGAAATGACGAACATCGACTTCTATTTCAACGCCGAAGACCGGCTGCAGGTGGCGTGCCGCCTCGCTGCCAAGGCAGCCAGCCAGAATACGCGCATGCTGATCTATGCACCCGACGGCGACACGGCAAGCCGCGTCGACAAGCTGCTCTGGACCTGGCAGGCGACCGGCTTCGTGCCGCACTGCGCGCCGCACGACGCGCTCGCCGCCGAGACGCCGGTGCTCATCGCCGCCGGCGAGGAGGCGCCGGAAGGCTTCGCCGTGCTGCTCAACCTGTCGAGCGAATGCCCGCCGCACTTCGAGCGCTTCGAGAGGCTGTGCGAGCTCGTCGGCCGCGACGACGAGGAGAAGAAGTCCGGCCGCGGCCGCTATCGCTACTATCGCGAGCGCGGCTACAAGATCACCGACCACGACCTCGCCAATGGCTGACGAAGAGAATCCCCCGGTCCTCACCGAGATCGTCGACGACTCGCGCGCGCCGCGCCGCGCGGTCGACGCCGCGGCGCTCGAAGCGCTGGCGCGGGCCCTGGAGCGCGCCGTGCTCGAGCGCCTCGGCCCCGAGATCGACCGCGTCATCCAGGAGAAGCTCACCCGCACGCTGAACCACGTCCTCGGCCAGGCGCTCGACGGCGTGCGCGCCGAGCTGACCCAGAGCGTGACGCAGATGGTGCGCGAGGCCGTCGCCGCCTCGGTCGCGCACGCCCTCGCCCTCCCAGACCAGCAGCGCTGAAGTGCTCGACAAGAGCTTCGAACCCGCCGCCGTAGAGCAGCGCTGGTACCAGCGCTGGGAATCGGCCGGCTATTTCAGACACAAGGGTCAGGCGACTCCTGCCTACTCGATCCAGCTGCCGCCGCCGAACGTCACCGGCACGCTGCACATGGGCCATGCCTTCCAGCAGACGCTGATGGACGCGCTGATCCGCTACCACCGTATGCGCGGCTTCAACACCAACTGGGTGGTCGGCACCGACCATGCCGGCATCGCCACGCAGATCGTCGTCGAGCGCCAGCTCGAGGCTGAGGGCAAGTCGCGCCATGACCTTGGACGCGACACGTTCGTCGAACGGGTATGGCGCTGGAAAGAGCAGTCGGGCTCCACCATCACCCGCCAGATGCGGCGGCTCGGCGCTTCGGCCAACTGGCAGGACGAGTACTTCACCATGGACGAGAAGATGTCTCGTGCCGTGATCGAAGTATTCGTGCGCCTCTACGAAGAAGGCCTGATCTACCGCGGCAAGCGCCTCGTCAACTGGGACCCGGTCCTGGGCACCGCCGTCTCCGACCTCGAGGTCGATAACGAGGAAACGAACGGCACGATGTGGCGCATCGTCTATCCGTTCGTCGACGGACCGCAACCGTCCACCGACAAGGACGGCAAGCCGATCAAGCTGCGCGGCATGACCATCGCTACCACCCGCCCGGAGACGATGCTCGCCGACGGCGCGGTCGCGGTGCATCCCGACGATCCGCGCTACAAGCACCTCCTCGGCAAGCAGGTAATCCTGCCGCTCTGCGACCGCACCATCCCGGTGGTGGCCGACACCATGGTCGACCCCGAGTTCGGCACGGGCTCGGTGAAGATCACCGGCGCGCACGACTTCAACGACTACGGCGCGGCGCTGCGGCACAAGCTGCCGATGGTCGTGATCTTCACGCTCGACGCGAAGATCAACGAGAACGGGCCGAAGCAGTTCCAGGGCATGGACCGCTACGTCGCGCGGAAAGCAGTGGTCGCGCAGCTCGAGCGCGAGAACTTCCTGGCCGGCGCCGACCCGCACAAGATGATGGTGCCGAAGTCGGGGCGTACCGGCGTGGTCGTCGAACCGATGCTCACCGACCAGTGGTTCGTGAAGATGGACGCCATGGCGAAGGACGGGCTCGCGGTCGTCGAGCGCGGCGAGGTGAGGTTCTTCCCGGAGCACTGGACCGCGACCTACAACCATTGGCTGAAGAACATCCAGGACTGGTGCATCTCGCGCCAGCTCTGGTGGGGTCATCAGATTCCCGCCTGGTATGACGCCGACGGAAGAATCTACGTCGCCCGCACGGAAGAGGAAGCGAAAAAGAAGGCCGGCGGCAAGACCCTGAAGAGGGATCCCGACGTGCTGGACACCTGGTTCTCGTCGCAGCTCGTCCCGTTCAGCTCGCTCGGCTGGCCGGAGAAGACGAAGGACCTCGCTACCTTCCTGCCCTCCGACGTTCTGGTCACCGGCAACGACATCATCTTCTTCTGGGTGGCGCGCATGATCATGGCGACGCGCCACTTCACCGGCAAGGTGCCGTTCCGCCACGTCTACATCAACGCCATCGTGCGTGACGCCGAGGGCGAGAAGATGTCGAAGTCGAAGGGCAACACCCTCGACCCGCTCGATCTCATCGACGGAATTTCGTTGGCAAAGCTCGTCGAAAAGTCCACGACCGGCCTCCTGAAAGGCGAGCACAAGGACCGCATCGAGAAGTACGTAAAGAACCACTACCCGAGCGGCATCCCGGCTTTCGGCGCCGACGCGGTGCGCTTTACCTTCGCTTCGCTCGCGAGCTTCTCCATCACCCTCAACTTCGACCTCGGACGCTGCGAGGGCTATCGCAACTTCTGCAACAAGCTCTGGAATGCGACGCGCTTCGTGCTGATGAACACCGAGGACAAGGACTGCGGGCAGAATGACAAAGACCCGGTCACCCTCTCCTTCATCGACCGCTGGATGATCAGCCGCCTGCAGCGCGTCGAGGCCGAGGTCGCGCAGGGCTTCGACGAATACCGCTTCGACAATGCCGCCGGCGCGATCTATCGCTTCGTGTGGGACGAGTACTGCGACTGGTACGTGGAACTGGCGAAGCTGCAGCTGCAGTCGCCCGACGAAGCGGTGCTGCGCGGCACGCGCCGCACGCTGGTGCGCACGCTCGAGACCGCGCTGCGCCTCGCGCACCCGATCATCCCCTTCATCACCGAGGAGCTGTGGCAGAAGGTCGCGCCGCTGGCGGGCAAGAAAGGCGACACCCTCATGTTGCAGCCCTACCCGAAATCGCAGCCGGAAAAGATCGACGCGGCCGCGGAACGGGAAATGGAGGCGCTGAAGCAGTGGACGCTGGCCGCGCGCAATCTCCGCAGCGAAGCGAAGATCCCGCCCGGCGAGCGCGTGCCGCTGTACGCCACGGCGCTGCCCGGGCCGGAAGCCGTGGCCGCGATCACTGCCCTCGCCCGCTTGAGCGCGTTCGAAAAGCGCGATCCGCTACCGGATTCCAACGCGCCGGTGGCCGTGATCGGCGATGCGCGCCTGATGCTCTACAAGCAGGTTGACCCCGCCGCCGAGCGCGCTCGTCTCAAGAAAGAGATCGCCCGGCTCGAGGGCGAAATCGTCAAGGCAAAGGCCAAGCTCGGCAATGCTTCCTTCGTCGATCGCGCCCCCGCCAGCGTCGTCGAGCAGGAGCGAAAGCGCCTCGCCGATTTCGAGGCGACGCTCGCCAAGCTGAAAGATCAGCTCCGCAAGCTAGGGGAGTAGCTTCTCCAGCATCCGCAGCTCCTCGTCGGTGTGATTCGCCACCGGCGCCTGCGTCAGCATCTGCGGCGAGCTCTTCGCCATCAGGTAGCGCGGCTGATCGTGGTGCTTGGTGCGCACGGTCTCGCGCGCGCCCGGATCGAACGCCGATCCCAGCTCGGCCTCGCCATAGCAGGTGCAGACGTAGGTCCGCCCACGCTCGGCTTCGAGATAGACCGCGGTGCCGCGGATGCCGATGGTCGCGGTCGGCGTAGTGAGCTGCCGGCTGCGGCCCGGGGAGAACACCGTCAGGACCGCTCCCGTCACCAGGCGAAAACCGTTGGCGAGCACGTTGAGCGTGGAGTTGCGGCGAACCATCATCGCGTCGCGGCCGACGAGGATGACCAGCTGCCCATCGGCGCCGGTGCTGATGCGATCGCCGCTCATGCGCACGTCGCCGCTACGGCTACGGATGCCCTGCTCGAGCTTTCCCTGCGCGATCGCGTCGTCGAGGAGCATCAGGCCCGCGGCGCCGAGCAGCCATTGGCGGCGCGTCGGCATCAGGCGATGGCGTATTCGACGCGCTCGTGCGCGGCAGGCCAGGAATGATCGAACTGCCAGCCGTGCTGCGCCTCGAGGCGCAGGCGGAACGCTTCCTCCAGCTCGACGGACGGCGTCGGCACGCAGCTGCCGGGGAAGCGCATGAGGAAGCTCGAAGCGACGACGGCGCACTCGCCCTGGGTGGCGACGCGCGTCTGCGCGATATCGCGGCCATGCAGGAAAATGTCGGCGTCGAGGTATGCCGGCACCCCGAACTGGCGATAGGTCGCGATCGCGGAAGCGAGCCCCCAGGAGAGCCAGCGCTTCTCGCGCCCCGGCGCATGCTTGCGCGGCGCGATCAGCGCGAAGGGATAGCGCGCGGCTTCTTCGGACCACAACAGGATCGGCGGCGCAGACGGGGGCTGCGCCGCTGCGATGGCGGCGCAGGCTGCGTCGAACTGTCGCTGCGCGAGCGCGCCGAGCCGGATCCAGCGTGCCTTCATGAACCGATTATTCCATAATCGCCCATGTTCGAATCGGCCGAACTGGAGCACCATGTCTCCAAGGCAGTCTATCGGCGCGAAGAGCCGAAGCTGCGCCAGCGGCTGCTCGATGCACAGTACGACCTCAAGGAAAACGGCCGCTTCCCGGTACTGATCGTCATTGCCGGCGTCGAGGGCGCCGGCAAGGGCGAGACCGTCAACCTGCTCAACGAGTGGATGGATCCGCGCCACGTGCTCACGCACGGCTTCGCCGAGCCATCCGACGAGGAGCAGGAGCGGCCGCACCTCTGGCGCTTCTGGAAGGCGCTGCCGCCGAAGGGCAAGGTCGGCGTGTTCTTCGGCGCATGGCACACCGAGCCGGTCGTGCAGCGCGTCTACGGAGACCTCGATCCGGCGGAATACGGCGAGAAGATCGACGAGATCGTTCGCCTCGAGAAGATGCTGTGCGACGAGGGCGTACTGCTCCTCAAGTACTGGTTCCACGTCTCGCGCAAGCAGCAGAAGAAGCGCCTCAAGGCGGCAGGTGAAAGTTCGGAATACCCGTACCGGAAATTCGTCAAGGTCTGCGAGAACTTCGTGCGCCGCACCTCCACCGCGGAGGCGCCCTGGATCATCATTCCCGGCGCCGACGATCGCTCTCGCGCGCTGACGTTCGGCAAGCATCTCGTCGCTTCCATGCGCGAGCGGCTCGACGAGAAGGGCCCGCGGCGCGCGCCCGACCGGCAGCCGCCCCTGGCTCGGCCGGTCGACGACCTGAACATCATTCGCGCCCTCGAGCTCAACCAGCCTCTCGACAAGGCGACCTACCGCGAGCAGTTCCGGAAGCTGCAGGCGCGGCTCGGCAAGCTCTCGCGCGATAAGCGCTTCAGGCACCTCTCCACCGTGCTCGTGTTCGAGGGCAACGACGCCGCCGGCAAGGGCGGCGCGATCCGCCGCGTCACCAGTGCGCTGGATGCGCGCTACTACCGGACCGTGCCGGTCGCGGCTCCCACCGAGGAAGAGCGCGCGCAGCCCTATCTGTGGCGCTTCTGGCGTCACCTGCCCCGCCGCGGGCGTTTCCTGTTATTCGACCGTTCCTGGTACGGCCGCGTGCTCGTCGAACGCGTCGAGGGCTTCGCTGCCGAAGCCGACTGGCTGCGCGCCTACGGCGAGATCAACGATTTCGAGCGCTCGATGGAGCGCCACCAGATGGTGGTGCTCAAGTTCTGGCTGGCGATCAGCAAGCAGGAGCAGTTCCGGCGCTTCAAGCAGCGCGAGAAGATCGCCTTCAAGCGCTTCAAGATCACCGCCGAGGACTGGCGAAACCGCAAGAAGTGGGACGCTTACGAGGAAGCGGTCTGCCACATGATCGACCGCACCTCGACGTCGGTCGCGCCCTGGACGCTGGTCGAGGCTAACAACAAGTACTACGCGCGCACCAAGGTGCTGAAGACGGTCTGCGACGCGCTCGAGGCTGCGCTCGAGCGCGTCAAGTAGCTAGAGCTCGATGTCTTCGCGGATCGCGGCGATGCCTGCCTCCGCGCACTGGTCGTCCTCCCGCCCGCCCGGCGCGCCAGACACGCCGATCGCGCCGAGCAGCGAGCCGCCCGCCTCGATCATCATCCCGCCGCCCACCGCAGCCACGCCCGGTCGGTTGCGGATGCCGCTCTGCGGACGCCCGGGCTGCGTCGCCTCGGCGAGCGCGGTGGTGTTGGTGCGGAAGCTCGCCGCGGTGTAGGCCTTGGCGCTCGCCATATCCGTCGTATGCGGGCCGGCGAAGCGATCGCGCAGCAGCACCTGCACCACGCCCATCCGGTCGACCACGGCCACGGCCACCTGATAGCCGCCGGCGCGGCATTTCGCGAGCGCGGCCTGCGCCGCCTTGAGCGCCGTTTCCGGAGTCAGGACCTTGACCGGGAAGGTCGCCTCGCCGTGCGCAAGGCACGAGCCGCATAGCGCCAGGGCAAGCAGGCTTCTCACTTCTTCTTCATGAAGAAGGTGAATTCCTTGTCCGCTTCGGCATGCGAGACGAGCTCATGGCCGGTCTGCCGCGAGAACGCCTGGAAGTCCTTTACCGCGCCCGGATCGGTGGCGAGGACCTTGAGCACCTGCCCCGACTGCATGTCGGTCAGAGCCTTCTTGGTGCGCAGAATCGGCAGCGGGCAGTTCAGGCCGCGCGCATCGAGTTCTTTGTCGAAGTTCATAAAGTATTATGCCGCATGCCCAATGCCGTCCCGGAGGCTGCGCAGAGCTGGCTGGTCACGATCGCCCAGCTGCCGGTCGAGGATCCGGCGTCGCGCATGCGCGTGCTCCGCACGCTGGAGTCGCTCGGCGCAGCGGTCATGCGCGAAGGCGCCTATCTCCTTCCCGACAGCGCCGAGAATCGCCGCTCCCTCGACGCGCTGGCCGAATACGCGACGAAGAGCGGCGGGGTCGTGCACGTCCTGCACGTCGCCGCCATCACCGGCGCGCAGAGCGACGCGTTCCGGCGGCTGTTCGACCGCTCGGCGCGCTATGAAGACTTGATCAAGACCGTGGAAAGCCTGCGCGTCGGCTTCGGCCAGAGCGACCCGAGCGCCATCTCGCGCGTCCTGCACAAGCAGCGGCGCGAGCTGGAGAGCATCGCGGCCCTCGACTTCTTCCCCACGCAGGCTCGCGCGCGCGCGCAGGAAGCGCTCGCAAAATGCGAGGCCGAGGTGAAGAAGCTGCTGTTCCCGGCGCATGCCAAGACGCCGCTCGGGCCCGGCGAATCGCTGCTGCGCCGCACCTGGGCGACGCGCAAGCCGCTCTGGGCAGACCGTCTCGCCTGTGCCTGGCTGATCCGGCGCTTCGTCGACCCCGAGGCGACGCTGAAATGGCTCGACAAAGCCGAAGCCGTGCCCGCCGACGCGGTCGGCTTCGCCTACGACGGCGCTCACTTCACCAACACCGATACTCGCGTCACCTACGAGGAAATGCTTGCCCGCCTCGACCTGGCGAAGAATCCCGCCCTGGCCAAGATCGGCAGCATCGTCCACTTCCTCGAGGTGCGCGGCACGCCGGTGCCGGAAGCTGCCGGGGTACAGACCCTGCTACAAGGCGCGCTGCGCCGCTCGCCGCAGGAAGCAGACCTGCTCGCCGAGGCGGAGAAGACCTTCGACCTGCTGTACGACGCGTATTTCGAGCCCGTCCGGCGCTGATCAGCGCCGGGCGTCCTGCATTTCGGTGGCGTGCTGCGAGCGCAGTTCCTTCAGCCGCGCGTCGACGACCGAGAGCTGGTAGAAGTCTCCGTCGCCCGCGCTGCGCGCGAGCTGCAGCTGCTCGATGGCGGCGGGCAAACTGCCCTGCAGGACGTAGACCTCGGCTTGCGACTGGTGCTGCAGCAACCGCTTGCCGGTCGCCGCATAGCATTTCGCCTGCAGCTGGAAGAGCGCGGCGTCCTTCGGGTACAGACGCATCGAGTCGTTGAGCGCCGCCAGCGCATCCTTGTCGCGGCCGGCGTCGTGCAGGCCGTTGACCTGGGCATAGAGCAGCGCGCGCGAATACGGATAGCGCTTGCGGGCGTCTCTGAGCAGCGAGGCGGCGCGATCCTGATCGCCGAGCCCCTGCTTCACCCGGGACGCGAGTGCCTCGATCATCGGCCCCTCGGCACCGGTCTTGCGCAGGCGCGTGATCTCGGCATCGGCTTCGCGCGCGCGCCGCGCGCGCAGCAGCGCCGAGGCGAGGCCGTAGCGCGCGGCCGCTTCGCTCGCGTACCGCCCGTCGCGAACGACGCTCTCGAAATAGGCGACCGCATCGCGCGCATCGCCCTGGTCGGCGCGCAGCTTCGCGCGCACCAGGTGGAATTCGGGGCTGTCCGGATGCTGCTTGTAGGGCAGCGACGCGGCGCGGTTCTGCGCGTCGGCAATGCGCTCGATGGTGACCGGGTGCGTTCGCAGGTAGCCCGGCATCGTGCCGTCGTCGGCGACGCGGCTCGCGCGCTGCATCTTCTCGAAGAACGTGGCCATGGCGTGGGGATCGTAGCCGGCGGTGTCGAGGGCGCGAAAGCCGAGCCGGTCGGCTTCGCGCTCGAAGTCGCGCGAATAGGCGAGCTGCGTCTGCACCGCCCCCGCCTGGACCCCGACCAGCGCCCCCGTGGCGAGGT
>LSTF01000073.1 GCA_001644455.1 Betaproteobacteria bacterium SCGC AG-212-J23
CCCTCGTTGAACCGCTTGCGGCAGCGCTCGATCATCGACGGGGTGATGTCCAGGCCGGTGTAACGCGGCCGCGCGCCGCGCGCGCGCAGCCAGGGAAGCAGGTCGCCGAAGCCGCAGCCGACGTCGAGCAGGCGCGCGCCGTCGAGCTCGCCGAGCTGCGCGAGCGCGCCGAAGCGCTTTTCCTGCGAGGCGCGATGGCCGAAGCCGAGCGCGCGGTAGCCGTAGCCGAACTGCCGGACGTGGCTCTCGTAGAAGCGGCTGGTTTCGGTGTCAGGCAGCGACATGCGCCGCTTCCTCCAGCGACTGGCCGAGCAGCAGCTCGCGGCTTCGCGGGCCGCAGTTGAGCAGCAGGTCGAGCGATGAGAGGCCCTTGCTGAAGGGCGCGGCGCCGCACTGCCGGTAGTCGGGGTGCACGAACTGCTGATAGTCGAGGCGCACGCCCGCGGCTTCGAACGCCGCCTTGTCGAGATACTCGCGCGAGCCGCCGAGGCCGACGAGCAGCGCGTCGGCGCCGACTGCCTTGCAGAGGTTCAGGACCAGCTCCGATTTCGCGCCCTCGGCGACGAGCTCGGAGCTGCGCACCAGCTGGGTACGGATGCCGAACGACGCGCGGAGAAATTCGAGCAGCGCCGCGTTCAGGTCGACCAGGCGCGTCCAGCGCGTCTCGAAGACGCGGCGCAGCGCCGGCGCGTATTCGCCGAGGTAGCGCGCCTCGCGATACGCCTGGCGGATGGTCTGGTAATGCGCCATCGACCACCAGCGCGGCGTGTCCGCCAGCGTCTGGTCGATCTGCTTTTCGACGATGCGCTCCTTCTGCGAGCCGTGCACCACCGGCACGGTGAGCCAGCGCGGCTCGCCGTTCATGCGGATCATGGTGCGGTTCTGGTAATTGCCGCGCTCGAACTGCACGTGGTCGAGGACGATGAACAGGTCGGCCTGCGCCATGCGGTGCAGGTAGCCGAGCCAGGGCATGAAGTGCGGCTGGTGGATCGTGACGCGCAATTTCTCTCCGGAGTTGCCCTGCTAGGGTAGGGGTTGCGGGGCAGGAATTCGATCACGCTTCATTGGGCCGTTAAGCCCGTGTTGTCTATGGGCGACGCGGGCCAGCGCGTGCTTTGTAAGACGGAGCAACGGCAGCGCCGCGACCGCCAGCTTTCCCGCGCCGCGCAGGCCGACGGCGACCTTGTGAAACGTGCGGCGGTCCTTCCAGACCCGTCCGTAGCTCGTGTTCTCCCGCGCGGTGTTCGAATCCACCCAGCGCGGGCCATCGTTCTCGAGGAATTGCCGGACGTTGTCGACCTCGGCGACGATGCCCGGGGAGCAGCTCGCGTAGGTCTCGTCGTAGGCGATCTTGAAGGTGAGAGCGCCCTCGCCGCCGGCGATCATGCAGTGCCGGGCGAGCGGCTTGCCGGCGAGATCGAGGCCGGTGATGTGCAGGCGCCCGCGGCGGAACGCCTCGGGGAAGATCGCGGCGATGAAGCGCCGGTCGTCCTCGCGGCAGGCGAGCGCGGTGCCCTCCTTGCCCTTCCAGCCGCTCGCCTCGAGGCGCATGAACTCCGCGGTCCAGCGCTCGAGGTCGCCATCCGGGGCGAGGCGCACCGGGGTCACGGCGCCATGGCTGGCGAGCTTCGCCTGCCAGCGCCGCAGGTTGTTCTTCATGTTCGAGTTGAAGCGTTCGCGCGGATCGTGCTCGCGCCGCAGGATCGCGCGGCTGTAGGCGTCGGTCACCGCCCAGGGCAGGCCGCGGGCAAGCACCGATTCGACCAGCGCGGCGTAGACCGCACTGTCGGCCGGCATCCACTCGAAATCGAGCGCCGGCGCGAGCGGGCTCTCGAGCAGCGCGGCGAAGACGTTGGCGGCGCTCTTCGCCCGTACGAGCGGCGTGCAGGTGAGCGCCATGTTGCGATGGCGCCAGGTGCGCAGCGCGCGCACCGGCAGGCCGTGGAAGCGGCGCTCGGGCTGCAGCGGGAAGAACCCGGCGAGCGTGCCGTTGTCCCACACCAGGACGCACTGGAATCCCTCGCCCGTGCCGAAGGCCTCGAGCGCCGGCAGCAGCATCCAGTGCTCGTAGAACGGACTGGGCTCCGCGGCGCCGGCGGCGAGCGACTCCCAGTCGGGGATGATCTCGCGCAGCGACTCCAGGTCGCTG
Organism: Betaproteobacteria bacterium SCGC AG-212-J23; assembly: GCA_001644455.1. Classification (GTDB taxonomy): domain Bacteria; phylum Pseudomonadota; class Gammaproteobacteria; order Burkholderiales; family SG8-39; genus SCGC-AG-212-J23. Next base: position 2,150 of record LSTF01000073.1, read on the forward strand.
CGCACCTCGATGATGGTTCCGGTTCCGGTCGGTCTGCGGGGCATGGGAGCACGATACGAGAGGCACCCTTCCGCAGCGGTCTCGCGGGGTGCGCCGTGCGGCTTACCACCGTGCCGCTGCCGCGTAGCCGTAGGCCGGTAGGCTCAGGAATCCATGCCTCCCGTCATGCAATCTGCCGTTCTCCCAATGGCCGTCCTGGGAGGAATCCAGGGCAACCGCGAGGCGCTCAGCGCGGTGCTCGCGGCGCTGCACGCCCGCGGCATCACGCGCGTCGCCTGCGTCGGCGACATCGTCGGCTATAACGCCGATCCGGACGAATGCGCGGCCCTCCTGCGCGAGCGCCGCGCGCCGGCGATCGCCGGTGACCACGACCTGATCGCGGCGCGCCGCATGGGCCTGGAGTCCTGCGGCAACGACGCGGCCTATGCCCTGCGCCGCACGCGGCGCGCGCTCGCCGCCGAGACCGTGGCCTACCTGGAAGCGCTACCGCTCTGGCGCGAGATCGCGCCGGGCGTCGCCGTGGCGCACGCCAGCGCGCTGAAAAACGCGGGCTTCCGGTTCTGCTTCTTCCGCGGGCAGGAGCAGGAGATCCTCGAGGCGGATGGCATGACTTTCGTTTCGCCCGGCTCGGTCGACGCCGCGCGGAAGGGCCGCAAGCTGGCCGAATGCGCCATTTTCGACGGCGAGGCGGTCGAGTTCCTGCGCGTGCCCTACGACGCCGCCTCGAGCGAATGCAAGGCGGCGGCCCTCGGCTATCGCATCCCGCGCTGGATGAACGGCGCCTACTCGGCGCGCAAGCGCTTGTCGCGGCTGCCGCACAGGCTCGCGGCGATGAGCTCCGCGGCCTTGCGCTGGCCGTCGACTTTCAGGTCCAGCGGCACAAACTGAAGGCCGCGCTTGGCCGCGAGCGCGCCGATGCGCTCTCCGCCGTAGCCGCCGGACACCGAGACCAGCGCGAACTTCGCGCCGTTGCGGCGCGAATACTCGTCCATCCTCAGGATGAGCGCCTCGCTGATCTGCCACGCTTCTTCCCACAACTCGTTCGGCGGCGGGCCGAGCAGCGCCTTCTGCACCCCGGGCGGGCTCTTGTCCTCCGGCAGCATCGACAGCCACTGCACGGCGCGCGAGCGATCGCCGATCTGCCGCGCGATCGCGTGCGACGGCGAGGCGTGGCGCGCGAACCTCGCGGTGTCGTTGAAGGAGTCGTCGGCGCGCAGCTTGCCGCCTTGCAGGCGGTAGAAGGGCCGCTCCTTGTCGAAGGCGAGCGCGAAGGAATTGTTCTGCGGGTCGTTGAGCGGGGTGAACTGCAGCAGCACGAGATCGGGCTGGTAGCGCATCGCCACCGTCTCGAGCATCACCAGCTCCTGCGCGGTGCCGTAGCTCGTGACGCCGAAGTTGAGCATCTCGACGCGCTTGCCGCCGGCGAGCGAGCAGCCCTCGAGCTGCTCGCCGAGCAGCGACCACCAGGTCTGGCCGAGCTCGACCGGCATCGCCTCGGAATGCTCGTCGCCGAGCACGGCGATGCGGAACACGTCGTCGGGCTTGTCGAGCGCGTGATCGCGATCGCGGAAGCCCGCGTCGTTGATGCGGACGAAGGTGCGGCCTTGCTTCGTGAACCAACCCTGGGTGCCGGGACGAAGCGTCCAGCCCAATTGCGAATCCGGGCGATACCAGAAAGGAGCGCTATAACCGGCGGCGCGAACCGCAAGCTCGAGCGCGAGCGGCGCGAGCAAAAGCAGCAACAACCCCCACTTTTTCACCGGCCCAGCTTCGCCTGCTGCGCGTGCGCGCGCGGGACGATCATCTCGCCCAGGCGCACGCCGATCAGCGCGTGGGTCAGCTCCGAAATGTGGTTGTGGCCGTGCGGCACGTGGAACTCGGCCGCGCCGTCGTACTCGCCGAGCAGCGTGCGGCTGTCGAGCATGGTGATGTTCGCCGCGGCGAGCCGCTCGCGCATGCGATCCGGGATCGACGACTCGAAGCGGTGCGCCCCGGGCATCGACGGGATATCGACCACGACCAGGCGCACGTTGCGCTCGGCGCAGAAGCGGCCCATGCGCTCGAGCAGCGCCACCGTCAGGTCGGTCTCGTACTTCGAGCTGTCACTCGCGCTCGCCACCGATTTCTCGAATTTCGCCGACGACTCGAGCCTCGCCTTGAAGAACGCCCAGACGCCGTTGAAGGCGATGGAATAGAAGTAGGAGTTCTCGGACAGCCAGCGCACGCCGGGAATGGCGTAGATCACGTTCTGGATCTTCACCCCCGGCAGGTGGCTGTGGCTCTTCTCCACCACGCGGCCCTTGTCGTCGAGCGCGAACAGCCCGGCCTTGAGGTTGTCGTCGAAATCGTTGGCGTAGAAGCCGACCACCACCACGTCGGGCTTGTACTTGTAGCCCTCGCTCACGAGGTAGGCGAGCTCCTCGGCGGTGCTGAAGCCCGAGACGCCGGCGTTCAGCACCTGCGCCTTGACGCTGTGCGCGTCCAGGTAGCGCTCGAGCACCGCGGAAAAGGTCGCGTCCTGGCGCACCTCGTAGCCCTGGGTGTGCGAGTCGCCGAGGCTGAGCACGCGCAGCACGCCGGGCGGCTTGTCGTAGGCGAAGTTGCGCGTGTCGCGCAGGCCGCGGTCGTTGGTGACGAAGCGCCAGGTGCCGTCCGCGCTGGTGTGCCAGAACTCGCTCTTCGGGCGGATGCCGCGCAGCGTGTAATCGCCGTAGCGGTAGTCGGTGTGGTAGCGCGGGAAGAGCACCGTCTGCTGCTTGAAGGCGATGCGCACCACCACCTCGCCGATCGCGCCGCAGATCGCGAGCGTGGCGAGGACGAGCAGCAGGTTGGCGAAGAGCTTCTTCACGTCAGTCGAGCTCGAATTGATTTTCGTAGCTCACCCGCAACTTGGGGTCCTGGTGCTCTTTCTTGAGAAAACAATTTCCGACGGCGAGGCGCTCGATCTCCGTCCCCATGAAGCAGCGGAACGCGTCCTCGGGGGAGCCGACGATCGGCTCGCCCCGCACGTTGAAGCTGGTGTTGACCACGACCGGGCAACCGGTTTTCTCCTTGAAGGAAGAAACCAGCTGGTGGAACTTCGGATTCGTCTCCTTGTGCACCGTCTGGATTCGCGCCGAGTAGTCGACGTGGGTCACCGCGGGGATCGACGAGCGCGGCACGTTCAGCTTGTCGATGCCGAACAGCGCCTTCTCTTCGTCCGTCATGGCGATGCGCTGCTCCTCGGCCACGTCGGCCACCAGCAGCATGTAGGGGCTCTCGCCCTTCATGTCGAAATACTTCCCGGCATCCTCGGCCAGCACCGCCGGCGCGAACGGCCGGAACGACTCGCGGTACTTGACTTTGAGGTTGAGCTGCTTCTGCATCGACGGCGAGCGTGCATCGCCGAGGATGGAGCGCGCGCCCAGCGCGCGCGGGCCGAACTCCATGCGGCCCTGGAACCAGCCGAGCGCCTTGCCCTCGGCGAGGGAAGCGGCGCAGCTTTCGATGATTTCATTTTCCTGGAGAACTTCAAATACCGCGCCGGAGCGACGCAGGCGACGCTCGATCTCCTCGTTGGAGAACTGCGGCCCGAGGTAGCCGCCGCGCATGGCATCGGCGCCGTTGACCGTCCTGGGTTTCCGATTGAAGAGGTGGTAGGCGACCATCGCCGCACCCAGCGCGCCCCCGGCATCGCCGGCTGCAGGCTGCATCCACAGCCGCTCGAAGATGCCGCTGCGGGCGAGCTTGCCGTTGGCGACGCAGTTCAGCGCCACGCCGCCGGCGAGGCAGAGGTTCTTCTCGCCGGTTTCTTTCTGGATTCCTTTTGCAAGCTTCAGGACGACTTCTTCGGTGACCGCCTGGATGGAGGCGGCGAGGTCCATCTCGCGCTGCGTGAGGCGATCCTCGGACTTGCGCGCCGGCCCGCCGAACAGCTCGGCGAACTTGTCGTTGGTCATCGTCAGGCCGGTGCAGTAGTCGAAGTACTCGAGGTTCAGCCGGAAGCTGCCGTCGTCCTTGAGATCGACGAGATTTTCAAGAATCAAATTCGCATACTTCGGCTGTCCATAGGGCGCCAGCCCCATGACCTTGTATTCGCCGGAGTTCACCTTGAAGCCGGTGTAATAGGTGAACGCGGAGTACAGCAGGCCGAGCGAATGCGGGAAATGGATTTCCTTCGTCACCTTGAGCTCGCGGCCGCTGCCGAGGGCGACCGAGGTCGTGGTCCACTCGCCGACGCCGTCCATGGTGAGCACCGCGGCGCTCTTGAAAGGCGACGGATAGTAGGCGCTCGCCGCGTGGCTGAGATGGTGCTCGGAGAAGAGCAGGCGATCGTCCCAGCGAATCTTCGGCTGGAGGGTTTTCAGCTGTTTCAAGATTTCATTTTTTTGAAACAGCTTGTCCTTCACCCAGACCGGCAACGCCTTGCGGAACGAGCTGAAGCCGCGCGGCGCGAAAGCGAGGTAGGTCTCGAGCAGCCGCTCGAACTTGAGGAACGGCTTGTCGTAGAAGGCGACGTAGTCGATCTCGGCGAGCTGCGTGCCGGTCGACTCGAGGCAGGAGCGGATCGCCTGGTGCGGGAAGCCGGCGTCGTGCTTCTTGCGCGTGAAGCGCTCCTCCTGCGCGGCGGCGACCACCTGGCCGTCGCGCAGCAGCGCCGCGGCGCTGTCGTGGTAGTACGCGGAGATGCCGAGGATGCGCATGCTCTAGAACAGCGTGTAGATGAACGGGGCGATGACGGAGCCGTGCGCGAGGATCAGCACGCCGCCGATGGCGACGGTCATGAAGATGATCGGCAGCATCCACAGCTTGCGCCGCGAGGCGAGGAAGCGATACATCTGCATCATGAACGTCATCAGTAGGGCTCCTTGAAGCTGTCGTCGGCGGGTCCGGGCGGGTCGCGCCGCACCCAGTAGCTGGGAAGGGTCTTGTCGAGGCGCAGCGAGAGCGCGTCGCGGCCGGCGAGGCGCATGGCGAAGGCCACCGGCGTGAAGATGACGAAGTAGATGACGCCCATCACCACCGGGCTGACGACCTTGTTGAGGAGGTCGCCGAACTTCATCCAGGCGTGCTTGGCGGGCGCGAGCCACTCGGCGCGCGTCAGGGTGACGATGGCGATCACGCCGGCGAGCGCGATCATCCACGGATGGTAGATCGCGCCGATCAGGAGAAAGAGAGCGGCGAAGGTCCAGCCGAACTTCCGGTCGGAAGGCATTGCGGGGGCGGGCATCATAGGAGCGTGAAGTTATCGCGGCGCTACGGGCGCGACGCCGACGCCCGACCCTGTCCGAACGGACTAGGCCGCCAAAGAGCCGCATAGGCCGCGAGAAGCCGGGGCGCTTCATGACGCCATTCGAGCGTGTCGAGCACTCGCCGGCGGCCATACTCACCCATCGTCTGGCGCCTTGCCGGGTCATCCAGGAGCTGCACGATCTTCCTGGCGAAGTCCTGCGGATCGTTGTGCCTCGCGTACAGGGACGCGTCCTGCGCGGAGTGGCGGCCCTCGGTCAGGTCGAATTGGACGATCGGCTTGCCGAGCGCCATGTATTCCATGATCTTGTTCATGGTCGAGATGTCGTTCATTTCGTTGGCCACGTCCGGGTTGACGCAGACGTCGGCCGCATTCAGCACTGCCAGCAGCTCGGCGTCCGGTACCCGGCCGGTGAATGTCACGTATTCAGCGACACCGAGCTCGCGCGCTAGCGCTTTCATTTCTTCGAGGGACGTTCCTCCGCCAACGAGTCCGAAGTGGACATCCTGACGGTGCTTGATGATGACTGCAGCGGCTTGCAGAAGAAGATCGATTCCTTCCTGTTTTCCCATGACGCCGACGTAACCGACCAGGAACTTCCTTGGTTTCTTCGCGGGCGGAACGATCTTCATGCGCTCCAGGCTCGGCCCGCTGCGCACGACGAACACCTTGTCCGGATCCATGCCGCCGCGGGTCAGGGCGATGCGGCGGTACGACTCGTTGGTGGCGATCGATACATCCGCCGTGCGGAAGGTGAGTTTTTCAAAAAGGCAAAGCAGCTTGTAGAAGGCCCCCCGGCGGCCGAACTTCGCCTCGTAGAGCTCCGGGTTGGCGTCGTGGTGGTCGAAGAGGAATTTCTTGCCGAACAGCTTGTAGAAGCCGCCGATCAGGAAGAACAGATCCGGCGGATTGCAGGCATGAACGACGTCGAATCTTATTTTCAGGGAGTAAAAAAAACTCCAGAACAGAGCGACGGAATACTCGATCAGGTAGCCGAGCGCGCCCTCGGCCTCGTGCGGGAGGTCGTACCGGTAGATATCGATCCCGTCGATCGACTCGAACTTCTTCTCGCAGCCTTTTCCGGTGGGGCAAATGATCGAGACGCCGTACCCTGCAGCGCGCAGGGTCGTCGCCTCCTGCCACACGCGACGGTCAAACGGACTGGGAAGATTCTCGACGAGTATCAAAACCCGCCGCTGCTTCTGCTGTTGCAAGGTAGCTCCGCTCGACGAAGACGGTGATGAATCCGGGTTGTCCCTGCGGATCGCCGCACACCCAGAGCTGCGCCGGCCCGCCGGCCGACATCGCGCTCCAGTCCACGGCGGCGAGGCCGTTCCAGGCGTTCTCGTAGCTCTCGCCATCGCCGGCGCCGTAACCCTCGTCGCACTGCGGGCGGACGTAGAACTTTTTCATCGCATCGCCTCCACCAGCGGATTGAACCAGGGCACGCGGATGCGCGAGTAGCCGGCGTCGCGTAGCGCGTTGGAGAGGGCGCGGTCGGGCGAGAGCAGCACGCCGCCGGGCACGAGGCAGCGGCGGATGAAGCGCAGCTTGCCGGGATCCTCGGTGAGCGCGATGTCGATCGTGCCCTCGGGAATCGGCAAGCCCTCCTCGTTCGCCGCGACCAGGCGCAGGTTGACCGGCAGCCGGGTGCCGCGCTCGGGGACGCTCGCGGGATCGACCACGTAGACGCGCTCGACGAAGCTCGCGGCGAGGATCGCGAAATCGCAACTGGCCGCGCCGACGTGCATGAACACGGTGTTCGGCGTGAAGCGCGACAGCAGCCGCGAGAAATCCGCGTTGATCCGGCGCTCTACCAGCATAGGCCCTCGTAGACGCCGACGATGGTGCGCGAGTCGCAGACGCGCACGAAGTCGATGATGGTCTGGCCGTCGCCGATCCGCTTCGGCACGTCGGCGAATTCCGGCGCGGCGTTGCCGATGACGATGGTCTGCGCGTGCGCCAGCACCTCGTCGATCGAGCGCACCATCAGGCGCGAGATATGCGGGATCTTGTTGAGGATGTAGTCCTTGTTCGCGCCGTGCAGGCAGGCGAGGCTGACGTTGCGGTCGTAGACGCGCAGGTCGTAGCCCTTGCCGATCAGCCGCTCGGTGAGCTCGACCATCGGGCTCTCGCGCAGGTCGTCGGTGCCGGCCTTGAAGGAGAAGCCGAGGATGCCGATCTTCTTGTTGCCCTTCTCCACCACCGCCTGCACGCCGCGCTCGATCTGCAGCTGGTTGCTCGGCAGTACCGCGGAGAGGATCGGCAGCGAGACGTCGAGCGTCTTCGCCTTGTAGAGCAGCGCGCGCAGGTCCTTCGGCAGGCAGGAACCCCCAAAAGCAAATCCCGGTTTCAGGTAGTAGGGGGAAAGGTTGAGCTTCTGGTCCTGGCAGAAGATCTCCATGACCTTGTGCGCGTCGACGTCGAGCGACTTGCACAGGCTGCCGATCTCGTTGGCGAAGCCGACCTTGACGGCGTGCCAGCAGTTGTCGGCGTACTTCACCATCTCCGCGGTCTCGATGTCGGCGCGGATCAGCGGCCCGGGCGTCTTCGCGTAGAGCGCGGCGAGCAGATCGCCGCTCGCCTTGTTCATCTGGCCGATGACGGTCTTCGGCGGGTGGTAGTAGTCGTGCACCGCGGTGCCTTCGCGCAGGAACTCGGGGTTGATGCACAGGCCGAATTCCTCGCCCGCCTTCTTGCCGGAGAATTTTTCCAGAATGGGAATGACGACGTCGCGCATCGTCCCGGGCAGCATCGTGCTGCGCATGACGATCACCGGCGCGCCGGGATGCGCGGCGAGCGTGCGGCCGATCTGCTCGCAGACGCGCTTGATGTACTTCAGGTCGATGCCGCCGTTCGACAGGCTGGGCGTGCCGACGCAGACGAAGGCGAGATCGGTGTTTCGCACCGCGTCCTCGACGTCGCTCGTCGCGCGCAGGCGGCCCCTGGCGAGCTGCTCCTCGATGATCTCCGCCAGGTCCTTCTCGATGATCGGCGAGCGGCCGGAGTTGATGAGGTCGACCTTGGTGGGTTCCGGGTCGACGCCGATGATTTCGTGGCCTTCTTTGGCAAGGCAGGCAGCGGATACAGCCCCGACGTATCCGAGTCCAAGAACGCAGATTTTCATAGCCGCGAGGATGCGGGAAATTTTCCTCGCGGGCCCTCGGGAGAGGACCGAACTGCGTAGTCCGACCGGGCAGCGTCGCCTAGGCCGAACAGTCCTGCGGATTTCCGGAATCGAAGCCGCGCTTGAAGGAGCGCATCCTCTGCTCGGAAGTTACTACCGTACCGCGGACGTGACGCGCGCCCGGCGGAGGATCGTGATCGCTTCCATCAGGTCGCCGCGGCGCATCGACAGCGATCGGTACACCCGACCCGAGGCCGCCCGGTAGATCGCTGCCGAGTCCTCGAATCCGCCGGACGCGAGGTCGGCCCGGGAAATGGGGACGAGCCGGCCGTCCTCGAGGAAGTAGACGTCGGAGACCTGGCTCAGCGCGAAAGCGGTCGAGTTGAGCGCGCTGTCGACGGTCA
>LSTF01000074.1 GCA_001644455.1 Betaproteobacteria bacterium SCGC AG-212-J23
GTCGTAGCGCTCGTCGGGCGAGTACACCGAGACCACCATCATGATGCTGGGCGATTTCTTCTCCACCACCAGGCCCTGTTGCACCACCGCCTGCGGAATCTGCGGCGTCGCCTGGCTGAGCTTGTTCTGCACGTTGACCTGGTTGATGTCCGGGTTGCTGCCCGGCCGGAACACCACCACGATCTCCGCGTTGCCGCTCGAGGAGCTGGTGGAGTAGTAGTAGAGAAGGTTGTCGAGGCCGTTCAACTGCACCTCGATCGGCGCGGCGACGTTGTTGGCGATGACCTCCGCCGTCGCGCCGGGATAGATCGCGCTGATGGTGACCTGCGGCGGCGCCATGTCCGGGTACTGCTCGATCGGCGAGACCGACATCGACACCGCGCCCGCCAGCACGATCAGCAGCGAGATGACCGACGAGAGAATGGGCCGATCGATGAAGAAATGCGTGAACATGAAGCCCTACTTCTTGCCGGGTGGCGCGCCGCCCGGCGGCACGATCTGCACCGGCTTGCCGGGCACCACCTTCAGCACCCCGTCGATCACGACCTGATCGCCGGACTTCAGACCTTCGACGACGACGATGTTCTTCTCGCCGAGGTAGTCGCCGACCACGACCGGACGCAGTTCGGCGGTCTTGTCCGGCTTGATGACATAGACCACGTGGCCGTTCGCGCCCTGCTGCACGGCGAGCTGCGGAATCACGATCGCGTCGGGCCGCACCAGGCCCTCGACCTTGGCCGTCACGAACATGCCCGGGCGCAACGCGCGCTGCGGATTGGGAATCACGGCCCGCACCAGGAACGAGCCGGTGTCCTGGCTGAATGAGGGGTCGGCGAAGCTGATCGAGCCCTTTTCCGGGTAGACCGCGCCATCCGAGAGCGTGATCTCGACCGGAAACTTCTGGTCCTGCGGCATCGTCACCCGGCCGGCGCTTGCATCCGCGCGCAGGCGCGCCATCTGGTTCTGCGAGACGCTGAAATTCACCCACACCGGATCGACCGCGGCGACATAGGTGAGCTGCGCGCTCTCGGCCATGGCGTTGATGTAGGTGCCCTGGCGCTGCTGCGAGCGGCTGGCGAGCCCCGTGACCGGCGAGCGGATGGTCGTGTAGCCGAGATTGAGCTCGGCTTCGCGCAGCTTTGCCTGCGCGGCGAACACGCCGGCGCTGGCGGAGTCGTACTCGCCCTGCGCGCGATCGAGGTCGGCGCGGGACAACGCGTCCTGCTGCGCAAGCGGCTTGGTGCGCTCGAGGTTGGCTTTAGCGGTGGCGAAGCGCGCCTGTTGGGAGAGCACCTGGCCTTTCGCCGCGTCGGCCTGCGCCTGGAACGGCTTTGGGTCGAGCTGGAACAGGAGCTGGCCTTCCTTCACCAGCTCGCCTTCCGTATAGGCGATCTTCTCGAGATAGCCGGAGACGCGTGCGACGATGTCCACCCGCTGCGAGCTCTCGGTCTGGGCGACGAAGCTGATCGGCTGCTGCACCGTTGCCGCCGTAACGCTCATCACCACGACCTGCGGCGCCGGGCGCTCGGCCGCCGGTTTCTCCTTGGAGCAGCCGGCCGCTAAGGCGGCGGCGAAAAGGATGGCAGTTGAGCGCACTAACTGATTGTCGGGCAAGGGGTCCTGGAGGTCATATTGGACCTTGGTCTTATGGCTCGCCCCAGGCCGTGGCGCGACCATGGTAGCCGTGAAACGGGCCCTACTGGCGATGGTGTACGTGCTGGCCGCGCCCGCATTGGCGCAGGAGAAGCCAGCCGTGCGGTTCGACAACTGGCTCTACTTCCAGCGGAACACCGACGACAGCGAGCGCTGGCAGTACCGGCCCCGCTTCTACATTCCCTTCGCGCTCGAGGGCGGCGGGACCTTCACGCAGCGCATCGACCTGCCGATGTACTACCTGGACAAGGTCGGCGCCGACAACCCGAACGGCGACTGGAAGGCCGGCATCGGCGACTGGTTCGTGGAGGAGGCGTACCTCTCCCCCGAGGTCGCGAGCAACACCAAGTGGTCAACCAGCCTGCGCCTTATCTTCCCGACCGGCGGCGCGAGCCCATTCGGCTCGCAGCAGTACCAGTGGGCGCCTTCGGCCGGCCTGGTGTTCGCCATGCCCGAGCAGAAGCTGACCTTCAACCCGGTGCTGCGCTACTTCATGAGCTACCACGCAACATCCGCTACCGCGGCCCAAGTACGCCGCCTCGACATCTATCCGACGGTGACGCAGGGCTTCGCCGAAGGCTGGTCGGTCTCCCTCTGGAACGAGAACCCGATCGACTATAACGAGGCGACGAAGAAGTGGTTCGTGCCGCTCGACGTGCTGCTCCTCAAGCGCTACAGCAGGGCGCTGGAATTCGGCTTCGGCGGCGCCTACGGGATGAAGAAGGACGATCCGCAGTACAAATCCATCGTCTACGGGCGCGTCACGCTCTACTTCTGAAATGGTCGGCGTCTCCTTCCTGCTGCCGATCGAGTTCGACCTCGTCGCCACCTTCCTCGGCGCGCTGACCGGCGTCTGGGCAGCGACCCGGCGCGGCTATGACGTGGTTGGCGCGCTGATGCTGGCGATCGTCAGCGCGGTCGGCGGCGGCCTGCTGCGTGACGCGGTGTTCATCGCCCAGATCCCCGTGGTGATGCAGGACGCACGCTACCTGTGGGCCATCCTCGCCGGCCTGGGGGTCGGCATCCTCGCGTTCCGGTGGTCGAAGCACGTCGCGGGTCTTTTCCTCTATACCGACGCGCTGGCGATGGGCGTGTACGGCGTCTATGGCGTCAACCGCGCGCTGATCGCGGGGCTCACGCCGGAGGCCTCGGTGCTGGTCGGGCTGTGCAACGCGGTGGGCGGCGGCCTGATTCGCGACGTGCTGGTGCGCGAGGAACCGCTGATGTTCAAGCCCGGGCAGCTCTATTCGATTGCCGCCCTCGCCGGCTGCATCCTCTTCGTCGTGCTGTCGAACCGCCTGGGCGTCGACGACCAGCACGCCGCCTGGATCGCCATTGCCGCGACGATGACGCTGCGTATTCTCGCCATCCGCTTCAACTGGACGACGCACGCGGTCGCGAGCTGGTGGCGCCGCTAGCGCGCGGTCAACGCCAGGCGCTGCCGACTTGAATGTAGAACGCGGTCTGTTCCGGACCGCGCGCGACATCGGCGCCCACGTAGATGCCGAGCCGCCGGGCGATCAGGTAACGCAGCCCGACACCGCCCGCGTACACGGTATTCGCCTCGCCGAAGCGCTCCGCACCCCAGGCCTTGCCGGCACCGAAGAAGCCGACGTACGCCCAGCGCCGGGTGGCGTTCCAGCGCAGCTCGAATTCCGCGACGCCCACGTTGTCGTCCTGGTAGCGGGCTTTCGGAATGCCGCGGAGGTCGATGAACGGCAACTGGTAGAAAGGGATGTCGCCGCGCGCCGCGCGCGCATCGAAGCGCGAGCCGAGGACGAGCTCCTGGCCGAGCGGCTGGAACAGAAAGGCGTGCGCGCGATAGGTCTGGAATTTGTTGTCGCTCGACAGCTCGGGCGAATAGAACAGCGCGTCGAGGCTTCCCTGCCAGCCGCGCGAGGGCGTGAAGATGTTATCGCGCGAGTCGTGCTCGAGAGAGGGCCCGATGCCCGAGCTGGTCAGCGTGCGCTCGAGCGGCGCGCGATTGGGCAGCGCTCGCGTCGGGTCGAACGTCACTCGCAGGTCGAGGTAGATCCAGCGCAGCGCGAGGAAGTTGCTGCTGTCACCCAGCCGCAGCAGCGCCTGCTGCGACGACGCCCAGCCGGCGAGGTTGAAGCCGATGCTGCGGTCTCCGTTGCCGAGCGCGCCGCCCGTCCCGTAGAAATCCAGGTTCGCGTCCACCTTGGCGATGCCGCCGCGGTAGCGCCAGCGATCGTCATCGCCGAAGCTGAACATGCCGCCCGCGGCCGCGAACTTGGTGCCGTTCTCGGTTGCCGCGGCGGCGACGCCGAACACGTCGGGCGGCGTGACATGCCCGGTTTCCTTGCCTTCGGCGGCGCGCTCGCGCAGCGAATTGCGCACGAACATCAGGCCCAGGCCGCCACCGTAGCCCACCGCCGGCTCGGTGATGAGGATCGGGATCGGCAGAAAGCCCTTCTTGTCGATGATGAACTCGGAAGCGTCGAGCGCACCGTCCTCGGGGTCGGTGAACTGCGCCAGCGCCGGCGAGAAAGCGCTCAGCGCGAAGACGGCGGAAAGGATGCGGAGCACGCAGCCTGGCGGCTAGCGGAGCGGAATCGAGAGAACGGTGTCGCCGCGTACGACATTGAGCGCCAGCGATCCCTGCGCGTGCAGGGCGGTCACCAGCGTCTTCACCGTGGTCACGCGGCGCTGGTTGACGCCGAAGATCACGTCGCCAACGCGCAGGCCGTGGTTGAACGCGTCGGAGCCCGGGTCGATCGCGGTGACAAGGATCGCGCGATCGCGGCGTCCATCCTTGCGCTGCGCGTCGGCGAGCTCCGCGCCGGCCAGCTCGGAGATCGCCTGCCCGCCCGCGCTCACGGTCTTCTGCAGCTCGCCGATCCGCGCCTTGAGGACCTGCTTCTCCGTGCCGCGCTGCACGCTGAGGTCGACGGTCTCGCCGACCGGCACGACGCCCAGGCGCGCGCGCAGCTCGGCCGCGCCGCGCACCGGATGGCCGTTCAGGCCGGTGACTACGTCACCCTTGCGCAGCCCGGCCTGCGCCGCGGGTGAGTCGGCCTGCACCTCGGTGACGATCGCCCCTTCGGTGCCGGCGACATCCTGCATCGAGATGCCGAGGCGACCGCGTTTCACCTCGCCGAAGCGGACCAGCTGGTCCATGACCGCGCGCGCCATCACCGCCGGCACGGCGAAGCCGATGCCGACGTTGCCGCCGGAGGGGCCGATGATCGCCGAGTTGATGCCGATCAGCTCGCCCCTGAGGTTGACGAGCGCCCCGCCGGAATTGCCGGGATTGATCGGCGCATCGGTCTGGATGAAATGTTCGTAGCCCTCCATCGACAGGCCGCTGCGGCCGAGCGCGGAGACGATGCCCGAGGTGGCGGTCTGGCCGAGGCCGAAGGGATTGCCGATGGCGATGACGAAGTCGCCGACCTGCAGCGCGTCGGAATCGCCGAATTTCGCTTCGATGATGTTTTTCTCTTCGATCTTCAATACGGCGATGTCGGTTCCCGGATCGATACCGACCAGCTTCGCCGCGAGGCGGCGGTTGTCCTTCAGGGTGATCTGGATCTCGCGCGCGTCCTTGACGACGTGCGCGTTGGTGATGACGTAGCCGTTCTTCGCGTCGACGATCACGCCCGAGCCGGCGGAGATCTGCGGCTGCGACTGCTGCGGCTGGCCGAAGAAGCGGCGGAAGAACGGGTCGCGCAGCAGCGGGTTCTGCTCTTCCGGACTCTTCTGCAGCACCGCGATGTTCACCACCGCGGGCATCACCTTCTCGAGGATGGGCGCGAAAGTGGGAAGCCCGTCGCGCGTCGGCACCTGTCCGAATACCGAATTGACCAGAAAACAGAAAAGAAGAACCGCGTGCTTCATTCGTCGGACTCGTTGTGCTCACCGGAGGGGCGCAGGTCCCGCACCTCGGTGTTCATCGGCACGTCCTTGCGGCGACGCTTGACCAGCTCCTCGCCGTAGGCGAAGTAGTCGCCGCGCACCGCGGCCGCCGCGCCCCGGTCGAGTTCCTCCGACCATTCGCCGAGCGAATAGCCGAACCATGGCGCTTCGGGCTTGAGCGCCGGCAGGCCGAGCTCTTCCCAGATGGCGCGGGCGCGCTCCATGTACTCGCGCTTCGGCAGCGAGATCGGCGGGAAATTCTCTTTCAGCGTCGCATCGATCAGCACCGAAGCGTCCTCGCCCTCGTTGCGCTTGCTGCGCGGGCCGTGGCCCTGGTCGCGATGCGGCAGCACCTGCAGGTCGAGCGCGGGATTGGCGCGGTACGACATCGCCCAGAACAGCGCGTCGGCATTGTCGGGATCGATGTCCTCGTTGACGGCGATGATGTACTTGCCCGCCGCGCGGTTCCACGAAGCCGCGCCGTACAGGGCTCGCCAGATCTCCGTTCTCGGCATGTTTCTCTCGAGAATCAAGACGACGACCTTGCGGAGATTGGTCAGCGGCTCGTGCATGGACACGCGCTTTACTCCCGCGATCCCCAAATTGCTTTTCAAATGTTGAGTAAAAAGCGGTTCGAGAGCGACGCGCTTGATCAGGCTCGACTCGCTCGGCGTCACCTGCGAGATGATCGAGGTGAGGATCGCGTCGCGCCGGCGCGTAATGCACGTGATCTCCATGAAGGCGTTGTATTCCTGGAGGTTGACGTGGCCGTGCGACTCGCCGAAGGGCGCTTCCGGCTCGAGGTACTCGGTGTCGATCCAGCCCTCGATGACGATCTCGGCTTCCGCCGGCACGAGGAGATCGACGGTCTTCGCCTTGACGACGTTGATCGGCGAACCGACCAGGCCGCCGGCGACGTGCAGCTCGTCGAGATGCTCCGGGACCTTCTGCGCCGAGGTGAACGCGACGCACGGCGGTGCGCCCAGCACCACCGCGGCGGCGAGCTTTTGTTTCTTCGCCTTTGCCTTCTGCCAATGGGTGTAGATCCCGGGCCGCAGCTCGAGGGAAGGATTCATCCCCAGGCGATTCGGCGCCTTCACCTGCCCGCGGTAGATCCCCATGTTCTGCACGCCGGTCTCGGGGTCCTTGGTGATGTATTGCGAGAGCGTGGTGAACGGCGCGATGTCCCAGCCGGGCGTCGAGATGGGAATGGGAATCTCGTTCAGTCCCTTCAATTCCTGCTCGTGGCACACCGCGTCCTTCACGATCCGGGGCGCGACCGGCTGCGCGATGGCGCGCGTCCACACCTCGTTGATCTTCTCCAGCGGGCAGTTCATGCCGATGCGATAGATCTCGCGGCTCGCGGCGAGCGCGCCGACGACGACCGGGATGTCGTATTTCCTGTTTTTCGAATCCACGACATTGTTGAAAAGGAACGCCTTGCGGTCGCGTTCCGCGATGCCGCCGCGGAACTGCCAGCGCACCAGCGGGTGCATCTCGGTGTCCTTGTTGATCGGCCGGTCGACCGTGACCAGCAGGCCCGCCTTCTTCAGCGCAGCGAGGTGCTCGTGCAGGTCGGCGTACTTGCGGTCGCTCATGAGGCGTTTTTCATTGGATCGTGATGTTCTTCTCGCGGATGATACGGCTCCACTTCGCCTGGTCGTTGCGCACGCGCGCGGCCATCGTCTCCGCCGGGCCGCCGACCACGTCGCAGCCCTGCGCTTCCAGCTTTTCCTTCATCGCCGCGTCGGAGACTACCTTGACGAGCTCCGCGTGCAGCCGCTCGAGCACGGCATGCGGCGTCGCCGCCGGCGCGAACAGGCCGACCCACGATTCGGACTCGAAGCCGGGATAGGTCTCGGCGATGGTCGGCAGCTCGGGGTAGAACTTCGAGCGCTCGAGCGAGCTCACCGCGAGCGCGACCAGCTTGCCCGCCTTCACGTACTGGGGAATCGAGCCGCCGCCCTGGATGAGCATCACCTGCACCTGGCCGCCCATCAGGTCCTGGATCGCCGGGCCGCCGCCCTTGTAGTGGACCGGCACGGTCTCGATGCCGGCCGTGTCCTTGAACAGCTCATACGCGAGGCGGCTCGACGACGCCGGGCCGGCGGAGCCGTAGTTGAGGCTCGCGCCCTTCTCCTTCGCCAGCGCGACGAACTCCTTCACCGTCTTCACGCCGAGGCTGGGGTGCACCAGCAGCACCTGCGGATAGCGGCAGATCTGCATCAGCGGCGCGAAGTCGCGCACCGGGTCCCACTTCATGCCCTTGAAGAGGTATGGGTTGATCGCAAAGGTGTCGAAGGTGCCGAGCAACGTGTAGCCGTCGGGCGCGGCGTCGGCGACCTGCTGCGTGCCGACGATGCCGCCGGAGGTGACGCGGTTCTCCACCACGAACGACTGGCCGAGACGCTCGCCGAGCGCAGCAGAAACGACGCGGGTGACGAGATCGCTCGCGCCGCCGGGGCTCGAAGGCACGACGATGCGCACCGGCTTCGACGGGTAAGGCTGCGCCGCGGCGGAGAACGCAAGCAAGACGACAGCCAGGAAAAGCCCTGTGCGCACGAGGTGAATTATTACCGCCGTTTGCTACACTTCAGGTTGGCAATTTTGAAAGGAGGTGATCCTGTGAGAGATGACCAAGGCAACACCGGCCGGCAGGACTCTGACAGTGGATCTACCCTTTGCAGCTGGGGGAAATCCTAAGCAACAGGAGTCCGGCCCTGTAGTTCCAGGCCGGCTGCCTAGCAGCAAAAAACGCCCCGGGGCGAAAGCCACGGGGCGTTTTCTTTTAGTCCGGCCCCGTCGTCGCCTTCCCCCAGGAAGGCATGAACACCGCCGCGTAACCCAGCGCCGGCAAGAGGACGATCAGCCAGCACAGCACCAAGCCGATCGCCGCATGGACGCGGTCGCCGAACGTCACCACGATGCGAATCGGGAAATCCAGCAGGACGCTGGCGAGCCCCGCGAGAATCGCCGCGACAGGGAACCACAGGGTCGCGACGACGGCGGCCATGACGAAGAACCGCACGATCGCGCTCCAATGCACTTGCACCGGGTCCAGAAGCCGCTCCAAGGAGGGGAAGCAGGAAGGGATGCCACTGCGGTGAGCTGCGGGCGGCATGCTGCAACCCGTTATACACGCATCTTCCTACCGCCGCTGTTCCACGTCGTGCCCTGCCGCAATCCAGGCGTCCAGCCCGCCGTGCAGCGGTCGTACGCGGGTGTAACCGATCTCGATCAGTTTCTTCGCCACCTGCGCCGCCGAGGCTTCGTCCGGGCAGTCGCAGTAGAAGACGATGTCGCGATCGGCGGGCAGCTGCTCGAGGTCCCGGTCGACCTGGTCGCTGTCCATCGCCACCGCGCCGGGAATGAACCGTGGATCGACGCTGCGGCTCGCCGCCGAGCGCACGTCGACGACGATCGGCCGCTGGCCGCCCTGGATCAGGCTGCGCAGCTCGTCGACGCCGATGCGCGCGATGCGCAGCATCTTGTAGAAGCGGCGGCGCTCCCACCATTTCAGCGCCATGTAGAGCGCGAGCAGACCCGCGATCGCCTGGAGCGCGAGCGCGCCCCAGCTCTCGAGGCGCTCGAGCAGCTCGCCGATCTGCGCCTCGAAGAGCACGCCGGCGCCGAGAGCGACCCCTGCCCAGATCGCGATGCCGAGCGAGTTCCAGAGCAGGAACGGGGTCCAGCCGAGCCGCGTCGCGCCGGCAAGCGGCGGCGCCACCATCGACAGGCCGGGAATGAACTTGGCGAGCACCAGCGTCCAGCCGCCCCATTGCGAGAAGCGCAGCTCGGTCTGGCGAACGCACGAGTCGGGCGAGAGCGAGATGCGGCACAGCAGCCGCATCACGCCGCGGCCATAACGCCGGCCGGCGGCGTACCACAGCGTATCGCCGACGACGCAGGCCGCAAACGCCACCGCGAAAAGCGCCGCCAGCGACAGCTTGCCCTGCGCGGCGCGTGCGCCAGCGATGACGAGCGTCGGTACCGCCGGCAGCGGCAAGCCGACCTGCTCGAGCAGCACGTTGGCGAAGACGAGCACCAGCCCGTACTGCGCGACCAGGCGGACGATCTCGGTCAAGTCAGTGCCGGGACTAGGCCTTCGCGTACTTGCCGGTCAGCTGCGGCGTGTAGCCCTTGAGGCCCTTCTGCTCGCGCTCGAGGCGCGTCTCGCGCGCCCAGGTGCGCTTCAGGTCGTCCTTCACCGCGACGGTCAGGCGACCGAGCCCATCGACTTCCAGCTCGATCTTGTCGCCGTGCTGGAACGCCGAGAGCCCGCGGTGGTTCGTGCCGGTCGCGAGGAGATCACCAGGCTCGAGGTCGTGGATGCCGGTGATCCACTCGATGCAGCGCGGGATGTTATTCGCCATGTCGCTGGTGTTGTAGTTCTGCTTCAGGACCCCGTTCACCCAGAGCCGCACCTGGAGCTTGTGCGGATCCTTGATCTCGTCGGCGGTGACAAGGTACGGCCCGATTGGCGCGAAGGTGTCGCGCGACTTCATCTGGTAGAAGTTGTTGCCGAGCGGGGTGGCGTCGCGCGCCGAGCCGTCGATGAAGTTGACGTAGCCGAAGACGTGTTCCATGGCGCGGGCAGCCGGGACGGCGTGCGCCCGCTTGCCGATGACCACCGCGAGCTCCGCCTCGCCCTCGAAGATCGACATCGGGATGTCGGGCATCACCATCGTCTCGCCGTGGCCGACGATGCACCCGGGCGACTTGTGGAAGGCGTTGATCGGCGCGGGCTCCTTGCGCGTGCCGTCTTCCATGTAGTTCACCGCCATGCAATCGACGTTGACCGGCCTGGGCAGCGGCGGGCGGATCTTGACCTCGGCGATCGGCACGCCGCCGCTGCTGGAAGCCTTTTCCACGGCGTGACGAATTTCGGACCATCGCTCGATGACACCGATGATCA
>LSTF01000075.1 GCA_001644455.1 Betaproteobacteria bacterium SCGC AG-212-J23
GCCCGCGCCAAGGTCGGCGACCGCTACGTGCTCGAGCTGCTGCGCAAGAAGGGCTGGCAGCTCGGCGGCGAGAACTCCGGCCACATCATCTGCCTCGACAAGCACACCACCGGCGACGGCATCGTCTCGGCGCTGCAGGTGCTGCACGCGATGCGCGAGTCGAAGCGCTCGCTGAAGCAGCTCACCGCCGAGCTCGTGATGTATCCGCAGATCCTGGTCAACGTGAAAGTGCCGCGCGACTTCGACTGGCAGAAGCACAAGGCGATCGCCAGGGCGCAGGGCGCGGCGGAGAAGTCGCTCAACGGCAAAGGCCGCGTGCTGCTGCGTCCCTCGGGAACCGAGCCGCTTCTGCGCGTCATGGTGGAAGGCGAGCCGCGCGCGACGATCGAGTTGGCGGCGAATTCCATTGCAGCGGCCGTTCGACAAGCTGCGGCTGTCTAGCAGCCTGCTCATCCTCGCAATCTGGGGGATGACTGGATGCCATCAGGACCCGGACCCGTGGGATTCCGCGGAATGCTGGGGCCGTCAGGCGGGTGGGAAGCCGTCGCGAGGCAAATTGACGTTTTGTGTATCGGGCGGTGACGCACGCCAGACAACCTATTTTCCCGTGCGGGATGGCAAGCCCACGACGTGCAAAGCGGCCGGGCATGTCGTGTCCCGTTCAAAGGACAAGCTCAGCATCTCGTTTGATTCCGGTTCGTGCGAGGATGGTCGCAATTCCGCAGCTCACAAGCTGTCGTGCCTGTCTGCAGAGGGCCGCTCTTGGGCATGCGAGTTCAGTAAAGAGGCAAAACAACTTCCTGGCTTGTCGATGTTCTTTCCCGTGGCGCGCAGCGACTAGTACAGCGTCCGCGCGGTCCGAGAGAAAATCCACTCCTGATCGCCCGCCGAGACGACGTTCTTCGCCTCAGCCAGCAAGCTCATGAGCGTTCCTTCCGACGCGGGGTAGTTCGACCCCCACGCGATCCGCTTTGCGCCGAACGCGGCGACCACCGTGCGCAGGAACGCTTGCGGATCGGCTGCGTCGCGGACGTTGTGCGTCGTGAACTTCAGGAAGAGATTCGGATGGCGTGCCAGCGCGAGCAGGCTGGCGGGCTCGCCCGGCGCTGGCCGCGCCATGTGATCGAGCACGATCCGTGCGGACGGAAATTCGCGGAGCAGCGCCTCGAGTTGCGGCAGCCCAGGCGCGCGCAATTGCACGCAGACCGGAATGCCCTCGTCGACGGCGCAGCGCCAGGCGGGAAAGGAGCGCGGATCGTCGAGTCGCACGTCGTGCGAGGCGGTGTGGCCGGCGATGAAGACGCGCAAGCCCTTCAGTCCGCGCGCGAGCCAGTGGCGGATGCGCTGCGGCGCATCGGCGGCCAGCATGTCGACCGAGAACACACCGGCGAAGCGATCGGGATGCGCCGCCACCGCGTCGGCGACGTAGGAGTTGTCGTGTCCGTAGCAGGTCGAAGCCTGCACCAGCACCGACCTTTCGATGCCGGCCTCGTCCATCGCGGCGAGCATCTTGCCGGCGTCGACTGGTCGCTCCCGCGACCAGTCGGACTGCTTTCCGCCGAGCGGCGCGAACGGATAGCGGCGGGTGTCCCCGGCAATGACATGGGGATGGACGTCGACGACGCTCATTCGATCCGGCCGACGGCCTTCACGACCTTGGCCATCGCCGCGTAGTCATCGGCGATCAGCCGGGTAAACGCCTCCGGGGCGAGCGGCTTCGGCTCCACCCCCTGCGCCGCGAGGCGCTCGCGGATGGTCGGGTTCGCAAGGAGTTTCGCTACTTCAGCGTTGATGCGTTCGATCACCGGCCGCGGCGTGCCCGCGGGCGCGAGCAGGCCGAACCACGATTCGAAGACGTAGCCCGGAAGCGTCTGTCCGATGGGCGGTACGTCGGGCAGGAATGAAGAGCCGCGGGAGGACGTCACGCCGAGCAGACGGATGCGCGGATCCTTCGAGACACCCACATTCGGCACGATCAGCGCGTGCGAACGTCCCGCCAGCACGTCGGTGGTCGCATCCTGCGTCGACTTGAAAGGGATATGCACCATGTCGATGCCGGCCAGCCGGGTGAAGTACGCCATCGCCAGATGTCCCGAGCTGCCGTGGCCGGGCGATGAGTAGTTCAGCTTCCCGGGGTTCGCGCGCGCATACGCCAGGAACTCGGCGACGGAGCGCGCCGGAACCGCCGCGCTCGTCATGAGCACGTAGCTCTGCATGCCGACGTTCGCCACCGCGGCGAAGTCCTTGATCGGGTCGTAGGCAGGGTGTTCGGACAGCAAGGCGGTAACGTTGTGGCTGGAGGCGGCGAAGATGAGGGTGGTGCCATCGGGCGCCGCCTTCGCGACGCTGGTCGTGCCGATCGCGCCGCCCGCGCCGGGACGGTTCTCGACGATGGTCGTCTGGCCCAGCGCCGCGCCGAGCTCGGCGTAAAACGTTCGCGCCAGCACTTCGCGCGCTCCGCCGGCGGCGAAGGGCACGACGATACGGGTGACCTTGCCCGCCTGTGCCGACGCCGGCGGAAGAAACCCGGCCGCCAGCAGCGTCGCGCACAGGATTCTGCAGATCAGTCAGTACCTCACCAGGGGGCGGGTCGTCGATTCCGGCTGCAGCGTGACATGGTCGATGCCGAACGCCTCGTGCAGCCGGTGCTGCAGGTCGACGAGCATCCGGTCCCATTCGCCGAAGCTGCGCACCACCACGTGGGCCGAGAGCGCGATGCGGCTCCCCGAGAGGGTCCAGACATGCAGGTCGTGCACCGAGAGAACGCCCTGGACGCGAGCCATTTCGGCGCCGATCGCATCGACCGAGAGGCCGTGCGGCACGCCTTCCATCAGGGCGTGCAGGCTCTCGCGCATCAGCCGGAACGCCGACACCGCGATCAGGACGCAGATCGCGAGCGAGACGAGCGAATCGATCGGCATCCAGCCGGTCGCGGCGATGACCGCCCCGGAAAGGAGCGCCGCGACCGAGCCGAGCACGTCGCCGATCACGTGCAGCCGCGCGGCGCGGGTATTCATGTCGTGGCCATGCGGTGCGAGTCGGCGAAGTACCCAGAGATTGACGGCGAGGCCGACTGCCGCGATCAGGGCCGCAACCGCGCCGTTCACAGGGGAGGGGCTTTTCAGCCTCAAGACGCTTTCGTAGGCGAGGGCGACGACGATGACGAGCATCACCGTGGCGTTGATCGATGCGGCGACGACCTCGGCGCGTCCCAGCCCGTAGGAATGGCGCTGCGACGGAGGGCGACGCGCTACCCACGCCGCCAGAGCGCCGAGCAGCAACGCTGCCGCGTCGGTGAGCATGTGGCCGGCATCCGAGACGAGGGCCAGCGAACTGGTCCACCAGCCGCCGAGCGCCTCCACCAGCGCGAAGGCGACCGTCACCGCCGCAGCGGCGCCGAGGCCGTGATGCGCGTGGTCGTGCCCGTGATGATGGTGGTGCTCGGCCATCACAGACTAGTCTAGGAGAATTTGCCCAAGGGGAAAGCCGATCCCGGCGAACTATCGGGGTTGCGCTCGGCGATGCGGCAGTCCCTCGTGCGAGACCACTGTATAGCAGCACGATGTGACCGCGCGGTTGCGACGCGTCCGCCATCCGGATCAATCGAAAGAATGCGGTAAAATTCAGAGGCATGGGACGCACCCGGTGGGTTGCCGGCAATTGGAAAATGCACGGCAGCCGGCAGGCGAACCGGGCGCTTCTGGACGAGTTGGTCCCGGGGGTATCACAGCTGCGGGGGGTGGAATGCGTGGTCTGCGTTCCTTTTCCTTATCTCGGCGAGGTCGCCGGGAAGCTCGGTGGAGCCCCGATCGCCTGGGGCGCGCAGAACGTCAGCGAGCATGCGCAGGGTGCCTATACCGGTGAAGTCTCGGCGGCGATGCTGGCCGAGTTCGGCTGTCGCTACGTGATCGTCGGCCACTCCGAGCGACGCCAGTTGTACGGCGAAACCGACGCGCAGGTCGCCGCCAA
This sequence comes from Betaproteobacteria bacterium SCGC AG-212-J23, assembly GCA_001644455.1. Taxonomy (GTDB): domain Bacteria; phylum Pseudomonadota; class Gammaproteobacteria; order Burkholderiales; family SG8-39; genus SCGC-AG-212-J23. The sequence goes on from LSTF01000075.1 coordinate 3,970, forward strand.
GTTTGCGGCGGTGAAAGCGGCAGGGATGACGCCGATCCTGTGCGTGGGCGAGACCCTGCAGGAGCGCGATGCGGGCAAGACCGAGGAGGTCGTGGCCCGGCAGCTGGGCGCGGTGAGGTTCGAGGAAGGCGTGTTGGCCTACGAACCGGTGTGGGCAATTGGCACGGGACGCAACGCCACGCCGGAGCAGGCGCAGCAGGTCCACGCATTTCTCAGGAGAAAGGTTTCTCCTGGAACTGCGATTATTTATGGCGGCAGCGTCAAGCCGCAGAACGCCGGCGCGATCTTCGCCATGCCGGACGTTGACGGCGGCCTGATCGGCGGCGCATCGCTGGTGGCGAAGGATTTTCTGGACATCTTGAAGGCGGCGGCGAAATGAGCTTCTGGACCAACGTACTGATCGTGCTTCACGTGCTGGTGGCGCTCGGCATCATCGGCCTGGTGCTGCTCCAGCACGGCAAGGGCGCCGACATGGGCTCGGGCTTCGGCGGCGGCGCCTCGAGCAGCCTGTTCGGCGCGACCGGCTCGGCGAACTTCCTGTCACGGACGACAGCCGTGCTCGCCGCGGCCTTCTTCATTCTCAGTCTGGCGCTCGCCTACGTGGCGACGCGCAGGCCCGTGGAGCAGGGCGGCGGCGTGATCGACGCGATCCGTTCCAAGCAGACGCAGCCGGCGAAGCCGGAAGAGAAAAAGGCCGATGCCGAGAAACCCGCTGCAGACGCGCCGAAACCGCCCGCGCCGGTGAACGAGAGGCAGGTGCCGCAGTAATCTTTTAGGGGATAATTCGCAGGTACTGCCCACGTGGTGAAATTGGTAGACACGCCAGCTTGAGGGGCTGGTGGCCTAAAAAGCCGTAGCAGTTCGAGTCTGCTCGTGGGCACCAAAACCATGCTCGCTGAATATTTTCCGATCCTGCTGTTCATCGCCGTCGCCGTCGCGATCGGCGTCGCGCCCATGGTGCTCGGCAAGCTGCTCGGGCCGAACCGGCCCGACCCGGAGAAGCTCTCGCCCTACGAGTGCGGCTTCGAGGCGTTCGAGGATGCGCGCATGAAGTTCGACGTTCGCTACTACCTCGTGGCGATCCTGTTCATCCTCTTCGACCTGGAGATCGCCTTCCTCTTTCCCTGGGCGACGGTGATCAACGACATTGGCTTCGCCGGCTTCGTCGCGATGATGGTGTTCCTCGGCATCCTCACCGTCGGCTTCGTCTACGAGTGGATGAAAGGCGCGCTGGAATGGGAATAGAGGGCATCCTCAAGCAGGGCTTCGTCACCACCACGGTCGACAACGTGGTGAACTGGACGCGCACCGGCTCGCTCTGGCCGATGACCTTCGGCCTCGCCTGCTGCGCGGTTGAGATGATGCACGCCGGCGCGGCGCGCTACGACCTCGACCGTTTCGGCATCGTCTTCCGCCCCAGCCCGCGCCAGTCCGACCTGATGATCGTCGCCGGCACGCTGTGCAACAAGATGGCGCCGGCGCTGCGCAAGGTCTACGACCAGATGGCCGAGCCGCGCTGGGTAATCTCGATGGGCTCGTGCGCCAACGGCGGCGGCTACTACCACTACTCCTACTCGGTGGTGCGCGGTTGCGATCGCATCGTGCCGGTCGACGTCTACGTGCCGGGCTGCCCGCCCACGGCGGAAGCGCTGCTCTACGGCATCGTCCAGCTGCAGAACAAGATCAAGCGCACCAACACCATCGCGCGATGACGCCACGGGTTCAGAAGCTCTTTGACTCGATTAGGGACCTCAATCCCGTCGAGCGTCTCGGCGAGATCACCGTCGAGGTGCAGGACTACAAGGCGGTGTGCGAGAGGCTGCGCGACAGGGAGGGCTTCGAGCAGCTCATCGACCTTTGCGGCATGGACTACGCGGCGTACGGCGACAAGCCGCGCGAGGGCAACCGATTTGCCGTTGTTCTTCACTTGCTATCCGTGAAAAATAATTCAAGGCTGCGCCTGCGCACCTTCTGCCCGGACGATGGATTTCCGGTGGTCGCCTCGCTGGTCGAGGTCTGGCCGGCTGCGAACTGGTTCGAGCGCGAGGCATTCGACCTGTTCGGCATCGTTTTCGACGGCCATCCCGACCTGCGCCGCATCCTTACCGACTACGGCTTCGTCGGCCACCCGTTCCGCAAGGACTTTCCGCTCTCCGGGCACGTCGAGATGCGCTACGACCCGGAGCAGAAGCGCGTCATCTACCAGCCGGTAACCATCGATCCGCGCGAGGTCACTCCCCGGATCGTGCGCGAGAAGAACTACGCTGATGGCCGAGATTCGTAACTACACCTTGAATTTCGGGCCGCAGCATCCCGCAGCCCACGGGGTGCTGCGGCTGGTGCTCGAGCTCGACGGCGAGGTGATCCAGCGCGCGGATCCGCATATCGGCCTGCTGCATCGCGCGACCGAGAAGCTCGCCGAGCACAAGACCTTCATCCAGTCGGTGCCGTACATGGACCGGCTCGACTACGTCTCGATGATGTGCAACGAGCATGCGTACGTGATGGCGATCGAGAAGCTGATCGGCGTCGACGTGCCGCTGCGTGCCCAGTACATCCGGGTCATGTTCGACGAAGTGACGCGGATCCTGAACCACCTGCTGTGGCTCGGCGCGCACGGGCTCGACATCGGCGCGATGACCATCTTCCTCTACTGCTTCCGCGAGCGCGAAGACCTGATGGATGCTTACGAGGCCGTCTCGGGCGCGCGCATGCACGCGGCCTACTACCGGCCGGGCGGCGTCTACCGCGACCTGCCGGACTCGATGCCGCAGTACGCGGATGTGAAGAAGGACCTGAACAAGGACCGCTCGGGCTCGCTGCTCGATTTCCTGGAGGCTTTCACGCAGCGCTTCCCGAAGTACGTCGACGACTACGAGACGCTGCTCACCGAGAACCGCATCTGGAAGCAGCGCACCGTCGGCATTGGCGTCGTCACCCCGGAGCGCGCGCTCGCGCTCGGCTTCACCGGCCCGATGCTGCGCGGCTCGGGCATCGAATGGGACCTGCGCAAGAAGCAGCCCTACGAGGTCTACGACAAGGTCGAGTTCGACATCCCGGTGGGCAAGAACGGCGACTGCTACGACCGCTACCTGGTGCGCATCGAGGAGATGCGGCAGTCCAACCGCATCGTCAAGCAGTGCATCGCCTGGCTGCGCGCCAATCCTGGCCCGGTGATGACCGACAACCACAAGGTGGCGCCGCCGACGCGCCTCGAGATGAAGGAGGGGATGGAGCAGCTCATCCACCACTTCAAGCTCGTCACCGAAGGCATGCACGTGCCCGAAGGCGAGGTCTATGCCGCGGTCGAAGCGCCCAAGGGTGAATTCGGCATCTATCTCGTCTCCGACGGCGCCAACAAGCCCTACCGGCTCAAGATCCGCGCCCCGGGGTTCGCCCACCTCGCGGCGCTCGACGAGATGGCGAGGGGGCACATGATCGCCGACGCGGTGGCGATCATCGGCACCCAGGATATTGTTTTCGGCGAGGTCGATCGCTGATGCTTTCCGCCGATTCTCTGAAGAAAATCGATCGCGAGATCGCCAAGTACCCGGCCGACCAGAAGCAGTCGGCGGTGATGAGCGCGCTGGTCATCGCGCAGGACGAGAAGGGCTGGCTGTCGAGCGAGACCATGGACTATGTCGCCGAATATCTCGGCATGGCGCCGGTCGCCGTGTACGAGGTGGCGAGCTTCTACACGATGTACAACCTCAAGCCCACCGGCAAGCACAAGCTGACGCTCTGCACCTGCCTGCCGTGCGGCCTGCAGGGCTCGCTCGCCGCCGGCGACCACCTGCGCGAGAAGCTCGGCATCGATTTCAACGAGACGACCCCCGACGGGCGCTTCACGCTCAAGGAAGGCGAGTGCATGGGCGCGTGCGCGATGGCGCCGGTGGTGCTGGTCAACAACAAGAAGATGCACGACTACATGACCAACGAAAAGCTGGATCAGCTGATCGAGAGCCTCAAGTGATCGACTACGGTCCAGACGCGATCCTGATGAAGGGGCTCGATGGCCGCAACTGGCGCCTCAAGGACTACGAGGCGCGTGACGGCTATGCCGCGCTGAAGAAAATCCTCAAGGAAAAGATCAAGCCCGAGGACCTGATCAACGACCTGAAGAAATCCGCGCTGCGCGGCCGCGGCGGCGCTGGCTTCCCGACCGGCCTGAAGTGGTCGTTCATGCCGAGGCAGTTCCCGGGCGCGAAGTACGTGGTGTGCAACTCGGACGAAGGCGAGCCCGGCACCTGCAAGGACCGCGACCTGCTGCGCTACAACCCGCACTCGGTGATCGAGGGCATGGTCATCGCCGGCTACGCGATGCAGGCGAGCGCGGGCTACAACTACATCCACGGCGAGATCTGGGAGACCTACGAGCTGTACCAGGAAGCGCTCGCCGAGGCTTACGCCGCCGGGTATGTCGGCAAGAACATCCTCGGCTCGGAGTTCAGCTACGAGATGTACGCGCATCCCGGCTATGGCGCCTATATCTGCGGCGAGGAAACCGCTCTGCTCGAGTCGCTGGAGGGCAAGAAAGGCCAGCCGCGCTTCAAGCCGCCGTTCCCGGCGAGCTACGGCCTGTACGGCAAGCCGACCACCATCAACAACACCGAAACCTTCGCCGCGGTGCCCTGGATCCTGCGCAACGGCGCCGACGCCTTCCTGGCGATGGGCAAGCCGAACAACGGCGGCACGAAGATCTTCTCGGTCACGGGACACGTCGCGAAGCCCGGCAACTACGAAGTGAAGCTCGGCACGCCGTTCGCCGAGCTGCTGGAGATGGCCGGCGGCATGGCCGGCGGCAGGAAGCTCAAGGCCTGCATCCCCGGCGGCTCGTCGATGCCGGTCCTGCCGGCCGACATCATCATGAAGACCGACATGGACTACGACTCGATCGCCAAGGCGGGATCGATGCTCGGCTCCGGCGCGGTGATCGTGATGGACGAGCGCACCTGCATGGTTCGCGCGCTCGAGCGGCTGTCGTACTTCTATTTCGAGGAGTCGTGCGGCCAGTGCACGCCGTGCCGCGAGGGCACCGGCTGGCTGTACCGCATCGTCAACCGGATCGAGAACGGGCAGGGGCGGATGGAGGACCTGGCGCTGCTCGACAACGTCTCCGACAACATCGCCGGCCGCACCATCTGCGCGCTGGGCGACGCAGCGGCGCTGCCGGTGAAGAGCTTCATCAAGCATTTCCGCAGCGAATTCGTGCACCACATCGAGCACAAACGCTGCCTGCACGAGAACATGGAGCCGCTCTGGGGCCGTACCCAGAGACAAAAGCTGATGGAAGCGGCGTAATGCTGAAGATCCTCGTCGACGGCAAGGAAGTCGAAGTCCCGCACGGCGCGACCGTGATGGACGCGACTAACAAGCTCGGCACCTACGTGCCGCACTTCTGCTATCACCGGAAGCTGTCGATCGCCGCCAATTGCCGCATGTGCCTGGTGGAGATCGAGAAGGCGCCGAAGCCGCTGCCCGCCTGCGCCACGCCGGTCACCGACGGCATGAAGGTCTGGACGCAGTCGCCGGCCGCCAAGAAGGCGCAGAACGGCGTCATGGAGTTCCTGCTCATCAACCATCCGCTCGACTGCCCGATCTGCGACCAGGGCGGGGAGTGCCAGCTGCAGGACCTCGCGGTCGGCTACGGCACCAGCAGCTCGCGCTATCAGGAAGAAAAGCGCGTCGTCCTCCGCAAAGAGCTCGGCCCCCTGGTCGCGGCCGAGGAGATGAGCCGCTGCATCCAGTGCACGCGCTGCGTGCGCTTCGGCCAGGAGATCGCCGGCGTGATGGAGCTCGGCATGATCGGCCGCGGCGAGCACGCCGAGATCGTTTCCTTCGTCGGCAAGGCGGTCGACTCCGAGCTCTCGGGCAACATGATCGACCTCTGCCCGGTCGGCGCGCTGACCTCCGAGCCTTTCCGCTACAGCGCGAGGACCTGGGAGCTGTCGCGGCGCAAGTCGGTCTCGCCGCACGACGGCCTCGGCTCCAACCTCGTGGTGCAGGTCAAGCAGAACAGGGTGATGCGCGTCCTGCCGCTCGAGAACGAAGCGGTGAACGAATGCTGGCTCTCGGACAAGGACCGCTTCTCCTACGAGGGCGTCAATTCCGAGGACCGCCTGCGCCGGCCGATGGTGAAGAAGAACGGCGACTGGCAGGAAGTCGACTGGGAAGAGGCTCTCGACTTCGCCGCGGAAAACTTGAAAGACATTGGCGTGCTGGCCTCGCCGCACTCCACGCTGGAGGAGCTCTATCTCGCCGGCAAGCTCGCTCAGGTACCAAACGGCGCGGCGGATTTCCGCCTGCGGCAGTCGGACTTCTCGGCTGACGGCGCG
>LSTF01000076.1 GCA_001644455.1 Betaproteobacteria bacterium SCGC AG-212-J23
GGCAGCGTCGGGCGCTTGGCGGTGTCGCGCGCGAACGCGTCGAGCACCTGCTCGACGTGCTGCAGGTTGGCGAGGATCTCTTTCGCTACCTGCGAGCGCAGGTGCAGCGCGCCGATGCGCTCGGATAGGTCGGGACGCACGCCGGGCGGCGGCTCGCCGGTCGACTTGCCCATCGCCGCGTCGAGCAGCCAGCCGCCCATGATCGCGATCTGCTGCTCGAGGTCGGGCGCCGGGCTGGTGAAGTTGTCGAGCACGTGCTCGACCAGCAGGAAGGCCGAGGCCATCTCGATCACCAGGATCTGCGTCTGGCGCGGATAGGGGTCGGGCAGCTTGGAGGCCACCAGGCCGATGGCGTCGAGCAGCTTGATCAGGTGCTGGTTGCCGAGGTCCCGCGCCTTCGCCTTGAACGCCGTCACCCGCTCGCGGAACGGCGCCGCGGTCTTGTGCTCTCCCGAGACGTACTGCACCCAGGAGCGCTTCAGCGCGTCGAGGCGCGAATGCAGGTCGTAGAGCGCGACTTCCAGGCGCTCGATGTCGAACTCGAGGTGCACGCCCGGCCCGGCATCGTGGCGCGGGAAGAGGTTGTCGATCTGGTAGAGCTGGCGGATGTCCTTCAGCCGCTGCGTGGTCGGCTTGGCCTTGCCGATCGCGTACAGCAGCTCGCGCAGCAGGCCTTCGGTGACGGTCGCGGTGCCGCCGCGCATCTGCTTCTCGATCTTGTTGCCGAGCGCCTTGGCGCCCGCCACCCACTCGGTGTCGCCGGTGCTCTCGATCGCGTCGAGGAAGCCGTGCGCCACCCACCAGATGCTCTGCGGCTCGGGGAGCTGGGCGGCAATCTTGTGCAGCTGGTTGACCGCGCGGCGCATGTCGTCCAGGCCGGCGGGCGGGTTGCGCAGCCAGGCGAGCAGCCCCTTCTGGAACAGGCCGCGCTGCTTGTTGACGAACGCCGGGATGGTCTCGGCCGGCAGGGTCTTCGGCCGGCGGTGCGGCGGCGCCCGGAGCGTCACGTCGGGGAAGAACAGGTCCTTCTCCGAGACACCGGCCGCGCCCTTGAGCTGCGCGAGGTCGCGGTAGACCGGGAACAGGCGCAGCGGCACGTCCGCCTGGCCGCGCGCGAGATCGCCGACGAAGTCCTTCAGCGCCAGCACCGCGCGGTCGATGATGCCCATCGCCGCGGCGCTCGGCCGCGCCTCGCCGAAGCCGGCGAAGCTGCCCTCGATCGACTCGCAGACCAGCGTCGCCCCGTTCAACCCCACCATGCGCAGCGCCCCGCTCACCTGGTGCAGGTGCTCGGGGCACGGGCGCAGCGCTTCCCGGTTCTCCGGCGCCGCCGTGAACCGCGCGATGCAGTCGCGCACCAGGAGCAACGCCCGCTCGACCTCGGCGTTGATCCAGGAAAGGAGGGTTGCGTCAGCCATGGACGTCTAGAGAGTCCTCACGATCAGGCGAGTTTGAATCCGGAGACCGAGCTCTTCAGCCCGTCGGCGAGCGCGGTCAGCTTCTGCGCCGCGACCGCGGTCTGGCGGGTGCCGTCGGTGGTGAGCTGCGTGATGCCGAGAATCACCTTCATGTTGGACGCCACCTTGGTCGCGGTGGCGGCCTGCGTCTGCGTCGCCTGCGTGATCGAGCCGATCAGCTCGGCGAGCTGCGTCGAGACGCGCTCGATGTCGTGCAGCGCCTGGCCCGCCTCGTCGGCGGTCTTCGCACCCTGCACCACGCCTTGCGTGCTGCGCTCCATCGCCTCGACCGCGTCCTGCGTGTCGCGCTGGATCGACTTGACGATCGCGGTGATGTGCTTGGTCGCCTCGCCCGAACGCTCGGCGAGGCGCTGTACCTCCTCCGCCACCACCGTGAAGCCGCGTCCCGCTTCCCCGGCCTGCGAGGCCTGGATCGCGGCGTTCAGCGCCAGCACGTTGGTCTGCTCCGTGATGTCCGAGATCAGCTGCACGATCTCGCCGATCTCCTGCGAGCTCTCGCCCAGGCGCTTGATCCGCTTCGAGGTCTCCTGGATCTGCTCGCGGATGTCGTTCATGCCCTTGATGGCGGCGTTCACCGCCTCGGAGCCCTTGCCCGCGGCGCTGAGCGAGCTCTCCGCCACCTTGGAGGAGTCGCCCGCCTTCTTCGAGACGTCGATCATGGACTGCGCCATCTGCGTCACCGAGGTGCCCGCGCCCTGGATCTCCACCGCCTGCTTCTGCGCGGCTTCGAGAAGGCGCGTCGATACCGACTGCGCTTCCTGCGTCGCCGCGGTCACCTGCGTCGAAGCGTCGGTGATGCCCTTCACCAGGCGTCGCATCTCGTCGATGGCGTAGTTGATCGAGTCGGCGATCGCGCCGGTGATGTGCTCGGTCACCTTGGCGCGCACCGTCAGGTCGCCGTCGCCGAGCGTGGTGATCTCGTCGAGCAGGCGCTGAATCGCCGCCTGGTTCTCGGCGTTCACCTTCTCGCTGTCGTCGGCGCGGCGCCGCGTGTCGTCGAGGTAGAACTTGCCGATCAGCAGCAGCACGCCGAGGGCGGCGACCGAGACCACGACCAGGACGATCAGGTTGACGCGGCGGCCCTGCAGCTCGGCCTCGTAGGCGTCGTTCAGCTGCTCGGCGGACTTGAGCAATGACTCCGAGTCGTTGAACAGATCGAAGGTGGCGCGCTTGGCGTTCACCAGCCGCTGCTGGTTGCCGAGGATCTCGGCCACCGCCCGCTGGTACTCCTTGAACGCGGCCTCCAGCTCGCCCAGCTTGCCGCGCAGCTCGGCGTCGCCGACGCGCGCGATGCGCTGCGATTCGCTGCCGTCGATCAGGCCCTTCAGCGTGTCGCGGAAGGTGTTCGTGTCCTTGCCGAGCAGGAACGACACTTCCGGGTCGATCACCGCCTCGGCGAGCATCGTGTTGGCGTTCTTCGCCATGCGCTGCGTCATCATCATCAGCTGCGCGGTCAGCGCGTTCTGCCTCGCGGACCCTCCGCTTTGCACCGAAAGGGCCGAGATCTCGTCGGCGAGCTCCTGCAGCGCCGGGTTGGCGGCGTTGATCTGGCGCACCGACAGGCCGAGCGCGAGCAGGTTGCGCTCCTCGCCGATAACCTGCTTGGAATTCTTGTCGCTCTTCTTCCACTCGACGTCGAGGGCGTCGAGCGCCGGGCGCGAGGCGGCGGACGTCGCCGGCAGGTTGACGCCGCCCGCCGAGCCGCCGTTGAGCAGCAGGTTCATCGCCGCCTCGAACTCGTCGCGGCTGTCGCGCAGCTGCTTGAAGGCTTCGCGGTTGCCTTGCGAGGCCTGCTGCGCCGCTTTCGCGAGGCGCTGCGAGAGCATGCGGATCTTGCCGACCGTGGCGATGTAGATGGTGCCGAACGTGCCCTGGCGGGTATCGACCGCGACCACCGCCGCGTCGATCGCCAGCAGGGCGATCAGCGCCGCGATCAGCAGCTGCACGCGCCGGCCGCCGGAGGCGCGGGCCGCCGACTGCGACCTCGCCGGAACCTGCGTCGCCTCGACGTCGGCCTTGCGGCCGAAGAAAGGCAGTTTGGAGGTGACTTCGAGCTTGAATGCCATTTGCTTCCCCTTATCTCAGGAACTTGCCTTCTCTGCCGATGATCGTCAGGTCGACGAACTTCGATCCGGTGTGGCTCTTGGGCGAATAGCTGACGAAGAATCCGCCCAGGTCCACGTCGTTCATCTTTTCCATCGCGTCGACGAAACCTTCGCGCGTCAGGTTGCGGCCGGCGCGGCGCAGGCCTTCGACCATCACCTTGGCGGTGAGGAAGCCCTCCATCGCGCCGAAGTTGTAGTCGCTGAAGCCGGCCTTCTTCGCCGCCGCCTGATACTCCTTCACCACCGGCACCGAGGTACCCCATGGGAACGGAACGACCTGCGAGATCGCGACACCGCCGCCGTCCTTGCCGAGCGCCGAGGCGAGCGCGGTGCTGCCGACGAAGGAGACGTTGTAGAAGGTGGAGGCGCTGCCGGCCTTCTTCATCTGCTTGATGAATTCGGCGCACGAGGTATAGGCGCCGATCATCACCACCGCGTCGGGCTGCACGGCCTGGATCTTCTTTACCGCGTCCTCGACGGCGATGGTGTTGCGCTCGAACGAGCCGAGCGCGTCGATCTTCAGGTTGCGCTTGCCCATGGCGATCTCGACGCCTTTCAGGCCGGCCTGGCCGTAGCCGTCGTTCTGGTAGAAGACCGCGATCTTCTTGCCGCCGGTCGAGAGCACCTGCTCGACGATCTTCTCGGTCTCGTCGTAGTAGCTGGCGCGCACGTGGAAGATGTAGCGGCTCATCGGCACGCGCAGCGCCTCGGCGCCGGTGAACATGCCCACCAGCGGCACCTTGGCCGGCGCGGTGACCTTGATGTGCTCGGTACCGGTCGGCGTGCCGACGTAGCCGAGCAGCGCGAACACCTTGTGCTCCTCGATCAGCTTCTTGCTCGCTGCCGGCGCTTCCTTGGCCTCGTACTTGTCGTCCTCGGTGACCAGCTCGAGCTTGCGGCCGTTGACGCCGCCCTTCTCGTTCACCGCAGCGAAGTACGCCTGGATCCCGTTGCGCATCTGGATGCCGAGCTGCGCCGCCGGCCCGCTGAACACCGCCGCCTGCCCGAGCACGATCTTGTCGTTGCTCACGCCCTGCGCGAGCGCCCCGCTTGCAACCAGCGCGGGCAGGAGCGCCGCGGCCGCCGTCAGTAAGGTCCTGGTCATGGTTGTCCTCCTCCTCTAGCTTCCGACCGTCAGAAAGTTCTGATCCCGCACGAGCTCGGCCACGTCGAGCTCCTTCCACACCCTGCCCGCCTCGTCCTCGTACTCGGCGCGCTGCCAGGCGGCGGGCGCCTGCGCCGTCTCGCGCGGCTGCCAGGACTCCGGGTTGCGCAGGCCGAGCGAGGCGTCGACCAGCAGCGCCGCGCCGGCGCGATAGCGCGGCGCGACCAGCAGCAGGCGCGACTGCTCGCCGACCGCCACGCCCTTGCCGCCGAGGAAGGCCGGAAAGTCGACGACGCTGTACAGGTTGCCGCGCACGTTCGCCACGCCCTTGAACCAGGGCCGCGTCTGCGCCACCGACGTGATCGGCGGCACGGGAATGACCTCGCCCGATTCCATCAGGTCGACCAGCCAGCCGTCGGCCCCCGCCTGCACGGCGAGCTTCGACGACATGCGACTCGTATCGGCGGCGCGAAGCCGCGCCGCGAGGTCGCGCTGGTAATCCCGCAGGGAGATCCGCTCGGCCATCTATCCCAGCGCCGAAATCTTCGCCAACAGGTCCGCGGGGACCACCGGCTTGACGATGTAGTCGCGCGCGCCCTGCTTGATGCCCCAGTTCTTGTCGGTCTCCTGGCTCTTGGAGGTGCAGATGATGACCGGGATGCCCTTGGTGGCCTCGTCCTTGGCGAGGGTGCGCGTCGCCTGGAAGCCGCTCTGGCCCGGCATCACCACGTCCATGAGCACGAGGTCCGGGCGCGCCTGCTTCACCTTGACGAGCGCGTCCTCGGCGCTGTCGGCGGTCGACACCTTGAAGCCGTTCTTGGTGAGGATGTCGGTCAGGTACTGGCGATCGGTCGGCGAATCGTCGACCACGAGAACATTCTTGATTGGCATGAAAGGCCTTTCTGTCTCTCTACGATGAAGTGGTGGCGGGGACGGCTTCGGGCTTGACGTGCAGGGTGATCGCCTCGAGCAGCCCCTCCTTGGTGAACGGCTTGGTCAGGTACTGGTCCGAGCCCGCCAGCCGGCCGCGCGCGCGGTCGAAAACGCCGTCCTTGCTGGACAGCATGATCACGGGCGTGGACTTGAGGTTCGCGTTCTGCTTGATCAGCGCGCAGGTCTGGTAGCCATCGAGGCGCGGCATCATGATGTCGACGAAGATCACTTGCGGGCGGTAGTCGCTGATCTTCGCCAAGGCGTCGAAGCCGTCCTCGGCGAGGATCACGTCGTAACCCGCCTGGCGAAGGAAAAGCTCCGCGCTGCGACGAATGGTGTTGCTATCGTCGATGACGAGAACTTTGATCGAGCCGGGCGCCGCACCGCTCACGAACCGCTGTCTCCTCCAAAGCTAATCGCAACGAGGGAGGAGCAGTATTAGGGTGTTCTTGTCAGGCCAACCTGGCCTGCCGCCCCTCTCCCATGAACTATCGAAGCCTCTAGAAAAACTCTTACGGTCTAGGCCGTTAGTAAGAATTTCTAAGGTGAAATAATACCTGCGCCCGGGGCAAAATCAAACCGCCCCGGGGTGGTGCGGCGAGTTTATTCCGCCCCCGGGGAAGTTTCTGCCAAGGAAGGTCAGATCAGGGCAGCTTTTACACGCTCGGGGCTCATCGGCGCGCGCCGGAGGCGCTTGCCGGTGGCATCGAAGAAGGCGTTGGCCACCGCCGCGGGAATGACCCGGATCGTGGGCTCGCCCGCCCCGCTCGGAGCGACCTCGGGGCGATCGATGAGGACGACCTCGATCGCCGCCGGCGTGTCCTGGACCTCGAGGATCGGGTAGCTCGCCCAATCGATGCTGGTCACCGAGTTCCGGTCGAAGCGCACCTCCTCGAACAGGACGCGCGAAAGCCCGTGCACCACGTTGCCTTCGATGGTCTGGCGCAGCACGAGCGGGTTGATCACCAGCCCGCAATCGTGAGCGACCGTGACCTTGCGCGCCCACACTCTCCCGGTCTCGCGATTGACCTCGACCTCGGCGACGACGGCGACGGCCGTGCCGCCGCGCTCGGCGAACGCGATGCCCTTGCCTTTGCCGAGCGAGGACCAGCCGGCCTTGTCGGCCGCGGCCTTCACCACCGCGGCATGGCGCGGATTGGTCAGGTACTTCAGGCGGAAGGCCACCGGATCCTCGCCCGCCGCATGCGCGAGCTCGTCGATGAACTGCTCGGAGCCGAAATGAATCTCCGGGCCCACCGGATCGCGCAGGTGCGACGTGCGTAGCGGCGAGCAACCTTCCTCGACCAGCGGCGGAATCGTTTCCCAGCCCAGCAGCTTGTTCTCGAAGCCGTAGGACTCGGCCGGCACGCCGAAGATCAGCGTTCCCTTCGGCGGCACTCCCGTCGCCAGGCCGACCAGGCTGTCGGCCGGATCGGACTCGTTGGTGGCGATGTGCTGGCGCGAGAACCCCTTGGACAGGAACTCGTACGCCACCACCTTGCCCGACGCGTCGAGCGCCGCGCGCGCGCGGTGCACGCAGGCCGGCGCCTTGGGATCCCACGCGGTGCCATCCATGCGCATGCCTTGCACCCGGATGGGCTTGTTCAATTTCTTCGACAGGAACGCGGCGTCCATCGCCGCATCGCCTGCGTCGTTGCGGCCGTAGGAGCCCGGGCCCGCGACCCAGATCGCATGCACCTTGTCCTGCGGCAGGCCGAGGAGCTTCGCCACGCCGTCGCGCACGAAGTGCGGCTTCTGCGAGCCGGTCCAGACCGTGCAGCGATCCGCCTTCGCGTCCGCGACCGCGCATGCCGGGCCCATGCTGGCGTGCGACTGGAACGGCCACTCGTATTCCGCCTCGACGAGCTTCCCCCCTTTTGCAAAGGCGGAAGCCACATCGCCGCGCTTAACTTCCTCCGCGCGCTTGGTAACCTTCGCTGCGCGGATGTGGTCGTAGAGCTTCTCCATCGGCGGGAACGCGCCGTCCAGCGTGTGCCAGTCGACCTTCAGGCGCTGCGCGGCGCGCACCGCGTCCCATTCCTTCGGCGCCACGACCGCGACGAAGTCCTTCTCGCGGACCACTCGTGCGCCCGGAATGCCCTTGATCGAGCCCAGGTCGACGCCCCGCACCTTGCAGGCGGCGCGCGGCGGGCGAATGACGCGAGCGTGCAGCATGCCGGGCACCCGCACGTCGGTGACGAAGTCGCCGGTGCCGTACACCTTCCAGGCGATGTCGCGCCGCGGCAGCGGCTTTCCCACCACCTTGTACTCCGCGGGCGGCTTGGGCTTCGCCTGCACCTGGATGTCCATCGGATTGCCGGTCTTTCCGTTCCACTGGACCTTGTGGTTGAAGTGCTGGCCGCCGACCAACTCTGCATAAGTCGTCTTCTTGTCGCCGGCGAAAACGGTTCCGTTCTCGACTTTCAAATCGGAAACCGGTACCCCCAGCTTGTTCGAGGCTCCTTCGACCAGCACGCGCCGTGCTTCCGCCGCGGCCTTGCGCAGCAGGCGGGCGCCGTTGGAGACGCCGGTGCTGCCGGAGGCACCGCCCTGGTTGCACGAAGTCGCGGTGTCACCCATCAGCACCTCTACGCGATCGAAGCCGACGTCGAGCTCATCTGCGACGATCTGCGCTACCGCCACGTCGAGCCCCTGCCCCATGTCCATCTTGCCGAAGAACGCTTTCACGCCGCCGTCGGGCATGACTGCGATCCACGAATCGAGCTCGCCGGGAACAAGGCTTGGGTTTCCCTGCGAGAGAGCTTCAAATGAGAAAGAAGAAGAGACGACCAACGCACCGCTGGTCTGCAGGAACTCTCGGCGGTTCATGTCAACGCTCCTTGCGCGCGCTTGATCGCGCGCAGGATGGAGACGTGGGTGCCGCACCGGCATTTCAGGCCGGCGAGCCCTTCGCGCAGCTCGGCGTCGCTCGCCTTCGGATTACTCTTCAGGATGGCCGCCGCAGTCATGATCCAGCCATTGATGCAGTAGCCGCATTGCGGCACCTGCTCGGCGACGTAGGCGGCCTGCAGCGGATGCGGCTTCTCCGGCGTGCCGAGTCCCTTGATCGTGGTCACGGTCTTGCCCGCTGCGGCGGAGACCGGCATCACGCAGGCTCGCACCGGCTCGCCGTCGAGATGCACCGTACAGGCGCCGCATTGCGCGAGGCCGCAGCCGAAGTGAGGGTTGTTCATGCCGAGGTCGTCGCGAAGCGCGTAAAGCAGCGGCATCTCGGGTGCGGCGTTGAGGGTGACGGGCTTGCCGTCGACGGTGAGGCGATATCGCGCCATTCGAGCCTCCTTAGCCTTTAAACAAGATCACCTAGAACAGGATGACCATTTTGCCCCTGGCGTGGCCGGATTCGGAGATTGCGTACGCGCGCGCCGCGTTCTCCGGGCCGAAACGCTGGGTGACCTGGGGCTTGATGATCCCCGAGGTCGCCCATTGAAAAAGCTGCAGAAGCCGGTCGCGCGTCGGCCGCACGTTGACCATGGTGTCGCGGACGTCATTGCGCCGCTCTTTCGACTTCGGGATTGGCTCGGCGGCGAGGGCAACCACCGTGCCGCCGGGCTTGAGCATGGTCAGCGAGCGGCGGTGGGTGTCGCCACCGATGGTGTCGAGGATCACGTCGCATGGCGGGACCGAGGTACTGAAGTCCTGGCCGCGGTAGTCCACGACGCCGGCCGCGCCCAAGGAGCGGCAGTACTCGTGGTTCGCGGGGCTGGCGGTAGCGAAGACCTCGCAGCCGAGCTGCCGGGCGATCTGGATGGCGAGGCTGCCGACGCCGCCCGCACCGGCGTGCACCAGCACTCGATGACCGCCGGAGACCCGCGCGTTCTCGACCAGGGCGATGTAGGCCGAGATGCCGGTCACGCAAAGGCTCGCGGCCTCTTCCGGCGAAAGCCCTTCGGGAATCGGCGCCGTCTGATCCGCCGGCAGCAGCGCGTACTCGGCATGGGTGCCGTCGGTACGCGGATCGCTCACGCCGGCGACCAGGCCGCCCTCGAACTCCCCCGCGCAGTCGCGGCCGAGGATGCGCGGGAAGCCGATCGGAAACACCTTGGCCATCATGCCGCGGCGCATCTTCCAGTCGATCGGATTGACGCTCGCCGCGCGCACGCGCACCAGGATCTGCCCCGGGCCCGGCTTCGGCACTGGCGCCTCTTCCAGGCGCAACACCTCTGGACCACCGTAGCCGTGGATGCGCAGCGCTCGCAAGGGCTAACGCTCAGCGGACAATCTTGACGCCCGCCTCCTGCAGGATGCCGCGCATCGTCGCGGTGAACTGGTCGTAGAACTTCGCCAGCTCGGCGGCGTTCTGATAGCCGTCCTCGAACTGGTTGTCCTCGAGATACTTCTTCCACGAGGCAGTGCGCGTCAGCTTCCTGAACACGTCTTCCCAGTAGGCGACGTTCGCCGCCGGGATTCCGGGCGGCGCCACCACGCCGCGCACCTGCGGCACCGGCGTCACGTCGAAGCCCGCCTCCTTCAGCGTCGGCACGTTCGGGAAGCCGCGCAGCCGCTTCTCGTTCACCTGCGCAAGCACGCGCATGTTGCCGGCGCGGATGTGCTCGCCCGCCTCCTCCGGCTCGATCACCATCATGTTGACGTGCCCGCCGAGC
>LSTF01000077.1 GCA_001644455.1 Betaproteobacteria bacterium SCGC AG-212-J23
GCCGCGAGCCGGCGGAGGAGGCGATCGACCTCTTTTTCCGGCGCTACGAGAAGCGCGATGCGCCGCCTTCGCTCGACACGACGATGCGCATGAAGTCGCCGATCGCGGCGACCGCCGGCGTCGATCCGACGATGAAGCTGGAGATCGACATTCCCGCGGAGCCGCCGCAGGCGCCGGCCAAATCCGACGCCCGCGCCGGCGTCGACTCGGACCTGCTGGCCATCTTCCTCGAGGAAGCGGGCGAGGTGCTCGAGACCATCGACAAGACCGTGCCGGACTCTCGCGCCCGGCCCGAAGATCGCGAGGCGCTCACCACCATCCGCCGCGGCTTCCACACCCTGAAGGGCAGCGGCCGCATGGTCGGCCTGATGGACCTTGGCGAGGCCGCCTGGGAAGTCGAGCGGGCGATGAACAAGTGGCTGGAGGAGAAGAAGCCGGCCACGCCGGCGCTGCTCGAGCTCATCAGCGTCGCGAGCAAGGCCTTCGCCGGCTGGGTGGCGGCGCTCAAGGAAGGCGGGCTGAAGGAAGAGGTCGACGCGAGCCGTCTCGTCGACCTCGTCGCGCATCTCGACGACGCCCCGGCTGTGCCCGCGGCGCCGCCGGCCGCCGAGGAAACGATCATCGGCGGCATGACGATGCCGCGCAACTTCTTCGACATCTACTACAAGGAAGCGTCGGAGCACATTGCCGCCCTCGAGGCGCAGTGCCGCGAGTGGCGGCAGATGCCGGGCGCCGAGGCGTCGCACGAGTTCATGCGCGCCGCGCATACGCTCGCATCGAGCTCGCGCACCGCGGGATTTACCGCGCTCGCCGACCTCGCGGCGGCGCTCGAGCACTGGATGGGGTTCTCGGCGCGCAGCACGGCTCCCGGCGACGGCGAGCTCGTTCAGGCGGCGATCGCCAAGCTGCGCTGGATGGTGGAAGGCCTGGCGAAGCGCCAGGCGCCGGCGCCGGACGAGGAGACCGTGAAGAAGCTGCGCGCGCTGATCGCGCGTGTCGAGGCGCAGCCCGTGCCGCCGGTCGAATCAAAGAAACCCGAACCGAAGAAAGTCGAAGAGAAGAAGCCGGCCGAGAAGGAAAAGACCGGTCGCGAGAAGCGGGTGATGCGCGACGACATCGATCCGCAGCTGCTGCCGATCTTCCTCGAGGAGGCGCAGGAGCTGGTGCCGCAGCTCGGCGGCGACCTGCGCGACTGGAAGGCCAATCCCGCCGACACGAAAGTCTCCGACTCGCTGCGCCGCGTGCTGCACACCTTCAAGGGCAGCGCGCGGATGGCGGGCGCGATCCGGCTCGGCGAGCTTTGCCACATCATGGAATCCAAGGTCGAGGAGGCGCTGGAGAAGAACGCCTTCCCGAAAGCGCTCTGGGACGAGCTCGAGGACAAGATGGACCGCCTCAGTCTCGACGTCGAGCGCATGGAGACCGGCGCTCCGGACGAGGAGATCCCCGCGCCGCTCGCCGCGGCGCCGGCGGTGGCGGCCGCGCCGGTGCAGCAACCGGTCCAGGCGGCGCCGGTCAAGCCGCGCGCCGAGCCGCAGCGCCCGGCGGCGCCGCTGCCGACCCCCGGCGCGACGCTGCGTGTCAATGCCGAGACGCTCGACCACCTGATCAACGAGTCGGGCGAGGTGGCGATCGCCCGCTCGCGCGTCGAGGGCGAGCTGCGCATCGTCAAGCAGGCGCTCTCGGACCTGAACGACAGCATCGCCCGCATCCGCGCCCAGCTGCGCGAGGTGGAAGTGCAGGCCGACAGCCAGATGCAGTCGCGGCAGTCGGTCCTGGAGGAGAACAAGAGCGAGTTCGACCCCCTCGAATTCGACCGCTACACCCGCCTGCAGGAGCTGACGCGGATGATGGCGGAGGGCCTGAACGACATCGGTACGATCCAGCAGGCGCTGCTCAAGAATGTCGGCGACACCGACGCGGCGCTGCTGCAGCAGGCGCGCACCAGCCGCGTCGTGCAGCAGGAGCTGATGCGCATCCGGGCCGTGCCGTTCTCCAACCTGAACGAGCGCCTGTACCGCATCGTTCGCCAGACGGCGCGCGAGCTGGACAAGAAGGCCGACCTGACGATCGAAGGCTCGGACGTCGAGCTCGACCGCAGCGTCCTGGAGCGCATCGGCGCGCCGCTCGAGCACATGCTGCGCAACGCGCTGGCGCACGGCCTGGAAATGCCCGAGGCGCGGGTCGCCGCGGGCAAGCCGGAGACGGGCAAGATCAGCATCACGCTGCGCCAGGAGTCGAACGAGATCGCGCTGGTGCTCTCCGACGACGGCGCCGGCCTCGACCTGGACAAGCTGAAGAAGAAGGGCCTCGACATGGGGCTCATCCCGGCCGACACCGAGCCGACCGACGCGCTTCTCGCACAGCTCATCTTCGTCTCCGGCCTGTCCACCGCGGAGCAGGTGAGCGAGCTCGCCGGCCGCGGCGTCGGCATGGACGTGGTGCGCAACGAGATCACCGCCATCGGCGGCCGCATCGAGATCGCCACCACGCGCGGCGGCGGCACGAGCTTCGCCGTCCACCTGCCGCTCACGCTTGCCGTGACGCAGGTGGTGCTGGTGCGCGCCGGCGCGACCGTCGTCGCCATTTCCGCGGCGATGGTCGAGCAGGTGATGCGCATGAAGGAGGCGGGTCTCGCCGAGCTCTACCAGCAGCAGAACGTCGCCTTCCAGGAGCGCAGCTATCCGCTCTACGACCTGCGCAGCCTGCTCGGCGTCCCGGCCGCGGTGATCGAAGCCCAGGGGTATCACTCGGTGCTGCTGCTGCGCAGCGGTATCCAGCGCATCGCGCTGCACGTCGACGAGTTGATCGGCAACGAGGAAATCGTCGTCAAGAGCATCGGCCCGCAGCTCGCCCGCCTGCCGGGCGTCTCGGGGGCGACCGTGCTGGCCGACGGCGCGATCGTGATGATCCTGAACCCGGTGCAGATCGCCGCCCGCGCTCGCGCAGCCGCCGCCGCGGCGGCCGCGCCGGCCGAGCCGCCGACGCAGTCCGTGACGCCGCAGGTGGTCAGCCCGGCCGTCATGGTGGTCGACGATTCGCTGACGGTGCGCAAGATCACCAGCCGCCTGCTGGAGCGCGAGGGCTATCGCGTGCTGCTCGCCAAGGACGGCGTCGACGCGCTGGAGCAGATGAAGGATTCGCTGCCCGGCGTGCTGCTGGTCGACATCGAGATGCCGCGCATGGATGGCTTCGACCTGACGCGCAACGTGCGCGGCGATACGAGGCTGCAGGGCATTCCGATCATCATGATTTCGTCGCGCACGGCGGAGAAGCACCGCAGTCATGCCGCCGAGCTCGGCGTCAACGCCTTCCTCGGCAAGCCCTACCAGGAATCCGAGCTGCTGCAACACATCGCGCAACATCTGCGCGGGTGAAATTCGAGCTGCAGGAGACGATCGGGAAATACCCGATCATCCGTGAAATTGGCAGTGGCGCGACCAGCCGCGTCTACCTGGCGCGCGACCCCTTCGCCGAGCGCGAGGTGGCGATCAAGGTGCTGCTGCCCGGCAAGGGCGCCGACGCCGAGACCGACCGGATGATGCACAAGTCGTTCATGACCGAGGCGTCGCTCGCCGGCAAGCTCAACCACCCGCACATCGTCGACATCTACGACGCGGTGATCGAGACCGAGCGCAGCTATCTCGTGATGGAGTACGTTCCCGGCGTGACGCTCGAGGCGCACTCCAGCGTCAGCACGCTGTTGCCGGTCAGCAAGGTGGTCGAGATCATCTTCAAATGCATCCGCGCGCTCGAGTACGCTCACAACCACGGCATCATCCACCGCGACATCAAGCCCGGAAACATCCTGCTCTCCAAGGACGGCGAGGCCAAGGTGAGCGACTTCGGCGCGGCCTTCCAGCAGCGCCAGGGGCTGGAGACTTCGCAGATGACCGGCGTCGGCTCGCCGGCCTACATGTCGCCCGAGCAGATCCGCATGGAGAAGCTCAACCAGCAGACCGACATCTACTCGCTGGGCGTCACCATGTTCCGCCTCCTCACTGGGCGGCTGCCGCACGAGGCGTCCTCGTACGCCGGCCTGACGCACGCGGTGCTGAACGTGCCGCCGCCGACGCCCTCGACCCTTCGTCCGGCGCTTCCGGAGCTGCTCGACAACATCGTGCTCAAGGCGATGGCCAAGGATCCGGCCGAGCGCTACAAGAGCTGGCTCGATTTCGGCAAGGACCTCTCGCAGGCATTCGTCAGCCTGCGTCTCGCCGGCGAGTCGGTGTCGGAGTCGGAGAAGTTCGACCGGCTGCGCGGCATGCCTTTCTTCATGAACTTCGGCGACGTCGCGCTCTGGGAAGTGGTGCGCATCGGCGCCTGGACCTCCATGGCCGCCGGCACCGTGATCATCCGCGAAGGCGAGCACGGAGACAGCTTCTTCCTGCTGATGGACGGGGAGGTCTCGGTGACGCTGCTCGGCAAGCAGATCGCCACCATCAAGCCGGGCGGGTGTTTCGGGGAGCTGCTCTATTTCGCGGACCGTGGCGAGCGGCGAACGACAACTATTACCGCTTTGGGCCCCATTACCGTGATGGAAATCAAAACCAAGGCGCTCGATGCCTCGACCGACGGCTGCCAGGTCGGCTTCAACAAGGCATTCATGAAGGTGCTGATCGACCGCCTGGTGCAGGCCAATCGTATGATTGCGCAACGGATGGCATGATCGCGTAGCAGGTCAAGGGAGGCGTCATGGACGTTCTGGAACATTTCCGCAAGGCACGCAACGCCGTCACCAAGCCGCGCGGCGCGGTGCTGTTCAACGAAGGCGAAAACGGCAACAGCATGTACGTGCTGATCCAGGGCAGGGCCGACATCTCCGTGGCCGGCCAGGTCCTGGAAAGCGCGGTCCCGGGATCGCTGCTGGGCGAGATGGCGCTCGTCAGCACCGCGCCTCGCAGCGCGACGGTCGTCGCCGCCACCGAATGTAAGGTCGTTCCCGTCGACACCAAGCAGTTCGACCTGCTGACCCGCGAGTCCCCCGAGTTCGCACGCCACGTCATGAGCGTGATGGCGAAGCGGCTGCGTCACACCAACGAACGCCTGCGCGAGGCGCTCAGCTCGCGACGCTGACCCGCCGGCTGGCGAGGATCAAGGCGAGGCCGGCGCTGGCGATGAGGACGATGCCGGTCATCGCCAGGCCGTCCGGGATCTCGCCGAAGACGGCGAAACCGAGAATCAGGATGACGAGGAGCTGCGTGTAGCCGAAGGGGGCGAGCAGTGTTGCCGGCGCATGCGCGTGGGCGCGGATGAGAAGGAAATGCCCGACCGCGCCGAGGATGCCGATGACGATCAGGATCGCCAGGTGCAGCGGCACCGACGGGAGGCCGGTGACGGAGCCGGGAAACACCGGGGGGATGACGAGCACCGCGACCAGGCCGGGATAGAAGAGGGTGGTGATCGGATCGTCGTGGCCGGCCAGGCGCCGGGTGAGGATCTGGTAGCCGGCAAACATGAACGCGCAGCCCAGCGGCAGGAACGCCCACCAGGTGAAGGCGCTGCCGCCGGGACGAATGATCAGCATCACTCCGGTAAAGCCGCCGGCCAGCGCGATCCAGGTGCGCGCGCCGACGCGCTCGCCGAGCAGCGGCCCGCCGGCGACCGCGACGATCACCGGCGCGAGAAAGACGATGCTCGACACTGCGGCGATCGGCATGTAGCGCAGCGCGACGACGAAAGCGACGCTGCTTAGCACCAGCATCAGGCCACGCAGGATCTGCAGGCCGGGGGACGAGGTGCGCACCAGGCGCGATCCCATGCGCGGCAGGAAGATCGCCGCCATGACGAGCGTCTGCAGCACGTAGCGCAGCCAGACCAGCGCGGAGGCGGGGTAGTGCGCAACCAGGACCTTCGACATGGTGTCGAGGCAGCCGAAGCAGCAGCACGCCAGGAGAATCAGCAGGATCCCCCGGACAGCGTGGGGATAGCGCGCGTCCACCGCGCCTAGAACGAGCGCGGCAAGCCGAGCACGTGCTCGGCGAGATAGGAGAGGATGAGGTTGGTGGAAATGGGGGCGACGAGGTAGAGCCGGTTCTCGCGGAACTTGCGCTCCACGTCGTACTCGGCGGCAAAGCCGAAGCCGCCGTGGGTCTGCAGGCAGACGTTGGCGGCTTCCCACGAGGCCTTGGCCGCGAGGTGCTTGGCCATGTTGGCCTCCGCGCCACACGGTTTATGAGAATCAAATAAAGAAGCGGCTTTGTAGCGCATCAGGTTCGCCGCCTCGATTTCCATGTACGCCTCGGCGATCGGGAACTGGATGCCCTGGTTCAGGCCGATCGGCCGGTCGAAAACGACACGATCCTTCGCATAGTTGGTGGACTTCTCGATGAACCAGTAGCCGTCGCCGATGCACTCGGCGGCGATCAGGATGCGCTCGGCATTCAGGCCGTCGAGGATGTAGCGGAAACCCTTGCCTTCCTCGCCGATCAGGTTCTCGACCGGGATTTCCAGGTTGTCGATGAACACCTGGTTGGTCTCGTGGTTGACCATGTTGCGGATCGGCTTGACCTCGAGGCCTTTGCTCTTCGTCTCGACCAGGAACACCGACATGCCCTCGGTCTTCTTCGCCGACGGCGCAGCGGTCCTGGCCAGCAGGATCATGAGCTCGGAATGCTGCAGCCGCGAGGTCCATACCTTCTGGCCGTTGACGACGTAGCGGTCGCCCTTCTTCACGGCGAAGGTCTTGATCTTGGTCGTGTCCGTGCCGGCGCCGGGCTCGGTGACGCCCATCGCCTGGAGACGAAGCTCGCCGCTCGCGATCTTGGGAAGGTATTTCTTCTTCTGAGAAGGGGAGCCGTTTCTCAGCAAGGTGTTCATGTTGTACATCTGGCCGTGGCAGCAGCCGGCGTTGCCGCCCGAGCGGGTCACTTCCTCCATGATCACCGTCGCCTCGGTGAGCGACAGGCCGGAGCCGCCGAATTCCTCGGGGATGAGCGCCGACATCCAGCCGGCCTTGGTCAGCGCCTCGACGAACTTCTCGGGATAGGCGCGCTTCTCGTCGATCTGCTGCCAGTAAGCCGAATCGAATCCCTTGCACAGTGCCGCGACCGCCTCGCGCAGCTCGGGAAAGTCGTCGCGCGCCAGGTTCATCGCTTCGGTCGCTGCTGCTCGGAGGCCTCGTCCTCGGCGCGCTCCCAGAGCTCGAGCGCCATCGGCTGCTTCGCTTCCTCCAGGATATGGCCGACGAGACCGATGGCGCGCGCCATGACGCCGATGCCGCGCACGGCGCGCCAGTCGATGCCGAGCTCGCAGGCGAGGGCGCCGATCGCGCCGGTGGCGTTGACCACGAGCTTCTTCTGCTTGCCGATCTCCTCTATGCGCCTGCAGTACTTGCCGTAGAACCCGGTTTCGCGCGCGATCTCGAACAGGCGCACCGAGCGCGGATCGACGGGCTTGTGGATCGGGTGCCCCAATCCCGGGACGCGCTTCATGCTCTCGATGTCGGCGTTTTCGGAGAGCATCTTCGCCACGCCTTCCATCGAGCCGACGAAGACGCTGCCCAGGCCGAGCAGGCCGGCGGCCACTGCGGCCTGCGGGGACTCGGGCGCGCCGAGGTAGGTCATGCGCGTGGCGATGGCGCTCGGCGTGATGCCGTGCTCGACGAGCGTGACGGCCATGGCGTTGAACAATTTCGATTCGTTCTTGTCGGGGACCCTGCCCAGGATCATGAGGAAAGCCATGTCCCCGAGATTGAGATGGCCGAGGATCTCGTTCGCCAGGTCCTTGCCGCGGACGACGATCTTGTCCGGCGTAGACCAGGCGAGCTCGGACTTGATCGGCTTCTGCTTGCGGGCCATCAGTCCGCCTTGATGCCGGCCTCGTTGATCACCTTGGCCCAGCGCGCCACCTCGGCCTTGAGGAAGCCGCTGAATTGCTCCGACGAGCCGGCGACGACATCAACGCCGGATTTCGAGATTCTTTCCTTTATTTCTGGCGAAAGCAGAATCCGCGTCGTTTCCGCGTTGAGGCGTTTCACGATCTCGGGCGGGGTACCGGCGACCGTGAGGACGCCGAACCACACGCTGACGTCGTACCCGGGAACGCCGGCCTCGTCGACGCTCGGGATCTCGGGGGCGAAGGCCGAGCGCGACCGGGTGGAGACCGCGAGCGCCTTCAGCTTGCCGGCCTTCACGTGCGGCAGGACGTTCGGCGTGTTGTCGAACATCACCTGCACCTGGCCGGCGATGAGGTCGGTGACCGCCGGCGCGCTGCCCTTGTAGGCGACGTGGACGACGTTCGTGCCGGTCATGGCCTTGAAGAGCTCGAACGAAAGGTGATTGGAAGTGCCGTTGCCGGTCGAGGCGTAGTTCAGCTTGCCGGGGTTCGCCTTGGCGTAGGCGATGAGGCCCTTCACGTCGTTGAACGGCACGCCGGGGTTCGCGACCAGCAGGTTGGGCGTAACGCCCGCCAGCGTGATCGGCGCGAAATCCCGGGTCACGTCGAAGGACGTCTTGTACAGGCTCTGGATCACGGAGAAGGGCAGCGCCGCGCCGAACAGCGTGTAGCCGTCGGGCGGTGACTTCGCCGCCATCTCGGTGCCGATGATGGTGTTGCCGCCCGGTCGGTTGTCGACCACGACCGGCTGGCCGAGCGTCTTCGGCAGCTCGCTCGCGAGGATGCGGGCGAGGGTGTCGTTGAACGCGCCTGGAGGGAACGGAACGATGTAGCGAAGAGGCTTGGACGGCCAGGACTGCGCGTTTGCCGTTCCGGCGACGAAGACGAGAACGAATAGCAGCTTTTTCACTGTTCTGCCTTCACGCCGGCGGTGTTGATCACGCGGGCCCACTTGGTGATCTCGGCGTCGAGGAAGCGCTTCGCCTCGTCCGGGCTGTTGCCGACGGGCTCGATGCCGAGCTGGATGAAGCGGTCCTTGATCTCGGACTCGTTGATCGCCTTGCCGGTTTCGGCGGCGAGGCGGTCGATGACGGCTTTCGGCGTGCCGCCCGGCGCCATGAACAGCACCCAGGTCGACGATTCGAGCGGCGGGCCGCCGGCCTCGCCGATCGTCGGCACGTCGGGGAAGGCCTGCAGCCGCTTGCCCGAGAACATGCCGAGCGCGCGCAGCTTCCCGCCGCGCACCTGCGGCATCATGCTGCTCGGCGTATCGACCAGGATCTGGATGTCGTTCGCGATCACGGCTTGCGTCGCCGGCGCGGTGCCTTTGAATGGGATGTGCACCATGTCGATGCCGGCGGTCTGCTTGAAGAGCTCGCACGTGAGGTGCGCCGCCGCGCCGATTCCCGAGGAGCCGAAATTCAGCTTGCCGGGATTCGCCTTCGCGTAGGCGATCAGCTCGCGCACGTCCTTCGCCGGCAGGTTGTTGTTCACCGTCATGATGAGCGGCGCGATTCCGGCGAGCGACACCGGCACCAGATCCTTGAGGGGATCGAACGGCAGCTTGCCCTGGTAGAGCGTCACGTTCGCCGCGTAGCCGGCGATGACCGTCAGCATGGTGTAGCCGTCGGGCGCGGCCTTGGCGGCGAGATCCGAGCCGAGGATGCTGTTCGCGCCGGGGCGGTTGTCGACCACCACCGCCTGGCCGAGCGGGCCGGACATCTTCTGCGTGACGATGCGCGTCACGACGTCGGTGATGCCGCCGCCGGTGTAAGGCACGACCCAGCGGATGGGCTTGTTGGGATAGGACTGTGCATTCGCCGTCGCGGCGAATGCCAGCAACAGAAGCGCTCTAAACATAACCCGGCCCCTCGATCGCAGGATGTTTCACAAGGAAGTCTTCGTCGACTTCCAGCCCGATGCCCGGACGGTCCAGAGGATGCACGTTGCCGTCCTTGTCGACTTTTCCGGGATTCTCCACCAGTTCATCGCGGAAAAGATTCGATTTCGATACGTCGCCCTCGAAATAGCCGCCGTTGCCGATCGCGGCAAGGAAGTGGATCGAGGCCGCGTGGTTCAGGCCGGTCATCGAGCTGTGCGGGTGGATCGGCAGCTTCCAGGTCGAGGCGAGGGCGGCGATGCGCAGCGCCTCGGTGATGCCGCCGCACTTGGAGAGGTCGGGCTGCAGGATGGTGATCGCGCCGTCCTCGATCACGCGGTTGAACTCGAAGCGGGTGTAGTGGTTCTCGCCCGCGGCGAGCGGCGTGCGGCCGAGGAGCTTCGCTTCCTTATAGGAGCGGTAGTCGT
>LSTF01000078.1 GCA_001644455.1 Betaproteobacteria bacterium SCGC AG-212-J23
ATCATGCCGGTCGAGGTCGGAATCGCGTTGCCCGAGGAAAGCGTGTCGTGCGTGATGCGGTCGGTGCCGTGCGGAATGAAGCACGACTCCGCAGACAAACCGCCGCGGAATTTTCCAGCGCCGCCGGAATCCGTAATTTCTTTTCTGTACAGGAACAAGACCGGAAAACTCTGCTCGGTGTGCTCGACGTTGGGCAGCTTGCAGATCGGCGTGCGTGCCTGGCCGCCGGTAGAGATGCCGTCGGCGTGCGAGAAGGCGCCGATCGCGCCGCCGATCGGGTCGACCAGCAGGTAGCCGTAGCGCTCGCCCCACTGGTCGACGCCGCGGAAGATGGTCGCCGGCCACTGGCTGGTGCCGCCGATGCACATCGTGTCTTTGCGTAGCTCCGGGTCCGGGTAGATCATCTTCGAGAGCACGTTGTACGCCGGGTAGAGCGAGATCTCCATGCACTGCACCGGCGCGGTCGACACCGAAGCCGGGAAGTCCGCGCAGTTCAGCGTGCCGGGCGTGGGATTGAAGTCGATGTGGCGCAGCGCGCCGCCGACCGCGTAGTACTGCTCCCAGCAGAGCAGCTCGTTGATGGCCACCATGATCGCGCCGCGCCAGCCGGAGTAGGTGGCGTTGATGCCGCCCGCCTGCGGGTCGGTGCCCTCGTTCTCGAAAACCAGCTTGCCCCTGGTTTTCTTCAACGTCAGCATCACCCGGTGCGCCTGCCGGTCGCCCGGGCGGCAGCATTCGACGTAGGTGCGGTCCCGCCACACGCCGTCGGGCAGCTTCGCCAGTTTCTTGAGAAACGCCTTCTCGCCATCGTCGAGGATCTTGCGCATCACCCCCTTGACCGTGTCCGCGCCGTACCGCTTGATCAGGGAAACGACGCGGTCGCGTGCGGTCATGTTCCCCGCCAGCTGGGCTCTGAAATCCAGGGCGACGGCGGAAGGCTTGCGCGAGCTCCTGAGGTAGACGTCCTCGATGTCCTTCCGGATCTCGTTGTTCTCGACGATCTTCACGGGAGGAATGAGGATGCCCTCGTCGAACGCGTCGCGGGCGGAGGGGCAGAACGATCCCGGCGTGATGCCGCCGATGTCGTACTGGTGCAGGCAGTTGGTCACCCAGCAGAACAGCTCGCCCTTGTGGAACACCGGGCAGAGCAGCATCACGTCCATCTGGTGCGCGGCGCCGACCCAGGGATCGTTGGCGAGGAACATGTCGCCGTCGCGGATGCCGGGGTTGTCGCTGCGGTTCTCGAGCGTCCACTTCACCTGCGTGTCGGTGACGCCGGACATGTACTGCATGTACGGCCCGAAATAGACGAATTCGGCGTCCTCGGTGAGGATCGACGGGTTCAGGTCCAGCGCGTACATCGCCACCGGCGATCCGGAGAGGCGCTGGATCGTGGCGCCGTGCTCCTCGTTCACGTTCCACAGCGCGTGCCGCACGACCTCGAAAGTCACGGGGTCGAGGTCTTTCTTCGCTTTCTTATGTAAACGTAGCTTCCTGGAAATCGAAAGCCGCTTCGGCGGCACATACCCCGACCGGACGCCGTCGAAGACAGCGCCCGACAGCTCGCTCAGCTTTTTGAGCGGCGCATTCACTTCTTCTTTTCGGGCGTGAACTCGATCGGGCCGGTTTCCTCGAGCTTGAACTCCTGCTTGCCAGCCGGCTGGGTGGGAGCGACGGCGGGCTTCGCTGCCGGCGCAGGGGGCTTCGGCGGCTGAGGTGCGGCCGGCTTCGGCGGCGGAGGTGCGGCGTGCTTGGCGGCCGGCGCGGCCGCGGGCTTGGGCGCGACGTGCTTCGGCGCGGCGGCCATGCCCTTGTCGGCGGCCTTTTGCGCCTTGTTGCATTCCTCGCACATGAACTTGCCGGTGCGCTGATTGTTCGCGTTCATCTGCGGAATGGCGTGCTTGGTGCACAGCGCCATCTCGCAGTTCGCGCACTTCGCGACCGCGTTCTGCGCGCAGGGATGCTTTCTCAGCAGCCCGACTTCGACGGCACAGGTATCCATTTCAGTTCCCCTTAGAACGTGAGCTCGAAGTTGCCGAGCTGATCCAACCGCAATTTTGCCCCGGGCGGCACGACTACGCTCGTGTCGGACGTTTCGACAACCGCCGGTCCCGTGACGGAATTGCCGCTCACCAGCCGTTCGCCGTCGTAGACGGCCGTTGGTCGCTTTTTCTTCAGGTCGGGCCAGTAGATTTCGCGCTTGCGGCGAACCGCCCCGGCCGGGATGCGGGCCGTGCTCTTCTTCGCCCGGGCGAGCTTGGGCTGCGGGGTGAGGGCGCGGGCGCGCAGGCGGCAGACGACGATCTCGAGGATCGCGCCCGCCAGGGCCGAGCCGCGGCCGTAGAGTTTCTCGTAGCGGGCGACGAACATCTTTCTCAGCCCGGATTCGAAATCCGCGGCCAGGCGCGTCGCCGGCAGCAGCACTTCCACCTCGTTGATCTGTCCCTTGTGGCGCACGTCGAGCGAGAACTCGAAACGCTGGCGGTTCTCGGCGATGCCCTCTTCGGCCATCACCTTTCGCGCTTTTTGTTCCAACAATTCCAGCAATCGATTGATTCTTTTCGAGTCGCACGGCGTCTGCATGATCTCGGTGTGCTCGAAGATGTGCAGCACGTCGGCCGCGGCGGCGCCGAACGCGCACCAGGTCGAGGCAGCTTTCCGTTGCGGCACGATGACTTTTCTGACGCCCAATTCCCTGGCAAAGACCCCGGCGTGAGCGGGTCCCGCACCGCCGAAGGCGAAGAGCACGAAGTCGCGCGGGTCGTAGCCTTTCTCCACCGTCACCTTGCGGATGATGTCGGCCATGTTCAGCTCGACGATCCTGCAGACCCCTGCCGCCGTTTCGAAAGGGGACAGTCCAATCATTTTCCCCAACGAAGAAATTGCCTTGTACGCAGAGTCAAAATCCAGTTTCATCCGCCCGCCCGCGAAATTCTCGGGATCCAGGTAACCGAGCACGAGCTGCGCGTCGGTCACGGTCGGCACCTTGCCGCCGCGCCCGTAGCACACCGGCCCGGGGAAGGCGCCGGCGCTGTCGGGGCCGACGGTGAGCGTGCGCCGCTCGGCGTTGACGCGCGCCAGGCTGCCGCCGCCCGCGCCGATCGCCTGCAGGTCGACTTTCGGCAGGAAATATTCGTACTGGTCGGTGTTGCTGATGAAGGAATAAGCGGGCTTGCCCTCGTGGATGATCGAGACGTCGAACGAGGTGCCGCCCATGTCGGTGGTGATGACGTTCTTCTCGCCCATCGCGTTGCCGAGGAACATCGACGCGGTCACGCCCGACACCGGGCCGGAGTCGAGGGTGAGCAGCGGTGCCTCGCCGGCGCGCTCCACCGGCACCGTGCCGCCGCCGCATTGCGTGATCTGCAGGCCGTGGTGGTAACCCAGATTTTTCAGGGAAGAATCCAGTCTTTGCAGATACGAGCCCATGACGGGACCGAGGTAGGCGTTCAGCGCCGTGGCGGTGACGCGCTCGTACTCGCCCCACTTGGGAGCGATGTCGACCGAGCAAGTGACGAACAGGTCGGGTTTGATTTGTTCTACTAATTTTTTGACCTGCAATTCGTGTGCGGGATTTCGAAAAGACCACAAGAAGCAGATCGCGATCGCCTGCACGCCCTCCGCGACGAGCTCCTTGATCGCCGATTCCGTTTCCTTGATATTCAATTCGACAACAACTTCCCCAAAGCAATCGACGCGTTCAGATACCCCGCGGATCAGGCGCTTGGGCACGATCGGCGCCGGCTTCGAGGTCTCGGGGAAGTGCACCACCTTGCGGATGTCGCGCCCGCCGTAGCCGCGCGAGCCGCGCATGATGTGGATCGCGTCCTCGTGGCCGCGGGTGGTGATCAGGCCGACCTTCGCGCCGCGCTTCTGGATGATGGTGTTGGTGCCGACCGTGGTGCCGTGCGACAGGAAGCCGATCTCGCGGCAGAAGCGGTCCATGGACAGGCCGAGCTGCTCCGCGCCTGCGCCGAGCGCGTCCATCATGCCGCGCGCGAAGTCGGGCGGCGTGGAGGGAACCTTGGTCGTGAGGAGCTTGCCCGCCGCGTCGACGATGGCGCAGTCGGTGAAGGTGCCGCCGATGTCGATGCCGACCAGGTAGGTCATCTGCCTATATTAGAGGGTGTTACGCTCTCGCGATGATCCGGATCCGCGAAATCGATCATCTGGTGCTGCGCGTGCGCGACATCGACGCGATGCGCCGCTTCTATTGCGAAGTGCTGGGCGCGGAGCACGTGGCATGGCGGCCGAAGTTCGGCATGTCCCACCTGCGCCTCGGCCGCTCGATGATTGACCTGATCACCTTCGACGGGCCGCTCGGCAAGGGCGGCGGCGCGGCGGCGGGCAGGGAAGGCCGCAACCTCGACCACTTCTGCTTCCGCGTGGAGCCCTTCGACCAGGAAGCGATCGTCGCGCATCTGAAGACGTGCGGCGTCGAGGTGGGTGAGATCCGGCCTCGCTACGGCGCCGAAGGCAACGGCGTCTCCATTTACCTTACCGATCCCGAGGGCAATAGGGTGGAGCTGAAGGGCCCGTCGGACGGCAAGGATCCTCCAGGAGAGTTTTCCAGGTGAAAAGCACGAAACGGTTGAGAGAGCTGCTCGCGCGCCCGGGCGCGATCATGGCGCCCGGCGTCGCCGACGCGCTGAACGCCCGCCTCGTGAAGCGGCACGGCTTCGAGGCTGTCTACATGACCGGCGCCGGCACCACCGCCGTGCGCTTGGGCATGCCCGACGTCGGCTTGCTGACCATGACCGAGATGATCGACAACGCAGGCCGCATCGCCGAGGCGAGCGGGCTGCCGCTCATCGCCGATGCCGACAACGGCTACGGCGGGGTGCTGAATGTCCGGCGCACGATCCAGGGTTATGAGCGCGCAGGCGTGGCCGGGGTGCATCTCGAGGACCAGGTAATCCCCAAGCGCTGCGGCCATCTTGCCGGCAAGCAGGTGGTGCCGGTGGAAGAGGCGGTCGCCAAAATCAGGGCCGCCGCCGACGCGCGCGTCGATTCGGACTTCGTCATCATCGCCCGCACCGACGCGGTCGCGGTAGAGGGCTTCGACGCCGCGCTCGAGCGCGCCGCGAAGTACCGGGACGCGGGCGCCGACATGCTCTTCATCGAGGCGCCGAACGCCGAGCAGCTGCCGAGGATCGCGCCGCGCTTCAAGGGCGTGCCGCTGCTCTACAACATGGCGACCAGCGGCAAGACGCCGTTTCTCTCCAAGACCGAGATCGAGCGCCTCGGCTTCAAGCTCATCATCTATCCCAACTGGCTGATGCTCGCGGCGATCAAGGCCGCGAGCGAGGTGCTGGAGACGCTGAAGAAGGAAGGCAGCATCGCCGGCCTCGCGCCGCAGGTGCCGAGCTTCAAGGAGTTCTTCGACCTCGTCGGCATGGACGAGGTGCAGGAGATGGAAGCCCGCTACGGGGTCGAGGAGAGCTCGCGGGCCAAGTACTGACGGTCGAGATAGGGCGCGTTGCCCTTGACCGTCGTGCGGTGCATGTGGCGGCGCTGGGTCTCAGGGTAGGGCGTGGCGTGGTGCATCACGCGCCGGTTGTCCCAGAACACGAGGTCGTGCAGGCGCCACTTGTGGCGGTAGACGTACTTCGGCTGCGCCACCCACTCGTTCACCCAGCTCAGCAGCTCTTCCGGGGCGTTCTTAATGGAAACCACAAACCCTCCGGCATAGATCGCGGGCTCGCCCGTGTCCGGATGGGTGCGGATCATCGGATGCTCGACCGGCGGGTTGCGGTCCTGCTCTTCCTTCGTCTGCTGCGGGCGCATGCCGCCCTTCGACTCGCGCGCCCAGCGAGATGCGAAATGATGGACCGCTCTCGCGTTTAGCAGCTGTTCCCGTTTTTCACGCGGCAAATCGCGGCACGCCGCCGTCATGTCGCAGAACATGGTGTCGCCGCCCTCGTCCGGGATGGCACGCGCGTAGAGCAGCGAGCCGAGCGCCGGCTCGGGCATGTAGGACATGTCGGTGTGCCAGTAGCGGCCGGCGTCGGCGATGCCCTTGGGTCGCCCGTCCGGGTGCCGGTCGCTCGAGACCATCAGGATCTGCGGCGCGCCCTCGAGGTTGAATTGCATCATCGGGTGCACCTGCAGCGGCCCGAACCGGGCGGAGAACGCGATGTGCTGCTCCGGCGTGAGCTCCTGGTCGCGGAACACCACCACGCCGTGCTCGAGGTGGGCCTTCTTGATCTCGGCGAAAGCCCTGTCGTCCAGGTGCGCGAGATCGACGTCGATGACCTCGGCGAAGAAAGTCTGGCCTAATCTTCGTACCTTCATCGCCCTAGAATACTCCAGTGCCACGCAGTCTTTTCGAGAAGATCTGGGATCGCCACGTAGTCGCGCGTCGCGCCGGCCAGGTCCTGCTCTACGTCGACCGTCACATCGTGCACGACGGCGGCTTCCACGCGCGCAAAGACCTCGCGAAGCGCGGCCTCAAGGTGCGCCGCCCGCAGAACACCTTCGGCACGCCCGACCACTATGTGCCCACCGTCAGCCGCAATCCGGCCGACGCGAGGGCGCCCGAGATCCGGCGCATGGTCGAGGCCTACCCGGCCAGCATGAAGCAGCTCGGCATCCCGCACGTGCTGCTCGGCGACGAGCGCCAGGGCATCGTCCACATCGTCGGCCCGGAACTCGGCATCACCCAGCCCGGCATGGTCCTGGTGTGCGGCGACAGCCATACCTCCACGCACGGTGCGCTCGGCGCGCTCGCCTTCGGCATGGGCCAGTCCGAGAACGAGCATGTGCTCGCCACGCAGACGCTGTGGCAGGCGCCGCCAAAGACCCTGCGCATCCACGTCGAGGGCACGCGCCCCGCGGGCGTGACGGCCAAGGACGTGATCCTCGCGGTCATCGCGAAGATCGGCGCCGCCGGCGCGGTCGGCCACGTCATCGAGTACGCCGGCAGCACAGTGCGCGCGATGAGCGTCGAGGAGCGCCTCACCGTGTGCAACATGTCGATCGAGGCGGGCGCGCGCGCCGGCATGGTTGCGCCCGATGACACCACTTTCCAGTACCTGCACGGCCGGCCCTTCGCGCCGAAGGATTTCGACGCGGCCGTGAAGTTCTGGAAAACGCTGCCGAGCGATGCCGATGCGGTTTTTGACAGGGAAATTTCATTAAGCGCTGCAACGCTGGAGCCGATGGTGACCTGGGGCACGAGCCCCGAGAACGCGCTGCCTATTTCTTCCGTCGTGCCGGGGGCTCCCCAGCGTGCTCTGGACTACATGGGCCTGAAAGAGGGCGTTCCCCTGGAAGGCCTGCCGGTCGACCGCGTCTTCATCGGCTCGTGCACCAACAGCCGCATCGAGGACCTGCGCGCGGCGGCCAAAGTCGCCAGGGGGCGCAAGGTGAAGGTGCCGGCGATGGTGGTGCCGGGCTCCGGCCTGGTGAAGAAGCAGGCCGAGGCCGAGGGCCTGGACAAGGTGTTCCTGGAAGCCGGCTTCGAATGGCGCCACGCCGGCTGCTCGATGTGCGTCGGCATGAACGGCGAGATCGGCCGGCCGCAGGAGCGCATCGCCTCCACCTCCAACCGCAACTTCGAAGGCCGGCAGGGTCAGGGCGCGCGGACGCATCTGATGAGCCCCGCCATGGCCGCGGCTGCCGCCGTTCATGGTTTTTTGGTTGATGTAAGAAAAATCTCCTGATGGCGGAGAAATTCACCAGCTTCACCGCGGTCGCGGCGCCGTACGACCTGGTCAATGTCGATACCGACCAGATCATCCCGGCGCGCTTCCTCAAGGCGCCGCGCGAGCAGGGCTACGCGGGGTTCCTGTTCCACGACGTGCGCGAGCGCCCCGACTTTTTCCTGAACCACCCCGTTTTCGGCAAGGCGAAGATCCTCGTCGCCAACACCAACTTCGGCTGCGGCTCCTCGCGCGAAGGGGCGCCGTACGCCTTCCACGACGCCGGCTTCCGCAGCATCATCGCGCCGAGCTTCGGCGACATCTTCTTCAACAACTGCATGAAGAACGGCATCGTGCCGGTTCGCCTCGAAGAAAGCGTTTGCGCTTCCCTCAGGAAGTTTCTCGGGGAAAACGCCGGCGCGGAAGTGACCGTGGACCTGACTTCCCAGAAGGTCAGCGCGCCGATCGGCGAATTTGCATTCTCGGTGCCGGCGTTCTTCCGGGAGATGCTGCTCGAGGGAGTGGACGAGATCGGCCTGACGCTGTCGATGCTTCCCAGCATCGAGGCGTTCGAGAAGGACTACGCCGCTTCCACGCCCTGGCTCACGCCGTTGTCGTAGCTCGCCAGGCGTCGAGGATCTGCGCGCCGGTGGCCGGCCACACGCCGGGATGGCGCATGAAGTAGTCGAGCGCGCGCTCGAGCGTGCCGATGCGGTAGGGCTGGCCGATCGCCCACGGATGCAGCGTGACGCTCATGATGCGGCCGCCGTGGGTCGACGCTTCCTCGTAGAGCCCGTCGAACTGATCCGTGAGCTGCGCGTAGACCTCGTCCTCGTCGTGGTGCATGCCGAGGAGGAGGGCGGCGTCGTCGATGTCGCCCGAGAGGGGCATGGCATGCATCGTCCTGCCCGCTGCCTTGAATTCGTAGGGCATGTCGTCGTTCACCCAGTCGCACACGTACTCGACGCCGGCTTCTGCGAGCAGGTCGGGGGTCTGCGACGACTCCGACCGGGCGGGGGACAGCCAACCCCTCGGCTTGAAGACCGAAACACATCTGGCAATGAGCTCCCGCTCGCCGCTCATGCCCTCGTAGTGCAGGTGGTCCATGTCGAGGCCGTGGCCCATGAGCTCCCAGCGCTTTTCTTTCAACCGTTCAATCAGGGATGGATAGCGCAGGGCCACCGCTGCGTTCACCGCCGCGCTCGCGCGGATACCGTGCTTCTCCAGCGCCTTCATTACGCGGAACACGCCGACCCGGTTGCCGTAGTCGCGCAGCGTGTAGTGGCGCAGGTCCGGATAGGCGGTCTGCAGCGAGCCGAGCGGCTTGAAGGGCTTGCCCTGCTGGTCGAGCGGGAACCACTCGAGCGCGACGGTGATCCACAGCGCGACGCGCGCTCTGCCGGGCCACTCGACGGGTTTTCTCTTCGGAAGAATCGACCAGTCGTAGCGGCCATGGTCCATGCCATGGCGCCGCTTCGGGTACTTCAGGTAGTCGTCAGAGAGCGGCAACCGGGATGGACGCTTTTTGAAAAGAATCAAAACTGTTGTCCAGGAAGTGACGGGCGATCTCCCGCCCGGTCGCAAGCCAGACCTTGTCGTGCCCGGCGATGTAGGCGAGCGCATCCTCGAACGCCTTGAGGCGGTAGGGCTGGCCGATGAGGTACGGATGCAGCGGGATGCACATCACCGTGCCCGACTCCCGGCCTTCCTCGTACAAGCGGTCGAACTGCCGCCTGATGATCTCGCCGTAGTGGCGCGGCGTCACCGAGCTCACGTTGAAGGCGATGGCGTCGTTCATCTCCAGCGAGTACGGGATACTGGCGAGTCGCCCCTGCTTTACCTTCACCGGCCCTGGCTGGTCGTCGTGGAAGAGATCGCACACGTAGGTGAGGCCCATCTCGGCGACGAGATCGAGCGTGCGCTCGGTGTAGGTGAGCGCCGGCGCGAGCCAGCCGTCGAGCTTCTGCCCCGAGACCCGCTTGATGGTGTCGATCGAGTCCTGGATCAGCTCGCGCTCCTGCGCCTCGCTCATGCCGAAGGTGTAGCGCGTGTTGTAGGTGCCGTGCGAATAGAGCTCCCAGCCGCGCTCGACGCAGGCCTCGATCACTTCCGGGTGGTGCTCGCAAACGGCGACGTTGAGCGACACGCTGCCGCGCACGCCGCAGCGGTCCATCGCCTCGGCCATGCGCCAGAATCCGGCGCGGTTGCCGTAGTCGCGGTACGAATAGTTCAGGACATCCGGAACCGGACGCGCCCACGCCGTGCGCGCCGGGTTCTTCGGCGGGTCGAGCTCGTAGAACTCGATGTTCGGCGCGACCCAGAACGCGACGCGCGCGCCGTTCGGCCACGTGATCTTCGGCCTGCGGT
>LSTF01000079.1 GCA_001644455.1 Betaproteobacteria bacterium SCGC AG-212-J23
CGGCGGCGGCTTGTCCGGGAGCGACGCCGGCCGGCGACATGTTGACCACGGTCGGCAGGTTGGCGGCGTTGATGACCTGGCTGTTCAGCGTCACGCCAGGCGTTCCTTGCGGCAGCACGCCGCCCAGGCTCGTGCGGCCGGACGGAACGTCGATCGTCCCGCCGGCGAGGGCGCGCCCCAGTTGCTGGCCGGTGGGTTTCTCGACGCCGAGGTTCGAAAGGGTGATCCGCGCGTTCTCGATCAGCATCGCGGCTTCGGCCGCGGAGCGCTGTCCCGGCGCGGCGAAGCTCGTGACCTCGACCGTGCCGTCGGGAAGCGGCGTGAGCAGCGCCACCGGGCTTCCCGTCATGAGCGCGGTGAGCAGCGCCTGGAAATTCTGGTCGACCTGCTGCGCGAGCGCCGGCGCGCAAGCGAACGCGAGGAGAAGAGC
Source organism: Betaproteobacteria bacterium SCGC AG-212-J23 (assembly GCA_001644455.1). Taxonomy (GTDB): domain Bacteria; phylum Pseudomonadota; class Gammaproteobacteria; order Burkholderiales; family SG8-39; genus SCGC-AG-212-J23. The sequence goes on from LSTF01000079.1 coordinate 431, forward strand.
TACACGACGTAGTAACCCGGCCATACCGACCGGGCTGCAAGATTCAAGCCAGTGCTTCTAGAGGCGCAGCAGCTTCTTCGCGGTGCCGCCGAGGATGTTGGCCCGGTCGGTCGGCGAGAGCGGGACGTCGGCCATCCATTTCACGCCCGGCGGGTTGGGCACGAACGGATAGTCGACCGAGAACATGATGCGGTCGGCGCCCATCTCCATGACGCAGCAGAGCAGCGCCGGCGTCGAGAAGTTGCCGCTGGTCGTGATCCAGAAATGCTCGCGGAAGGTGTCGCGGAACGGCGTGCGCGCGTTGCCCGGCCGCTGCAGGGCCATGTCGATGCGCCAGAGCGAGAACGGCAGCCCTTCGCCGAGATGGCCGAGGATGATCTTCAGCCCGGGGTGCTTGTCGAACACGCCGGAGAGCACGAGCCGGATGCCCTGCGTTGCCGTCTCCACCGTGAAACCCCACGCCGCGGTGAGAAGGCCCGGGAACTGCTCGAGGTAGTCCTTGTAATAGGCGTCGACCACCGCCTTGTGCGGCACCGCCGGGTGCATGTAGATCGGCACGTCGAGCTTCGCCGCGCGCTCGTAGATCGGCCAGAACTCCTTGAGGTCGAGGAAGCGGCCGTCCTTGTCGAGGCCATGCAGCATCGCGCCCTTGAAGCCGAGCTTGGTCACCGCGCGCTCGAGCTCGTCGGCCGCCGCCTTCGGATCCGCGCTCGGCAGGACCGCGAACGCCTCCAGGCGGCCGCCGGAGGAATCGATTTTCTGCTTCAGGAAATCGTTCGCCTTCTTCGCCACCGGCACGGCGGTGAGCGCGTCCAGCTTCTGCGTGGCCGGCGCGCCGTGCGAGAGCACCTGCACGTCGATGCCGGCCTCGTCCATGGCCTTGATGCGGCCCGCGCCGAGATCGAGCAGCTTCTCCTGCAGCGCCGGGCTGCGCATTTCCGGACCGAACTGGGCGAAATGCTTCACCACTTCCGGGTCGTAGTAGTGCTCTTCGAGGGCGATGGTTTTCATTTTTTTCCGAAGGGGAACCGGCCGCGCCGGTATTGGATCATGAGGAAGCCGCCGAGCATGCCGCCGAGGTGCGCGAAATGCGCCACGCCGGCGGAGGTCTGCATCACGCCGAGCGCGAGCTCGACGACGGCGAAGACAATGACGAAGGTGCGCGCCTGCATCGGGATCGGCGGGATGAGGAGCATGATGCGGCGATAGGGAAAGTACATGCCGTAGGCGAGCAGCAGGCCGTAGATGCCGCCCGAGGCGCCGACCATCGGCACCGGCGGCGAGCCCATCAGCGCGGTGATGACGAGGTGCGTGATCGCGGCGGTGACGACGCTGGCGAAGTAGAAGCCGAGGTAGTAGCGCGAGCCGAACAGCCGCTCGATCTCGCCACCGAACATGTACAGCGCGAGCATGTTGAGAAAAATGTGACTGAACCCGCCGTGCAGGAATGCATAGGTCACCAGTTGCCAGGGTTCGAAACCGGCGCCCGGAGGAAAGAGCGCGAAGCTGTCCGGCACCATCCCCTGCATCTGCGCGAGGAAGATGACGACGTTCGCGATCAGCAGCGACTGCGTGACCGGCGGCAGCGGCTACTCCACCTTCGCGCCGGATTCGCGCAGCAGGCGCTCGAGCGCCGGCCCTTCGGCGCGGATCTCGGCGTCGAACTGCTCGGGGGTGGCGTTGGGCGTCGCGTCCATGCCCTGCAGCGCGATCTTCTCGCGCACCTCGGGCTTCGCCAGGCCCTTCACCGCGGCGTCGTGCAGCCGCATGACGATCGCGCGCGGCGTGCCGGCCGGAACATAGAGGCCGAACCAGAAGGTCGACTCGTATTCGGGCAGGCCCGCTTCCTCGGTGCCGGGAATGCCGGGGACCGAAGGCGAGCCTTTCTTCATCGACACCGCGAGCGGCCGCAGCCGGCCGGCGCGGATCATGCCCATCACGGTCGGCGCGGTGGAGAAGGCGACCTGCGTGTCGCCGGCGAGCACCGACTGCATGGCGGGGCCGCCGCCCTTGAACTGCACCTGCGTCACCTGCACGCCTGCCGCCGCGGCGAAAAGCGTCGCCGAGATGTTCGGCGTCGAGCCGTACCCGGCGGAGGCGACGAACAGCTTGCCCGGGTTCGCCTTCGCATAGGCGATCAGGTCCTTCAGGTTCTTCACCGGCAGGTCGTTGTTGGCGACGACGACGGTCGGGCCGGTGGCGATTTTCGTGACCGGGAGGAAATCCTTGTGCGAGTAGCCCGGGTTCTTGTAGAGCGCCAGGTTGATCGAGTGGTGCCAGGCGTTGAGCACGGTGTAGCCGTCCGGCGCGGCCCGCGCCACCTCGATCGCCGCCAGGTTGCCGCCGGCGCCGGGCTTGTTCTCGACCACCACCGAGACGCCGAGGCTCTTCGCCATCTCGTCGGCGGCGATGCGCGTGGTGAAGTCGCCCGAGCCGCCGGGCGGATAGCCGACGACGATCCTGACGGGCTTGCTCGGGAAACTCTGCCCGAGCGCGGCGCAGGACAAGAGGCAGGCGAATGCCAGGGTAATCAATCGGCCGGTCATTGGCGCTCTCCGCGTTTTTTCAACTCGACAATCACGCGATCGGGATAATCGCACGCGATCCCGTCGACGCCCAGATCGAGCATCTTCCTGATGTCGGCGGGCTCGTTCACGGTCCACACCGTGACCCACATGCCCCAGGCCTTCGCCTGCGCCAGTTTCGCGGCCGTCACGCGCTCGAAGTCGGGCGACCAGATCTTGCCGCCGGCCGCGTGCACACGGGCAGGGTCCGAACCGGTCTCTTCGGTGCAGTACACGGTCGGCATCTCGGGCGCCTCGCGCTCGACCACCTTCAGGCTGCGCCAGTCGAAGGCCTGCACCGTGGTGCGCTTCTCGAATCCCGCCTTGCGCACTTCCGCGATCAGCGCGCGCGCGAACGGCTCGGGCGGCAGCGTCTCGTCCGGAAAGCCGACGTCGCTCTTCGGTTCGATGTTGAAACGCACCCGGCGGTCGCCCTTGCTTTTGACCAAGGAAAACAAATCAGAGAGCTTCGGAATCCGCGTGCCGTCGAGCGCCTTCTGCTGCGGAAAGCGCTTCGCCGTGCCGCTTCCCGGCTTCAATCGGCCGACGTCGTACGACTGCAGTTCCTTGTAGCTGAAGGAAATGATCGGCCTCGCTTCGCTGACCCACTTGCCATCAGGACCGCGCGCTATGTCGGGATTGAGTCCGCGGTCATGGTGCACGACCACCACGCCGTCCGCCGTCACGCCGACGTCGAGCTCCAGCGTGTCGACGCCGATCTCGATCGCTCTGGCGAACGCGGGCAGCGTGTTCTCGGGGAGATAGCCGCGTGCTCCGCGATGGCCCTGCAGGTCCATGGAGGGAGTTTACTTCCTGCCCTCGGTGGAGGCGAGCCAGATCCCGGTACCGACGCCGCCGATGCCGAGCAGCAGGTTCCAGCCGAGCGGCTCGCCGACCAGCGCCGCGGCGAGCAGCGACGCAGCGATCGGGTTGATCGTCATGGTGTTCGCAACACGGGTCGGCGTGGTGCGCTCCAGCGCGTAGACCCACAGGTAGAACGCCGCCGCGCCGCCGAAAACCCCGATGCAAACGGCGGCAATCCATTCGCCTCGATTGAAAGAAACAAAAGAGTGCAGAAGCCCCCCGGAACCGATCGCGAACGAGACGCTCGCCGCGGCGCCGAACCCCATGCCGAGCGCGAGGAAGCCGAGCATGCTCGAGCGCTGCATCAGCGGCCGGGACCAGACGTTGTAGAGCGCCATGCAGACCGTCGCGCCGGCCATGATCAGGTCGCCGCGCCAGGCCCCCGGCGGCGCATCGGCGAGCCCGGTCCAGAGCGCCGCGGCGACGCCGCCGATCGCCGTGAAGATCCCCGCGACCTTGCGCCCGGTGAATTGCTCCTTCTTGAAAAGCAAAGCCATGAACATGGTCGTCAAAGGCAAACAAGACAGGGCGAGAGAGCCCCTCGCCGCCGTGGTGAAGCTCAAGGCGAGGTTGTAGAAGACGAAGAAGATCGAGAAGAACAGCACGCCCAGCAGCGCCACCCAGATCGCGTCCTTGCCCTTCGGAAACTTGCTCCTGAGCAGGAAGGCGAGCGGAAAGATCAGCAGGAAACCGATGCCGAACCGGTAGGCGGCGAGGGTCATCGGATCGGTGGCGCCGATGACGTACCGGGTGAGGGCGCCCGCGGTGCCGCCGAGCGCGCTCGACAGCAACGCGGCAACGACGCCGTTCACAGGATCATCTGGGTCTGCGTGGTGAGCGAGAGCAGCTTGCCGTTCTCGTCGGTGATCCGCGTCTGCCAGACGTGGGTGCGCTTGCCCCTGTGCAGCGGCGTCGCCTCGGCGCGGATCGTGCCCGACTTGCAGGCGGCGAAGAAATTGGTCTTCGACTCGAGCGTCGCGGTGCTCTGCTCGGGTGCGAGGTTCGCCACCGTGCCGGCGGCGCCGATCGTGTCGGCGAAGGCCATCAGCGTGCCGCCGTGCACCGTGCCGGTGGTGGTGAGGAGGTTGGGCGTGATCTTCAGCTTGGCGACGACCTTGTCGCGCGAGACCTCGACGAACTCGATGCCGAGATGCGCGACGAGACCCGTGTTCCAGTCAAGGCTCATGCGGAAAAAGCGACTTCCCCATGGAAACGCTCGATCTTCATGTGCTTCTCGAACGGCGCGCGCTCGGCGGCGAATTTCGCCTTCAGGGGCTTGTTGTTTTCGTAGGCGTCAAAGGCCGCCCTGGACTCAATGCCGTACAGCATCATGTAGGTGTGGTTCTCGCCCTTGAGGCGCTTGCACCACAGGAAGCCGGGCTGCTTCGCCACTTCGGCGCCGTGGCCGCCGTCGAGCCAGCGCAGCACCTGGGCCTCGGCCTGCGGCTCGATCGAGAAGCGGACGGCGAGAAAGTATTTCGCTTCCTTCATGTTCTGGTCCGGAAGAAGTACGCGGTGGCGAGTATAAGCAGGAGCGCGCAGCTGAGGGCGAGCGAGAGGTGAATACCGATGGCGCTGCCGCCCAGGCCGACCGTGACGCCGCTGAAGGCCCGCGCGCCGAGGGCGGCCATGGCGAACAGACCGATGACCCGCCCGCGGACCTCCGCCGGTGCGTTGACCTGGACCAGCGTCTGCGCCATGGCGAAGAAGGAAAGCTCGAGGAAGCCGGCGACGAAGAGCAGCGCCAGCGCCAGCGGGTACGAAGTGACCATGGCGAAGGCGCCGATGGCGATGCACCACAGGATCGCCAGCAGGAAGGCGGTACGCGGGTTGGGCGGCAGGAGGCCGCGGCTTTCCAGCGCGAAGCCCGCGACCAGCGCGCCCGCCGCGTCGGCGGCGAGCAGGGCGCTGTAGGTGATGCCGCCGTCGGGATGGCCGAGGTCGTGCGCGAACTCGGGCATCTGCGCCTGGTAGGCATTGCCGACGAGGAGCGACGCGCCGCCGACCAGGATGGTCATCGAGGCGATTACCGGGTTGCCGGCGACGGCGCGCCAGGTGGCGACCACGTCGGCGACCGCGCGCACCTTGCGCTCGGCCGGGATGCCCTTGCGCTTGTAGGGCGCTTTCCACAGCCAGAAGATGAACGGCAGGTAGATCGCCGCGTTGAACAGGATGCCCCACGCCGGCCCGAGCGCGAGCAGGATCACGCCGCCCACCGCCGGGCCCATGAGCAGTCCCAGCCAGCGCGCCGTGGCGGTGAGGCGGATCGCGCTGTGCAGCTCCTTGTCCTCGACGATGTCGTGGATGAAGAGCTGCGCCGCGGGATTCCACAGCACGCCGGCGAGGCCGTGCAGCACGAGCAGCACTACTGCGTGCCACATCTCGAGCGCGTCGGTGAGGAACAACACGCCCCAGCCCACCGAGACCGCCATGAACACCGCCATGCCGATCTGGATGATGCGCCGCGGATCGTAGCGGTCGGCGAGCGCGCCCGACCAGAGCGAGAACAGGATGAACGGCACCCAGTGCGAGATCACCGCGAAGCCGGCGAGCGCGGGCGACTGGAACTTCTGGAACATGATCCAGTAGCTGATGACGTGCTCGATCGAGTCGGCCATCATCGCCGAGGCCGCGCCGAAGAAATACGCACGGAACACCGGCTGGCGCAGCGCGAGGAACGAGGGCTGCGCCATCAGCCGTCGAGCTCTGGGTAGCGGCGGAACACGCCGGACTGGTTGAAGGGAATTCTTCTCTCCGATGCGAGATAGGGCGCGAGCCGTTTCCGCACTTTCTCCTGGAGTTTCCTGAGATTCCGGTAGTTCGTTTTCCGCATCGTTTCCGGGAAGGCGTAGTCGAGGCCTTCCATCACCTGGAACAGCGACAAACTGACATAAGAGAAGGGCAGCGTGGCGCGTGTTTCGAAATAGCCGAGAAACTTCGGGATGCGGCTTTCGCGGAACGACTTCGCCCGGCGCAGCGACTCGGCCCTCTGGTCCTCGTAGTACAGGCTGTTCGCGATCGGATGGTGCGTGTCGTGCACTTCGACCAGGAAGTCGGTGATGGTGAGCTGCAGGCCGTGCAAGCGCAGCCGCGCTGCTTCGGCCTTCGGCGCCAGGCGGAGCCTGGGACCGAGGTAGTGCAGGATCATGGCGGTATGGCTTGTCACTACTTTCTGATGGATCAGAAACGGTGGAGCGAACACGCCATGGCGCTTCATCTGCTTCATCATGACGTCGACGCCGTTCTTCCCGCGGGCGATGTCCTCGTATTTCGCGCCCGCGTCCTCGAGCGCAAGGCGCACGAATTCGCCGCGCCCCTGGATCGACGGCCAGTAATAAAGCTCGTAGCTCACGGTGAGGCTCCTTTCAACGTGATGAGGACGACTCCCAGCGCAAGCAGCCCCATGCCGGCGAGCTCGCGTCGCGAGAGCTTCTCGCGGAATAGCTTGAGCGAGACGGCGTAGCTGAACACCAGCTCGATCAGGCCGAGCGTGCGCACGTGCGCCGCCGGCTCGATGGCGAAAGCGGTGAACCAGCCCGCCGAGGCCGCCGCACCCATGAAGCCGGCGAGGAGCGAGGCTTTCCAGGCGCGCAGCACGCGCACCACGCTGGCCGGGTCGCGGGCCAGCAGCCAGCCGCCGAGCAGCAGCGTCTGCAAGGCCTGCGCGGCGACCAGCGTGTACGCCGCGGCGAGGAGGAACGAGACGTCGCCGAGCGCCAGAGCGGCGCCGCGGTAGCCGACGGCCGAGAAGGCGAAGCCCGCTCCCGACGCGAGCCCGAGCACCGCGGTGCGCGAGCTGAATCCCGCGCTCCAGCTCGCGGGCGAGAGCAGCAGCACGCCCGCGGTTCCCGCCGCGATCGCCAGTCCTGCCATGAGCGTGATCGGGTCGCCGAGGAAGGCGAGGGCGAAGATCGCCACCTGCAGGACCTCGCTCTTGGAGTAGGCGACGCCGAGCGCGAAGTTCCGTTCCTGCATGGTGCACAGCAGGAGGGCGGTCGCGGCGATCTGCGCCACCGCGCCGGAGAGCACCCAGCCGAGGAAAGGCCAAGTCGGGGAGGGAAGATGCGTTTGGGTTAGTTCTAGGACAAGAAGCAACCACAAGGCGGCAAACGGCAGGCCATAAAGGAAGCGCACCAGCGTCGCGCCGAGCGTGCCGAGCTCGGCGGTCAGGCTGCGCTGCGCGGCGTTGCGGATCGTCTGGGCGAAGGCCGCCCAGATGGTCACTGGAATCCACAGCCAGAGCGGATGCGTCACCAGCTTCCGCCCGCGCCACCGCCCGCGGTGCCGCCACCCCCGCCGCTGAATCCTCCTCCACCGCCGCTGCTGAAGCCGCCCCCGCCCGAGGACCAGCCGCCGCCGCCCGACGACCAGCCGGAGCTGCCGCCGGAGATCAAGGTGAACAGAAACGCGAACACGCCCGCCATGACACCGAAGAGGAGCGAGCCGAGGATCAGCCATGCGGCGACGCCGATGATCCCGCCGACGGCGGCCGCCGCGAGGGCGCGGCCGAAGATCGCGCGCAGGATGCCGCCCAGGAAGAGGACAGCGATGAAGGCAAAGAAGATGAGGTTGCTGTCGACGGGTGCGCGCTGCGTGTGGGGCGGCGGCAGTGCCTCGCCTTCGATGAGGCGCATCATGCGGTCGGCGCCGGCGCGCACGCCGCCGTAGAAGTCGCCCTGCTTGAAGCGCGGCGTGATGTCTTCCTCGACGATGCGCTTGACGATCGCGTCGGGCAGCACGCCCTCGACGCCGCGGCCGGTGATGATCTGCACGCGGCGGTCCTCCTTCGCCACCAGCAGCAGCACGCCGTCGTCGACGCCCTTGCGGCCGAGCTTCCAGGCGTCGAAGACGCGCACGCCGTATTCGACGGCCGCCTCGGGCTTCGTGGTCGGCACGAGCAGCACCGCGATCTGGCTGCCCTTGCGCGCTTCGAATTCGGCGAGCGTGTGCTCGAGAGCCTGCTGCTGCTGCGCGTTCAGCGTGCCGGTGAGGTCGGTGACGCGCGCCTTGAGCGGCGGCACTGCGACCTGCGCCAGTGCGAGCGCGGCGACGAGGAGCGCGTCAAAGAACAATGGGCTTGTCCGGCAACTCGTTGGGATTGCGCCCGCGCGGCGGGAAATGCTTCGCCAGCAGGACGGTAATCGCCTCGATCGCCTGCACCGCGCCCTCGGCCTGGCCGCCCTTGCGGAAAGACTGCTCCATCTGCCGGCAGATGCCCTGCCACTGCGACGGCTCGACCCGGGCGCCGATGCCGCGGTCGGCGACGATCTCGATGCGGCGGTCGACGAGCTGCACGTAGATCAGCACGCCGCTGTTGTGCTCGGTGTCCCAGACGCCGAGCTGGCCGAACAGTGCCTCTGCCCGTTTGCGGATCGTCGTCCTGAGGGCCGGCAAAGGAAGCGGTCCTTCGATCGCGAAGCGCAGCTCGCCTTCGTGCTGGCGCTCGGACGCCTTGATCGCCGATTCGATCTGCCGCAGAACGCCCGAAGGAAACGCCCTGACCGCCCACCAGTGCGGCGTCAGGAGATGCTGCAGAAATCTCACTTCGAGAAGTCGACCTTCGGTGGCTGCGCGATCGCCTTCTCGTTCTCCACCGCGAACTGCGGCTTTTCCTTGTGGCCGAACATCATCGCCGTCAGGTTGGAGGGGAACGAGCGTACGGTGGTGTTGTATTGCTGCGTAGCCTGGATGAAGCGGTTGCGGGCGACGGTGATGCGGTTCTCGGTGCCTTCGAGCTGAGCCTGCAGCTCGAGGAAGTTCTTGTCGGACTTGAGCTGCGGGTAGTTCTCGGCGACCACCAGCAGGCGGGAGAGGGCGCCGGTCAGCTCGCCTTGCGCCTGCGCGAACTGCTGCAGCGCCTTCGGGTCGTTGACGGTTTCCGGCGTGACCTGCACCGAGCCGACCTTGGCGCGCGCGTTGGTGACGCCGAGCAGCACCTGCTGCTCCTGCGAGGCGAAGCCCTTCACGGTCGCGACGAGATTGGGAATGAGGTCGGCGCGGCGCTGGTACTGGTTGACGACCTCCGACCAGGCGGCCTTCACCTGCTCGTCCTGGCTCTGCAGGGTGTTATAGCCGCAGCCGGACAGC
>LSTF01000080.1 GCA_001644455.1 Betaproteobacteria bacterium SCGC AG-212-J23
TCGCGATCGGGCCGGCGGTGAGGTTGGCGGCAACGGCAGGGGCGGCGCCCACCATCGGCACCAGCGTCACGGCACCACCGGGCAGGCCGCCACCCGTGGTCACCGAAACGACGCCATTGGGGTCAGTGGCGACGGCGGCCACATATTTCGAGGCCTGGCTTTCGCAACCCCAGCTACCGGCACCCGGGGGCGTACCGCCCGTCTGGTAGATCTCGGTGATACCCGTGCGGCAGGAGCTCGCGGCGAGCATGACTTCCGACATCTTCGCGCGAACCGTGTAGTCCTGATACGCCGGCAGCGCGACGGCCGCCAGAATGCCGATGATCGCAACGACGATCATCAGTTCGATCAGGGTAAAGCCTTGCTGGATACGTTTCATTGAAGCTCCCTGTATGGATATGAGGTCCGGTCATAACGGCTGACCGCACCCTCTCAACGCAACTGTCGTGCCAAGGGAACAACAGGCGTCTTATTCTAAGAAGTGTAGGTAAAACAATAGCTTATAAAACGTTAAATCCTACTCACTGCCTAAAATAAGCCGACAAGTGACGCGATCCGTCAGCCGCATGGCCGAGGAACACCGCAGGCAGAAACAGCTTATTGCGCAAACTAGGGTTGATACCCGGGGATGCGCGACTCGTCGACCGTGTCGATCTGCTCCGGGTCGAGAAACATCTCGGCGTAGCGGCGATAGACCTTGCGGCGCACGAAGATGTCGAAAAGGTCGGGATCGATATGGTGGTTGAGCTTCATCCGGCCGAGGATCTCGAGCGATTCCGACAGCGTCTTGCCCTTCTTGTAGGGGCGGTCCTTGGCGGTCAGCGCCTCGAAGATGTCGGCAATGCCCATGCACCGCGCCTGCACCGACATCTGCTCCCGGGTCAGGCCACGCGGATAACCCTTGCCGTCCATGCGCTCGTGGTGGCCGCCGGCGTACTCCGGAACGTTGGTCAGATGCTTGGGCCAGGGCAGCGCCTCGAGCATCTTGATGGTGGCGATGATGTGGTGATTGATGACCTTGCGCTCGTCGTCGGTCAGCGTGCCGGCGCGGATCGTCAGGTTCCTGACCTCGTCCTCGGTGAGGAAATCGGCCTCGTGGCCGGAAACGTCGCGCCAGCGGTACTTGGCGATGCGCTTCACGTGCTCGACATGCTCATCGGACATCCGCTCTCCGCCGACGTTGCTCATCTGCAGAAACCGGCGATCCTCCTCGAGCAGACGCATCCGGTCGCGCAGTTGCCGATCGGTGAGCCGGTTCTTCAGGTGCTCGATCTCGGCGTCGCGCTTCAGCACCTCGAAGCGCGTGTCGATCAGCTGGATCCGGTCGAAGATCGTCTCCAGCTTGGTGGCCTTGTCCACCACGTGCACCGGCGTGGTCACCTTGCCGCAGTCGTGCAGCAGGCCGGCGATCTTGAGCTCGTAGCGGTCCTTGTCCGACATGTGGAAATCGGCGAGCGGCCCGCCGCGCGTCTCGTTGACCGCCTCCGCCAGCAGCATGGTCAGCATCGGCACTCGCTGGCAGTGGCCGCCGGTGTAGGGCGACTTCTCGTCGATCGCGGTGTTGATCAGCGTGATGAACGACTCGAACAACTCCTCGAGCTGGTTGATCAGCATGCGGTTGGTGAGCGCGATCGCGGCTTGCGAGGCGAGCGATTCCGCGAGCCGCTGGTCGGAGGGCGAGAACGGCACGATCTCGCCGGTGCGCGGATCCTGGGCGTTGATGAGCTGCAACACGCCGATGCTCTCGTTCTGGTGGTTGCGCATCGGCACGGTGAGGAACGACTTCGAGCGGTAGCCGGTCTTCGAGTCGAAGGCCCGCGTGCCCGAGAAATCGAAGCCGTCCGCCGTGTAGGCGTCGGCGATGTTGACCGTCTTGCCGGTGATCGCCACGTAGGCGGAAACGTTGTTGTGGTTCGGCTTCCCGTCCTTGTACAGCGGCACCGGGTAGAAAGGGATCGGATTGCCGGTGGTGCCGCCGAGGTAGTTCTTCAGCGAGCTGGTGCGCAGGATCTCGAAGCGCAGCGTCTTGTCCTCGGTGACGCGGTACAGCGTTCCGCCGTCGGCGCGCGTGATCGACTTGGCGGCGGTGAGGATCGTCTCCAGCAGGCGGTTGATGTCGGTCTCGCCGGAAAGCGAAACGCCGATGGTGTTGAGCTGCTCGAGGCGCTGGACAAGGTCCTCTTCCGCGCTCGGCGCCAGATCCGAGAGCCGCAGACCGACCGTGCTGTCCGTCATGGTGCTCATGCGGAGACCTGCGACTCCCCCTGTTCGCGTTGGGCGCTACTTAACGCAGACGGCGCGCACTTCCTTGATATGCGTCGTCCCTGTGAGGCACTTCTCCATGCCGTCCTGCTTCAGGGTGCGCATGTTGTCCTCGAGGCACTGCGCCAGCATCTCGGCGACGCGCGCGTGCTCCTGGATCAGCTTCTTCAGCTTGTCGGTCGCGATCAGCAGCTCGTGCAGGCCGCAACGGCCCTTGAAGCCGCTGCCACCGCACTTGTCGCAGCCGACCGGCTTGTAGAACTGCAGCTGGCCCTTGTCGTTGCCGTAGAGCTTGACCCACTCCTTGTAGACCGCCTCCATCGAGCCCTTCGGGTCGGCCTTGAAGCGCGCCGTCGCCATCAGCTCCTCGCAGTATTCGCGGAGGAAGGAGGTGATTTCGGCGGGTTCCGGAACGTACGCCTGCTTGCAGCTGCACATGCGCTTCGCCAGACGCTGGGCGAGGATGCCGAGCAGCGCGTCGGCGAAGTTGAACGGGTCCATGCCCATGTCGAGCAGGCGGATGATCGATTCCGGCGCCGAGTTGGTGTGCAGCGTGGCGAACACCAGGTGGCCGGTCAGCGACGCCTCGATGCCCGTTCCGGTCGTTTCCTTGTCGCGCATCTCGCCGACCATGATGATGTCCGGGTCGGCGCGCAGGAACGCTTTCATCACCGCCGCGAAGTCGAGGCCGGCCTTCTTGTTGACCTGCACCTGGCGCAGGCCCTTCTGCGTGATCTCGACCGGATCCTCGGCGGTCCAGATCTTGGTGTCGGGCGTGTTGAGGTACTTCAGCACCGAGTGCAGCGTCGTGGTCTTGCCCGAGCCCGTCGGGCCGCAGACGAAGAACAGCCCGTAGGGTTTGGTCACCGCCGTCTGCAGGCTCTCCAGGTTGCGCGGCGAGAAGCCCATTTTCTCGAGGGGGATCGGCTCGCCGGCGGCAAGAATCCGCATGACGATGTCTTCGACGCCGCCGGCGGTCGGGATGGTCGCGACGCGCAGCTCGATGTCGAGCGGTCCGAACTTCTTGAACTTGATCTTGCCGTCCTGGGGCTTGCGCTTCTCCGAGATGTCCAGGTCGCACATGATCTTGATCCGCGCGGCGATGGCGGCGCGGTAGCTCGCCGGGATCTCGAGGTAGGGCGCCAGCGAGCCGTCCTTGCGGAAGCGGATCTCGGTCTTGGCCTTGCCCGGATAGGGCTCGATATGGATATCCGAGGTGCCCTGGTTATAGGCGTCGACGATGACCTTGTTGACCAGTTTCACCAGCTCGTTGTCGGCAGCCAGCGAAGCTTCGTCGGCCGCGCTGCCATCGGCGATGGCGTCTAGCGCGGAGTCGTCCTCGAGCATCCTGTCCAGGTCGAGGTCGACGTCGGCCTTCTCCTGACCGTAGAACTGGTTGACCGACTCCTTGAATTCCTTCTGCGTCGTGACCCGGTAGACGATGCGCGCCTTCGGAAACACGTTGGAGGCGATGCGCGAGGAGCGGATGCGCTCGGGGTCGAGGCACATCACGACCAGGCCTTCCTTGCTGTCGTCGATCGGCAGCCACAGGTTCTGCTCGACGTAGTCGCGCTTCAGGTTTTTCAGCAGCTCCGCCGGCTTCACCCGGTCGGACTTGTAGACCTCGTAGGGCACGCCGAAGAACTTGGACAGCGCCGCGCCGATCGCCGGAATCTTGACCTGGAACTCGTCGACCAGGACCTGCTCGATATCGATCGCCTTCTTCCGCGCCTGGCGCGACGCGAGCTCGAACTCGCCCGCCGAGAGCACCGCGTCGGCGATCAGGTAGTCGTACTTGGTCTTGACCACCATCGGCTTCTGGCGCTGCTTGAAGGCGATGGCGAGGGTCTGCGACAGCTCCGCGACCCCTTCCTCGGCGAGCGTACCGAACGGCACGCCGGCCTTGTTATTGATGATCTGGATGACGCCGATCAGGTCGCTCGAGCCCGCTTCGACGATCGGCGCCACGAGCTGCTGCTTGGTGCGGTAGCCGGTGCGCTTGTCGACTTCCTGCAGGAAGCGCAGGTTGGGGTTGATGCCGCGCAGCTCGGCGTCGTCGTAGCAATCCTTGATGTTGATCGTCTTCTTCGCCAGGCCGGTGTAGCCGGCGATCGAGTGCTCGGCGATCGGCAGTTTCAGGTCCTTGAAGGAGTTCAGGCCGGTCTTGACCTTGGAAACGATCGACGTCTTGTCCTCGCTGATCGAGTAGATCGTCAGGCGGTCCGCGTTGAACAGGGCACAGACGTCCGCGCTCACCTCGAGCATGATCTCGTCGATGTTGTTCGTGGCGTGGATCTTGTTGGTGACCGCCTGGAGCTGCTTCTGGAACGCCAGGCGCGCGCCGACGTCGGTCTGCGTCGATGCCTGGTGACTCAGAACTGCGCTCATGAACTTCCTCCCTGCATTGGCCCCGGTACTGCTTATTCTGGACTTTACATCCTAGCGGCAGCGGCCCTGATTTTCAATGAAATTTTGACCTTCGCCCGGGCTACTTTTCGGAGAAAACCGTCACGCCATCCCAGTCTGCGGCAGGGGGATTGCGCCGGCGGTCGGCGACGATGTCAGAAAACGCCCTGTAAAGCGCGCTTTGGGGATTCGCGCGCTGCAGATTGAGCAAATTTACATCCGCCTGGTCCCACTGCGCCGCTCTGTAGGCGCGCAGGGTTTGCGTCCAGAGCCTGAACTCTTCCTGACGCTCGGGAGCGAGCACGCTCATCGGCCCGAGCGGCTCGAACACCGTCAGGCCCCGCTCCTTGCCCTTGACCCTGATGCGGTCGACCTCGCGGAACATCACGTCCTTCGCCGCGCGCTGGCGCGTCGCCTCGCCGACCAGGATGTCGACGCCGTAGAACTTGGTGCGCCCTTCGAGACGCGACGCGACATTCACTGCGTCGCCCATCGCGGTGTAGGCGCGCCGGATCTGCGAGCCCATGTCGCCCACCCGCACCATGCCGGACTCGACGCCGATGCCGATCCTCAGCGTCGGCCAGCCGCGCGCGCGAAAGCGCTCGTTGAGCGCCACGCATTCCTTCTGCATGTCGAGCGCCGCGAACACCGCGTTGCGCGCCTGGTCCGGGTCCTCGACCGGTGCGCCCCAGAAGGCCATGATCGCGTCGCCGATGTACTTGTCGAGCGTGCCGCGGTGCCGGCCGCGGATGATCGCGCTCATCGTCGTCAGGTACTCGTTGATGTACTCGCGCAGCTCGCCGGCCTTCAGCGATTCGGAGATCGAGGTGAAGCCGCGCACGTCGCAGAACAGGACGGTGAGCTCCGCGTCCTTCGGCTCCATGCCGTATTTGCCGGGATCGCGCGCCATGCGGTCGACGAGCTCCGGCGGAACGTATTCGCCGAAGCGGCCGGCGAGCTGGCGCTTGGAGCGCGACTCGACGAAGTAGCCGTAAGCCATGTTCATGGTGTAGAGCGCGGCAACCATCAGCACGCCGCCGGCCAGCGGCAGAACCACGCCGTTCTGCCAGAACATGACGTTGACGCCGGCGATGAATGCCAGGGCCAGCGCCGCAGCGCCGGTCGCCCAAAGCGCCGACAGCATGGGAATCACCACAGCGAGCGAGATGCCGGCCAGCGCGAGGATGACGACGTCGGCGCCCAGCGTGTATTTCGGCGTCTGGCGGATGCTGCCGTCGATCATGCCGGCGATGAGGTTGGCGTGGATCTCGACGCCCGGAAACGCGCCTTCCACCGGCGTCGCGCGCAGATCGAGCAGCCCCGGCGCCGTCGTGCCGACCAGCGCGATCTTGCCTTTCAGCGCGCCCGGCGCGATGCGATCCTTCACTACGTCGGCCAGGGACACGTACTCGAACGCGCCCTTGGGCCCGCGGTACGGAATCAGCGCGAGGGCGCGCTCGTCCACCGGGATCGTGTACGGGCCGACCTGCAGCCACTCGAGCGTGTTGTAGCCCTCGGGATATCCAGGCCGGATCTCCGGCGCGGCGCCGGTCTGCGCCTTGATGAAGGTCCGCAGCACCGCGAGCGAGAGCGGCTCGTAGTACGCGCCGTCGAACTCGAGCAGCATCGGCACGCGCCGCGACACGCCGTCGCGATCGGGCGCCGGATTGAAGTGCCCGGCGCCGGCGGCGCGCTGCTGCAGGACCGGCAGGTTGCCGGTGTAGCCGGCCCAGCGGTGGAAACTGACGTCGCGCCCGTCGAAGGTGGCCTTGGGAAGCACCGGATCGGGTAGCGCATTCGCCCGGACGGCCTTCTCTGCCGAGTTGAAGTAGTAGCCGAGCACGACCGGCCGGCCCCGGATCGCCGCCGCGAACAGCGCGTCGTTGTCGAGCTTCGGCCGCAGCTCGCGGTACGCCTGCTGGAACGCCGTCGCCTGCTTCAGCTCGCCCTGCGCCAGGGCATCGAGCGCATCGATCCCGGAGCTCGGGTCGCGCTCGGCGAACACCACGTCGAAGCCGAGCACCGCGATGCCGTGCTGGTCGAAGAGCTTGGTCACCACGTCGGCCATCAGCCGGCGGCTCCACGGCCAACGGCCGATCTCGCCCAGGCTCTTCTCGTCGATGTCGAGGATGACGATGCCGCGCTCGTTGCCGCGCGGCATCGTCATCTTCACGCGCGCGTCGTAGAACAGGTTATCGAGCTGGCGGACGAAACCTACGGGGTACTGCAGCGCTGCGTTGCCGAGGAAGAACAGCGTGATCGCGAGGCCGACCGCGATCCTTACGATGTGCTGTTTCAGGACCGCTTCAGGACTTCAGGAAGAATTCCATCTTGATGCCGGCGATCTCGATCACGTCGTGATCCTTGAGAGCGTGGGGTGCGGCGCCGATCTGCTGGCCGTTCACGTCGGGACGCTTTTCCCCCTCGACATGGGTGATGAAGTAGCCCTGCGGACGGCGCGTGAGGACTGCCACCTGGACGCCGGGCTTGCCGAGCGTGGTGAGCGGCTTGGTGAGCTCGAGCTCCTTGCCCGCGTTGCCGCCCGAGAGCAGCTGGATCGCGCCGAGCGGCTGACCGCCGGGCTTGCCTGCGGGCGCCCCCGCGGGAGCGGCCGCCGGTGCTGCAGCCGCAGGGGCAGCGGCTGGCGCCTTGGCGGCATCCTTGTCGGCGATACCGGTCGCGGCCGCACTCTGCCCGGCAGCCTGCACCGCGGCCTGGCGCGCGGCGACCGCGGCGGCAGCGCCGCCGCCACCGGCCGCCGCCGCGGCCTGCGCGGCGGCTTTCATGGTCGCGGGACGCAGCACCATGGTCTTCTCGAAATCGGCCTTGTCGCCGCCGGCACCGGCCGCGGGCGCGGCCTCGCCGATGAACTTCAGCTTGTACTTGCCGAGCTCGATGACGTCGTTGTTCTGCAGGAAATGTTTCTTGACGGGATTGCCGTTGACGACCGTGCCGTTGGTGCTGCCGAGGTCTTCGAGGAACGAGTCGTTGAGGATGGTGACGATGACGGCGTGCTCGCCGCTGACCGCCAGATTGTCGATCTGGATGTCGTTGTGCGGCTTGCGGCCGAGCGTGGTGCGCTCCTTGGTCAAGGGGATCTCCTTGAGCACCAGCCCGTCCATGCTGAGTATCAGTTTCGCCATATCCCGCTCGTCTGGGAGGTTATTTTAGCCAGCCGAATACCTTTCCCATCATGCCCTTAGTGCCGGGGTACTCCCTCAGAACCCGGACCAGTATAACCGAAACGTTATCCCGGCCCCCGTTGTCGTTGGCCATCTGCACCAGGTGCTCGGCGGTGAGCTTGAGATTGCCCTGCCCGAGCGCCTGCAGCGTCATGCCGATGTCCTCGTCCTCGACCATGTCGCACAGGCCATCGGAGCAGAGCAGGTAGATGTCGCCGACCTTGGTCGGGTACTCGTGGATCTCGGGCTCCACCGTCGGATCGATGCCGAGCGCCTTGGTGACCAGGTTCTTGTGCGCGGCTTTTTTCGCCTGCTCGGCGGTGATGATCCCGGAGTCGATCTGCTCCTGCAGCAGCGAATGGTCGCGCGTCACCTGCTTGAACTTGCCCTCGCGCAGCATGTAGAGGCGCGAGTCGCCGAGGTGCGCCACCAGCAGGCGGTTGTCGTAGAAGAGGCAGACCACCAGCGTCGTCCCCATGCCGGCGTACTGCGGCTGCGTCTGGGCCGCCTGGTAGATGGACGTGTTCGCCTTCAGCACCTGCTCGCGCACGATCTTCGGCGCGATTTCTTCCTTGGTCTTGGTGTCGACCTGGTAAGGCTTCGCGCCGGTGAGGATCTGGCGCATCTCGGTGACGATCACCGTCGTCGCCATGCCGCTCGCGACTTCGCCGGCGTTGTAGCCGCCCATGCCGTCGGCGAGCACCACCAGGCCGTTGGCGGGATCCGCGGCGATCGAATCCTCGTTGTGCGAGCGCACCATGCCGGGGTCGGTGCAGGTGGCGATCTCGAGGTTCTGGGAGAGGTCCATGGCGATCAGAGCTCGATGTCGACACTGCCGCTCGTGGCGGCTGCAGCCGGCGCGGCGGAGAGCGCGGCGCGCAACGCGCCGGCGAACTCCTCGCCGGTCTGGAAACGCTCCTCCGCCTTCTTCGCCAGCGCACGGCCGAGGAAAGCGACCAGGCCCGGCGGCACGCCGGCGTTCACGGTGCGAATGTCCGCCGGCGCTTCGTTGGCGATGCGGAACATGAGTTGCGCCATCGAATCGCCGTCGAACGGCAGCTGGCCGCAGAGCAGCTGGTAGCACGTGATGCCGAGCGAGAAGAGGTCCGAACGCCCGTCGACGCGGCTGCCGCTGAGCTGTTCAGGGGACATGTACGACGGCGTGCCGAGCACCATGCCGGTCTTGGTCTTGGAACTGGCGGTGAGGCGGGCGATGCCGAAATCGGTGAGCTTCAGGGTATCGCTTTCCGGGTTGTACATCATGTTGGCCGGTTTGACGTCGCGGTGCACGACGCCCTCGCGATGCGCGTAGCCCAGCCCGTCCGCGGCGCGTGCCACGAGCGACACCACTTTTTCCGGCGGCAGCAGGTGTCCCTTCTTCGTGAACGGTACCAGGTCGCCGCCTTTCAGCAACTCCATGGCAATGTAGCAATAGTCATGCTCCTCGCCGGCATCGTAAATGGTGACGATGTTCGGGTGGGCGAGCTTGCCGGCGGTCTCGGCTTCGCGGAAGAAGCGCTCCTTCACGCCGGCGATCTCGTCGGCCTCGAATTCCTGCGTCAGCGCCAGCGTCTTGATCGCCACCTCGCGACCGATCTTCGGGTCCTTGCCGAGGTAGACGACGCCCATCGCGCCCTTGCCCAGCTCCTTCTCCACCTGGAAGCGGCCGAACTTCGGCTTCTCGCCGACGTTGAGCTGCAGCGTGCCGCCCGGGTGCGATCCGCCGCCGAGGATCACGGTCTCGGAGAGCTGCTTGGCGCGGGAGCTCTTCTCCGCTACGTCGCGGAACTTGGCGTTGAACGCGTGGATATGACGGAACACCGCCTCGGCCTTGTTGAACTGGCGCTTGCGCTCGAAGTCGAGGCCCAGGTTGTAGAGATTGTCCGCCACCGCCTCCGACATCGGCACCTGGCGGAACTTGTCCCAGGCGAGGTCGAGCTGGCCCTGGCCCTGGTAGGCGAGGCCGAGCATGCGGTTCGACTCCGCCGAGCTTTCGTCGGATTTCACCTTTGCGCGCTCGGTGACGATGAAGCGCTTGCTGACCAGCGCGAGGTGGCCGACGAGCAGCAGCGTGCAGGCGCCCATCAGCTGCAGCCACACGCCCTGCACGCTCATCAGAGCGACGTGAGCCACGATCAGCGCGGCGACGCCGAACGCGGTGATGCTCGCCGCCAGCGAGGCATTGAGCCGTGGCAGCATGACCACCAGGTAAGCGATGACCAGCAGGAAGACGCCGAGCTCGACGCCGGGCGCCCAACTCGGCACGACGAAGAAATGCTCCTGCAGGATCGACGAGACCGAGTGCGCGAGGCTGAGTACCGGCGGCGTCGCCGCCGACACCGGGGTGACGAACGTGCCGGCGACGCCGGAGGCGGTGGCGCCGATGAGCACGATCTTGCCCGCGTACTTCGCCGCCGGAATCTTGCCGCTGTACACGTCGAAGAAGGAGTCGACCGGGAAGGCGGGCCGGCCGTCGCGGTCCTTGTAGAAATAGGTCTGCATCTCGAGCAGCGACTCGGAGCGGATGTTCAGCTTGCCGAGCGAAATGCCCTCGCCCGGCTGCACCTTGATGTCGCTGGGGCCGAGGTTGCGCGCTTTGGCGGCGATCATCAGCGACAGCGACGGGAAAAGCTGGTCGTAGTACTGCAGCGCCAGCGCCTCGGTGCGCACCGTGCCGTCGACGTCGAGCGGGTTGGTGAGGTGACCGATGGCGAAAGCGGCCTTGCCCAGCGGCTCGATCGGCGCCTCGATCGCGATCGCCTGCCGCGCGACCGCGGCGCTGACCCCGCCCGGCACCGCATTGCGCGCGACGTACTCCGGCAGCGGCTTCTCCGGCTTGCCGACCGCCGCGCCGAGCTTGAAGTTCATCGGGATCACGACCTTGCCCGACTTCGCGTACGCGTCGGCAAGCTTGCGGTCGGTGTTCAGGTCCTGCTCCGCTTCCTTGAGCGTTGCGAGGATGGGGCTGTCCGGAGCTGCCGGATCCGCGGGCGGCGGCACGAGCGCCATGAGCTTGTTGATGTACCCATAGCCGCGATCGACCTGTGGCTCGGAAAGCAGCACGGTGCTGCCGATGACCTTCGGATTGGCGGCGGCGAGCTGTTCGGTCAGCTTCGCGAGTACGTCGCGCTGCCAGGGCCAGCGGCCGATGTTGGCGATCGATGCGTCGTCGATGGCGATGACGATGATGTCGGCGTCGGGAACGCGATTGGAAGCCTGCACGCCGAGGTCGTAAGCCTTGCGCTCCAGCCCCGCCACGAGATCCGTAGCGCGGTTGAAGAAGACGAAGGCAACGACGACCGCAAGGCCGAGGAACCAGTCGGTCTTCCAGAAGCCGGATTTCATGCGCCGCGTGTATCCCCGTGTCCCGTGCCGAAAAAGCGGCGCCGGACAATCCCCCTCAAAACAGCAGGCTGAGGCGCATTGTTGCAGTCAAACATCAGCCGCGTCAAATGTTTACGCGGCTTTTGGGCTTCAGCTGCCGACCAGCGCTCCGGGCTTGATCTGGCCAGCGGCGAGAAGCTCGCCGACTGCGACTTTTTTGCCATCGCCGAGCTTGGCGCGCAGCACTTCGATGCGCCCGCCTTGGGCCGTGACCTGAAAGGACTTTTCCGTCACTTCAACAACTTCGCCGATCTTGCCCTTGACCGCGCCGAAGGTGCGCACCGGGTGCTTGCGGGCGTCGAAGACTTGTAATTCCTTCCCTTCCAGGGTCGTCCAGGCGCCGGGTGCCGGATTGCAGCCGCGGATCAGGTTGTAGACGAAATCCACATGGTTCGACCAGTTGATCTTCGCCTCGGCCTTGCGGCACCAGCCTTCGTAGGTCGCCCGCGACTCGTCCTGCACCACTTCTTTATGTTTATTGGCAACCACCAGGTCAGCCGCTTCCAGCATCGCCTTGACCCCCATCGGGAACAGGCGGTCGAAGTAGACGGTGCCAAGAGTGTCGTCCAGGCTGATCTCGGTTTCCTTCTGCAGCACCACAGGGCCTTCGTCGAGGCCGTCGTTGGGGCGGAAGATCGTCAGGCCGGTCTTGCGGTCGCCTCGGATGATCGGCCAGTTGATCGACGACGGCCCGCGATAGAGCGGCAGCAGCGACGGGTGGTACTGGATCGTGCCCTTCTTCGGGATCGTGACGAAGTCCTGGGGCGCGAACTGCAGCACGAACGCCATGATGCCGATATCGACGTTCAGATCCTTCAGCGCCTTCTTGGCGTCGTCGCTCTTCAGGGAGGCGAATTGGAAGACCTGGACGCCTTTTTCCTGGGCCGCGACCTTCAGTGCGTCGGGCCGCGCGCCCGGCTTCTCCGGCGCGCAGAACACGCCCGCCACTTCGTCCTTGCGCGCGAGAAACGCCTCGAGGACGGCCTTGCCGAAATCCTGCTGACCGACGATGGCGATTTTCATCAGGCGGCTTTCTTCGGCGGGGTGCTGAACGCCCCGGCGCTCTTCAGAGAGGAAATTTTTTCTCTTGGATAACCCAAAACCTTTTCCAGGATCTCGTCGGTGTGCTCGCCGAGCGTCGGCGAGCGCTCGATCTTCGCGGGAGAGGCGGAGAGCTTGATCGGCATGCCGACGTTCCACCACTTGCCGCGCTGCGGATGGTCGAGCTCGACCCACATGTCGCGGCCGCGCACATGCTCGTCGGTGGCGAGATCCTCGGTGCTCATGATCGGGCCGCAGGGCACGTCGAGCGGGTTGAGGATCGCCATCAGCTCGCGCTTGGTGTACTTCTCGGCGAACTTGTTGATCAGCGTCCACATCAGGTTCTGGTTCTTGCGGCGCTCGCCGATCTTGGAGAAGCGCGGATCGGTCGCCATGTCCGGCATGCCGACGTCGGGGCCGATCCTCTTGGCGAGGTCTTCCCAGACCGCCTCCTGCACCACGACGTAGAGCCAGTCGTTGGCGCCGTGCGGCTTGCAGTGGATGGCGTTGCCGAGCTGGCCGCCGCCGGAGTCATTCCCCGCGCGCGGCACGTCGCCCATTCCCTTGTAGGTCGGCACCGAGAACTCGGAAAGCTCGCCGCGCGTCAGGCGCTGGTGGTCGCGGAACTTGACGCGGCACAGGTTCATCACGCCGTCCATCATCGCCACCTCGACGTACTGGCCCTGCCCCGTGTGCTCGGCCTGGCGCAGCGCGCCGAGCAGGCCGATGGCGAGGTGCAGGCCGGTGCCCGAGTCGCCGATCTGGGCGCCGGTCACGAAAGGCGCACCATCAGGCACGCCCGTCGTGCTCATCGCGCCGCCCATGGCCTGCGCCACGTTCTCGTAGGCCTTGAAGTCGGAGTACGGGCCGCTCGAGCCGAAACCCTTGATCGAGCCCATCACGATCTTCGGGTTCAGCTCGTGGATCTTCTCCCAGGTGAAGCCGAAGCGGTCGAGCACGCCCGGGCCGAAGTTCTCCATGATGATGTGGCACTTCTTCAGCAGGTCGACGAACACCTGCTTGCCCTCATTGGTCTTCATGTTCACGGTGATCGACCGCTTGTTGCAGTTGAGCATCGTGAAATAGAGCGAGTCCGCATTCGGCACGTCGCGCAGCTGGCCGCGCGTCGCATCGCCCTGCGGGTTCTCGAACTTGATCACGTCCGCGCCCATCCAGGCGAGGAGCTGAGAGCAGGTCGGGCCCGCCTGCACGTGCGTCATGTCGAGGATGCGTACGCCTTTGAGAGCTTCCATGGCTATTTCTTCTTTGCCGCGGAGGGGTTGAGGCTGGTGATGCGGCCGCTTTCCGTTCCGGCCGTTTCGTCGATGACGGCGTTGATCAGCGTCGGCTTCTTCGAGCGGATTGCCTCCTCCATCGCCTTGCGCAGCTCGGCCGGCGTAGTGGCGTTCACGCCGACGCCGCCGAAGGCCTCCATCAGCTTGTCGTAGCGCGCGCCCTTGACGAACACGGTCGGCGCCGGATCGCGCCCGGTCGGGTCCTTGTCCGTGCCCTTGTAGACGCCGTTGTTGTTCATGATCACGATGCACACCGGCAGGTCATAGCGGCAGATGGTCTCGACTTCCATGCCGGAAAAGCCGAACGCGCTGTCCCCCTCGATCGCAATCACCGGCTGCCTGGTCACCACCGCGGCGGCGACGCAATAGCCCATGCCGACGCCCATGATGCCCCAAGTGCCGACGTCGATTCGCTTGCGCGGCTTGTACATGTCGACGATCGAGCGCGTGAAGTCGAGAGCGTTGGCGCCCTCGTTGACCAGCATCGCGTCCGGGTTGGCCTTGACGATGTCGCGCACCACGTTGAGCGCGCTGTGGAAATTCATCGGCGACGGATTCTTCGCCAGCGTCTCCCCCATCTTGGCGACGTTGGTGGTCTTCTTCTCGTTGATCGCGTTCAGCCATTCCGCAGGCGGCTTGGGCAAATTCCCAAGGTTGGAAAGCAGCGCGCTGACGCATGACCCGATATCGCCCACCACCGGCGCGTCGATGCGCACGTTGCTGTCGGCCTCCTGCGGCGAGATGTCGATCTGGATGAACTTCTGGCCGCCCCAGTCCTTGTGGCCCTTGCCGCCCCAGGTCTTGCCCTTGCCGTGCGAGAGCAGCCAGTTGAGGCGCGCGCCGATCAGCATTACCACGTCGGCGCCTGGAAGCACGAACGAGCGCGCCGCGGACGCACACAACTCGTGCGTATCGGGCAGCAGGCCCTTCGCCATCGACATCGGCAAATAGGGGATTCCCGTCTTCTCGACGAGATCTTTTATTTGAGCGTCCGCTTGCGCATACGCGGCGCCCTTGCCGAGGACGATCAGCGGCTTCTTGGCGGAACGCAGCAGGTCGAGCGCGCGCTTGATCGACTCCGGCGCGGGAATCTGCTTCGGCGCCGCGTCCACGACTTTGATCAGGGAATTCTTGCCGGCAGCGGCATCGATCGACTGCGCGAAGAGCTTCGCCGGCAGGTCGAGATACACGCCGCCCGGACGGCCCGACACGGCGGCGCGGATCGCGCGCGCGATGCCGACGCCGATATCGTCGGCATGCAATACGCGGAAGGCCGCTTTCGCCACGGGTTTTGCAATGGCGAGCTGGTCCATCTCCTCGTAGTCGCCCTGCTGCAGGTCGACGATCTCCCGCTCGCTCGAGCCGCTGATCAGGATCATCGGGAAGCAGTTGACCGTCGCATGTGCCAGCGCATTCAGGCCGTTCAGGAAGCCGGGCGCCGAGACGGTGAGGCAGATACCGGGCTTCTGCGTGAGAAAGCCGGCGATCGAAGCGGCGTAGCCCGCATTCTGCTCGTGGCGGAAGGACAGCACTCGCAACCCCGCCGCCTGCGCGCGGCGCGTCAGGTCGGTGATGGGAATGCCGGGCAGGCCGTAGATCGTGTCGAGCCCGTTGAGCTTGAGGGCATCGATCACGAGCTGAAAACCGTCGACCGTCTGCGCTTCCGATTGTGTGGCGACTTGGGGTTCCACCGTACCCATGGGCTAGCCTCCTTGCGGGACCGCTATGGTATGAAGCCGCCCCCCGGGGCGGCCTTGACTGAGGTCAAGGGTCTAAAATCCAAGCGTTTTTCATGACTTCACTCGCCAGCCACCCACAGCGCAACAGCCTGCGCCTGCAGCTCAAGCAGAACGACATGCTGCGGCGGATAACCGCCGCCCAGTGGTCGGAGCTGGAGCCGTTGCTCACCGTCGCCGACTATCGCAAGGGCGACCCGCTGGTGCGCCAGGGCGACGAGCAGATGCAGCAGTTCTTCATCCTCGACGGCATGGTGAAGCGCGTGGTCTCCAATCCCGAAGGCCGCGAGATGATCCTGCGCTTCGCCGCGGAAACCGAGATGGATACCTCGTACGCCGCCTGGCGGCTGCGCACGCCGGTGCCCTACTCGATCGCCGCCGTCACCAAGGTGCGTACCGCGGAACTACCCATGCCCGCGTGGGCAGAGTTCATCGAGAAGCACGCCGAGATCAAGCTGCGCTTCGAGTACGAGGTGATGAAGCTGATGTCGGAGGTGATGGCGCACACCATCACGCTGCACCTGCTCGACGCGCCCGGGCGCGTGCTTCGCTTCGAGCGCAAGCACCCCGAGCTCGTCGGCCGCATCCCGAAGAAGGAGCTCGCGGCCTACCTCAACCTCACCCCGGAGACCCTTTCGCGGCTGAAGCAGCGGCTGCGCTGAGAAATGCAGATAAGCATCGAAATATATGCCCTCGCCGCAGCGGCGCTCGGGCTGCTGGCGGCGGCAGCGCTGCTCGCGCGTCGGCTGCCGGCCCGTCTGCGCGCCGTGCTGGTGGTTGGCGCGGCCGCGATCATCGTCGTGCTCGTCGCGCGGACCCAGCTTCGGTCCGATCTCGATCGCCTGCAGGAGCTGCGCGCAGACCACCCCCTGCAGCGCGCCGAGGACGGCTACGCCAGCTCGTCGGAGTGCCGCGCCTGTCATACGCAGCAGTTCGAGTCCTGGCGCGCGTCGTTTCACCGCACCATGACGCAGCGCCCGTCGGTAACCTCCGTGAAGGCGGAGTTCGCGGGTTCGTTGTCGCTCGACGGGAACCGCTTCACTCTGAGTCGCGACGGCGACCGCTATCTCGTCGACATGCCGCGACCGGCCTGGTGGAATGGTGCGGCGCCCGGCGGCCGGGTCCAGCGCCCGGTCGAGCTCGTCACCGGCTCCCATAACTACCAGGTCTACTGGCTTTCGAGCGGCAATTCCGCGTTCCTGGCGCAGCTGCCGTTCGTCTGGCTGGTTCATGAAGGACGCTGGGCGCCACGGCGCTCGGTGTTCATCGCTCCGCCGGGCGAGCTTGGCAGTGACGAATACTCGCGCTGGAATGCCGTCTGCATCCGCTGCCATACGACCGACGGGCATCCGAATCTCGACCTGAAGCCGCCCGAGGTGGCGCGCAGCACGGCGAGCGAGTTCGGCATCGCCTGCGAGGCCTGCCACGGGCCGGGCGCCGCACACGCGGGCGCCATGCGCAATCCGCTGCGACGCTACGCCGCACACCTCGGAATGCGGGGCGAGAGCGGCATGACCAATCCGCGCAAGCTCACGAGCGAGCGCGCCAGCCAGATCTGCGCGCAATGCCACAGCGTCAATGTACCGACCAACGAGGAATACGAGCACTATCTGCGATCCGGATTCCGCTATCGACCCGGAGACGATCTGGCCAGAACCCGCCGGATCGTTGCGGAAAACGGCAAGAACCTCGATCCGGGCTATTTCTGGCCCGACGGGATGGTGCGCGTCACTGGCCGCGAATTCCACGGGCTCAGGGCTTCGCCCTGTTTCCAAGGCGGCGACTTCAGCTGCCTGAGCTGCCACGCCCTGCACAAGCCCGACACGGACCCCCGCCCCTTGCACGAATGGCGCAACGCCCAGCTGCGGCATTTCGACGAACGCAACGGCCAGTGCCTGCAGTGCCACGAGTCGCTGCGCAAGACCGAGGCGCTCGAGGCGCACACGCACCATCGAGCCGATTCGAGCGGCGCTGAGTGCGTCAATTGCCACATGCCGAACACGGTCTACGGACTCGGCAAAGCCACGCGCAGCCACCAGATCACCAACCCCGATGTCGCGCGCGACATGGCCGCCGGAAGGCCGAACGCCTGCAACCTTTGCCACCTCGATCGCACGCTCGATTGGACGGCAAGCAGCATGGCGAGCTGGTACGGGACGCGCCGGCCGACGCTCGACGCGGACCAGCGGAAGATCGCCGCAACCCTGCTCTATCTCTATAAGGGCGACGCCGGCCAACGGGCGCTCGCAGTGCACAGTATGGGCTGGGCACCGGCGCGGGCGGTGGCAGGCGAGGACTGGCTCCTGCCTTACCTACTGGACGCTGTCGGGGACCGCTACGAGGCGATGGGGATCGTTGCCTACCGCGCTCTGCGCCAGTTCCGGGCCGCCAGACAATTGACCCCAGATTTCCTCGCTCTACCCCCGGAAGCGCGGCGGGCGGCAGTCGAGAAAGCGATCGGTCCCGTGGCGGGCGGTAAGCTGAGCGAGGCCGAGCTGCACAGGCTGCGTGCCACCAGGAACGAGCGCCCGATCCTCCTCAAGGAATGACGCGAATGATCGATGCGGAACCCAGGCTGATTCACCGGCACTTGTCCTTCGGCTGGACGCTCGCCGCTTGCTTTCTGATGCTCGGCCTCGCGCTGGAGATGCTGCATGGATTCAAGATCCAGTGGTACCTGGCGATGGCGAACGAAACGCGCCGCCTGCTGTGGTCGCTCGCGCACGCGCACGGGGTGCTGCTCGGCTTGCTGAATGTGGTCTATGCGCTCAGCCTGCGCAGCTTTCCAGTACGCGGCAGCCGGCTCGAGCTCGTCTCCGGCCTGGTCATCGCCGGCTCGATCTGCCTGCCGTCGGGATTCCTGCTCGGGGGCATCGTCGTGCACGGCGGCGACCCGAATCTCTTCATCGTGCTTTCGCCCATCGGCGGCGCCCTGCTGGCGATCGCCATGCCGATGGTTGCGTACAGCTTCATTCAGCGAAAGTAGACCTCACGCCGGAAAACGCTCTCGCGACTGAAGCAGCGGCTACGCTGAAGCTAGCCGAGGATCAGCGGAATGCCGCTGCCGATCAAGACGACGCTCAGCAGACGGCGAAACGCGATTTCGCTCAGGGTGGCGTGCATGCGATTGCCCAGCGCGACGCCGACGTACATGAGCGGCAATGACGCAGCGGTCGCAACCAGCGCTTCGCGGTCGTATGCGCCGACCGCGAAATACCCGGCACCACGAACAATGCCGAGCACCAGCAGGGTCGCGGCGACGGTAGCGCGGAACCGTCGTTTCTCGAGGTTTTGCATGTCCAGATAGATGGCGTAGAACACGCCCGCCATTGCGCCGAACAACGTACCGACGACGCCCGCGAGCGTCCCGGCGGACGGCAGCACTATGCGCCGGGGCCATTTCCACGCTGGTCGCTTGCGCAGCGATTGCCACAGCGTCACCGTACCGTAGGCCAGCACGAGCACGCCGAGGCCCTGCGCGAGCGTGTGCGCATCAAACGCGTTGTAGAAGTACAGGCCGATCAGCGCGCCCACGATCGTGTAGGGCAGCAGCCGAAGCAATTCCCGCCACACGACATGGCGCGCGTCGGTGAAGACCACCGACCACGAGGAGAAAACCCCGAGCACCGTAAAGACCGGCACCACCAGCTTCATCGGCAGCACGAGCGCGATAAGAGGTAATGCGGCTGCGCCGAATCCGATGCCGCCGCGAAGCGCAAACGAACCGACCAGCACCAGCGCGCAATAGGCAATCTCAGGCGCCGTGAGCGTGCTCATGTCCGTGCCGGTGCCGAGCGGGTTACGCCGGCGCGGGCAACCGGGAATCCGGCAACGACGCGGGATTCCCGGAAGCCGATTACCCCTCTCCGGTGATTCGCTTCCGGATGATGGGCTTCAGGATCAACAGGGCCATCACAGCGGCTACGATATCGAAGATCGCCGCGATGTAATAGGGCACCGAGAAGGAGCCGGCATACATTGCGGCGACCGCCGCGGCACCCCAGCCGGCCATGATGGACGCGAGCCCCTTGGCCGTGTACATGATGCCGTAGTTGCCCGAGGCGTTTTTCGGGCCGAAGACATCGCCGGTGATGGCGGAGAACAAGGCGTAGATCTCGCCCCAGGCAAGGAACACGAAGGGCATCAGGATCATGAACGCGATCGCATTGCCCGCAATCTGCGTCATCAGGAAGATGAGCACACCCTCGAGCGCAAAGGCGAACGCCATCGTGTTCTCGCGGCCGAAGCGGTCGGACACCGTGCCCCACATGATCCGGGCGAACGCATTGGTCACTCCCGCGAGCGTCGCCACGAACGGGACGATAGCAATCCCCATCACCTTCGCATCAAAGACGTTGAGCGATTTGGCGATCTGGGACATGTTGCCGGTCGTCATCAGGCCGCCGGTGCACACCATGAGGAACATGGCGTACATGATGTAGAACTCTTTCTGCGACATCATCTGCACCGCGGAAAACTCCCGCCGCGTCTGCAGGACTGCCTTGGGCTGTGCCCAGTCCTTCGGCAGCCAGCCCTTGGGAGGATGATGCAGAATCATCGCCATCACGAGGGCCACCACGCCCTGGCCGATGCCCCACGCAGTCATCGCACCTGCCCATCCCATCGACGAGATGCTGCCGCTGATCGGGATGAGCGTGAGGGCCGAACCGCCGCCGAATCCGGCGGCGGTCAGGCCGGCCGCCAGGCCCCGCTTGTCCGGAAACCACTTGACCGCATTAGCCACGGTCGCGATGTAGATGATGCCGCAGCCTGTGCCAGCGAGCGCGCCGTAGTAGATATACAAGTGAAAGAGCGAAGTGGCGAACATGCCCCCGAGTACCCACCCCACAAAAATCAGCACCGATCCCACGAGCATGAGATTACGGATGCCGAATTTATCGATGAAGTAGCCGGCAACCGGCACCGGCCAGGTCTCGAAGAGAATGAACAGCGTATAGATCAGCGCAATGTCGGAATACGGCGCGCTGGCGAATTGTTGCTTGAGCCCCGGGGTAAATAATGTGAAGGCGTACTGGAAGTTCGAAATGACCACCATCGCCGTGACGCCCGCGGCGAGTTGAATCCAACGGTTCCCGACGATCGGACCGTAGGTTTGTTGCGCCAGATCTAGCTCAGCAGCTGTGCTCCCGTTTGCCATATCGCCTCCTCCTAGTTTGACGCCGCGTCGGTACGAGGGCTTGTCTGCCCCACTTTTTCGCCAACGCGCCGTAGGTCTCTAAATTACAGTCTAGCCGAAACGTTTTCCTCTCGCCGCGAGTCAGGCATCGGGCTGGCCCGCCTTCGCCGCCTGGGTGCCAGCTGTTCTCGCCAGCCACTTGCCGACGACTACGACGATCACCACGCCGATCGCGCCGAACAACCATTCGAGGTTGACGCCGCCGTAGTGCGGGTGCACCTGGCCGGCCTCGCCCGGGTAGGTCACGCCGTAGCCCGTCAGCCAGGACTGCAGCGCGATGTCGGCGACCATCATCTCGCCCGCGACCCAGCCGATCAGGCCGGCGCCGATGGTGATGATCACCGGGTAGCGCTCCATCGCCTTCACCAGCAGCGTGGCGCCGAAGATGACCAGCGGGATCGAGATGGCGAGGCCGAGCACGAGCAGGATCACGCTGCCCTGCGCCGCGGCGGCCACCGCGATGACGTTGTCGAGGCTCATCACCAGGTCGGCGATGAGGATGGTCTTGATGGCCGTCAGCAGGTGCTCGCTCGCCGCGACGTCATCGCCATCGTCCTCGGGGATCAGCAGCTTGATGCCGATCCAGAAGAGGAGCACCGAGCCGATCAGCTTCAGCCAGGGCAGCGAGAGCAGCGCGACCGCGAACAGGGTGAGCGCGATGCGCAGCACGATCGCCGCGCCGGCACCCCAGAAGATGGCGAGCTTCTGCTGCTTCGGCGGCAGCGAGCGCGCGGCGAGCGCGATCACCACCGCGTTGTCGCCGGACAAAATGATATTGACGCCGATGATCTTGGCCAGGCCGATCCAGAAGGCCTGCGATACGAGCTCCTCGAGCATCGGCGGATTCTAGAACAGGCCGACGACCTTGCCGTCCACCAGGTCGATCTTGTTCGCAGACGGCACCTTGGGCAGACCCGGCATGGTCATGATGTCGCCGCAGATCATCACCACGAACTCCGCCCCGGCGGCGAGGCGCACCTCGCGCACGTTGACGACGTGGTTGGATGGCGCACCCCGCAGCGCAGCATCGGTCGAAAAGGACGACTGCGTCTTCGCCACGCACACCGGGAAGTGGCCGTAGCCGTCGTCCTGCAGCTTCTTGATCTGCCCGCGCACCTTCGCGTCGGCGGTGACTTCCGAGGCGCGGTACACCTTCTTCGCGATCTTGTTGATCTTCTCCCAGAGCGGATCGGCGTCCTCGTAGACGAAGCTCGGGCTGGACGGCTTGTCGCAGAGTCCGACCACGATCTTCGCCAGCTCGGCCGCACCCTTGCCGCCGTCGCCCCAGTGCGTGGCGGTCACCACCTGCACGCCGAGCTTCTTCATCCGCTCGGTGACGAGCTTCAGCTCCGCTTCCGTGTCGAAGGTGAACTTGTTGATCGAGACGACGCACGGAATGCCGTAGACCTTGGAGACGTTCTCGACGTGGC
The DNA here is from genome assembly GCA_001644455.1 of Betaproteobacteria bacterium SCGC AG-212-J23. Classification (GTDB taxonomy): domain Bacteria; phylum Pseudomonadota; class Gammaproteobacteria; order Burkholderiales; family SG8-39; genus SCGC-AG-212-J23. Next base: position 21,934 of record LSTF01000080.1, read on the forward strand.
GCTCGAGGTTGACCAGGCCTTTCTCCAGCGCGGCGACGTTTTCCTTCGACACTTCCTTGACGTCGACGCCGCCGTGGTACTTCAGCGCGCGCATCGTGGCAACGATCACCGCCGCGCTCGGGCGCAGGCCGGTCTTGCGGCACTTGATGTCGAGGAACTTCTCGGCGCCCAGGTCGGCGCCGAAGCCGGCCTCGGTGACCACGTAGTCGGCGAGCTTGAGCGCGCTCTGCGTCGCCAGCACCGAGTTGCAGCCGTGGGCGATGTTGGCGAACGGCCCGCCATGGACGAAGGCCGGATTGTTCTCCAGGGTTTGCACGAGGTTGGGCGCGAGCGCGTCCTTCAGCAGGACGGTCATCGCGCCATGCGCGCTCAGGTCCTTCGCGCGGACCGGTTTCTGGTCCCGGGTGTAGCCGACGACGATATTGCCCAGCCGGTTCTTGAGGTCGTCGAGCGAGGTGGACAGGCAGAAAATGGCCATCACTTCCGAAGCGACGACGATGTCGAAACCGTCCTGGCGCGGAAAGCCGTTGGCGGTGCCGCCGAGCGCGATGGTGATGTCGCGCAGCGCGCGGTCGTTCATGTCGAGCACGCGCTTCCACTGGATGCGGCGCACGTCGATGCCGAGCTCGTTGCCGTGGCTGATGTGGTTGTCGATCAGCGCCGCGAGCAGATTGTTGGCGAGCTGGATCGCGCCGAAGTCGCCGGTGAAGTGCAGGTTGATGTCTTCCATCGGCACGATCTGCGCGTAGCCGCCGCCGGCCGCGCCGCCTTTGACGCCGAACACCGGCCCGAGCGAGGGCTCGCGCAGGCAGATGATGGCCTTCTTGCCGATATGGTTCAGCGCGTCGCCGAGTCCGACCGTGGTCGTGGTCTTGCCTTCGCCGGCGGGCGTCGGGCTGATGGCGGTGACCAGGATCAGCTTGCCGTTCTTCTTGCTCTTCAGCGTCTCGAGGTACTTCAGCGAAATCTTGGCCTTGTAGTGGCCGTAGGGCTCGAGGTGCTCCTCGCCGATGCCGAGCCGTTCCTTCGCCACGGCGGCGATGCGCTGCATTTTCGCGGCCTGTGCGATTTCGATGTCCGAGGGCATGATCCGATCCGTTTGTAATTTTGGGTAAAGCGCGATTGTCCGAGAGGCGGCCACCAAGGAGCCTTGACTGAGGTCAAGCGGTACAATCGCCGCGCTTAGGGAGAGAACCGCCATGCTTCGCACCGCTTTCATCGTTATGGCTTGCATCGCCGTCAGCGCCCAAGCGCAGCCGGTCCCCGGCGTCACGGCGAAGAGCATCGTCGTCGGTCAATCGACACCGCTCACCGGCTCGAATGCCGAGCTCGGCAACGACATCCGCAACGGCGCCCTCGCCTATTTCCAGAAGGTGAACGACGCAGGCGGCATCCACGGCCGCCGCATCGAGCTCGTCACCCTCGACGACGGCAACACGGTGCCGCGCGCCGAGGCCAACACCAAGAAGCTGGTCGAAGAGCAAGGGGTGTTCGCGCTGTTCGGCTATCCCAGCGCGACGCTGTCGCGCCCGGCGCTGCCCTTCGTCGAAAAGCATCACGTGCCCTTCCTCGGCCCGTTCACCGGCGCCGACCCGATGCGGGTATACAACAAGTACGTCTACAACATGCGGGCCAGCTACGCCGACGAGCTGGAGAAAATCGTCGACCACTTCCAGTCGCTCGGCGTGAAGCGGTTCTCGATCGTCTACTACGACGACGTGGTCGGCCGAGAGAACCTGACCGCGGTCGACCGCGCGCTCAAGGCGCGCGGTCTGACCTCCGTCTCGCACGCGGCGTTCAAGGACCGCGCCAAGCCCGACATCGCCGCCGGCGTGAAAGAAGTCGCCGCCGGCCAGCCCGACGTCGTGATCCTCACCACGCTCTACAAGGCGACCTCGGACTTCATCAAGCTGGCGCGCGCCCAGGGCATGGGCGCGTCGATGGCGAGCAACTCCTTCCCCGGCGCCAGCCCGCTCGCCAAGGAGCTCGGCGGCAAGGACGGCTCGGGGACGATCGTCGCCACGGTGGTGCCGCCGCCGACCAAGCGCTCGCTGCCGATCGTGCAGGAGTACCAGGCAGCGATCGAGAAGCAGCTCGGCAAGAAGGAGTTTTCGTTCACCTCAATGGAATCGTTCATCGCCGCCAAGGTGATGGTGGAGGCGCTACGCAGGGCCGGGCCGAAGCTCACGCGCGAGGCGTTCATGGCCCAGCTCGACGGCATGAAAGCCTACGATGTCGGCGGCTACGTGGTGGGCTTCGCGCCCAATAACCACAATGGCAGCGCGTTCGTCGAGCTGACGGTGATCGGCCGCGACCTGAAGTTCAGCTACTAGCCGAAGCTAGCCGTAAATCTCGCCGAGGGAGCGGCCCTTGCCATAGCCGGGGTTGCCCGGTTGCTCGCCGCCCTTCGTCACCTTCACCGCGCAGTACTTGAACTCGGGGATCTTGCCGAACGGATCCAGCGCCGGGTTGGTGAGCATGTTCGCTGCGGCTTCGTAGAACGCGAAGGGGATGAACACCGCCCCGCGCGGGGTACCGCCGTCCTCGCGGACGAACAGCGAGATCTTGCCGCGGCGTGATTCCACGGTCGCGATCTCGCCGGCCTTGATGCCGCGCTCGCGCATGTCCTGCGGATTCATCGACACGGTCGGCTCGGGCTCGAGGGCGTCGAGGACGCCCGAGCGGCGCGTCATCGCGCCGGTGTGCCAGTGCTCGAGCTGCCGCCCGGTAATGAGCACCATCGCGTATTCGCTGTCCGGGCGCTCCGCCGCGGGAATGATGTCGGCCGGCACGAACTTGGCGCGGCCGGTCGGCGTCGGGAACACCTCGGTGAACACCACCGGCGTGCCCGCATCGCCCTCGTTCTCGCAGGGGTAGGTCACCGAGGAATCGCGCTCCAGGCGCTCCCAGGTGATGCCCTTGATCGAATCCATGCAGCCGCGCATCTCGTTGAACACTTCTCGCGGGTGTTGGTATTTCCAATCCAATCCCAGCCGTTTCCCGAGTTCCACGAGAATCCAGAAATCTTCCCTTGCCTGGCCGGGCGGCTCCACGGCCTTGCGGCCGAGCTGCACCATGCGGTCGGTGTTGGTGACCGTGCCGGTCTTCTCCGGCCACGCCGTCGCCGGCAGCACCACGTCGGCGAGGTAGGCAGTCTCGGTGAGGAAGATGTCCTGCACCACCATGTGCTCGAGCTTCGCCATGCCGGCGCGGGCGTGATCGACGTCCGGGTCGGACATCGCCGGGTTCTCGCCCATGATGTACATGCCGCGGATCTTGCCGTCGTAGGCGGCGTTGACGATCTCGACGACCGTCAGGCCCGGCTTCTTGTCGAGCGGCGTGGCCCAGAATTTCTCGAAGCGCTGGTTCGCCTCGTCGGTGTTCACGCGCTGGTAATCCGGATACATCATCGGGATCAGGCCCGAGTCGGACGCACCCTGCACGTTGTTCTGGCCGCGCAGCGGATGCAGGCCGGAGCCGGGCTTGCCCACTTGGCCGGTCATCAGGCACAGCGCGATCAGGCAGCGCGCGTTGTCGGTGCCGTGGATGTGCTGCGAGATGCCCATGCCCCAGAGGATCATCGAGCCCTTGGAGGTGGCGAAGGCGCGCGCCACTTCGCGCAAGGTCTCGGCCGGGATGCCGCAGATCGGCGCCATCAGCTCCGGCGAGTAGTTCTTGGAGTTCTCCTTCAGCGCCTCGTAGCCGCTGGTGCGGTCCTTGACGAATTTCTCATCGACCAGGCCTTCCTCGATGATCGTGTGGATCATCGCGTTCAGCATCGCGACGTCGGTATCGGGCTTGAACTGCAGCATGCGCCAGGCGTGGCGCGACAGCTCGCTGCGGCGCGGGTCGGCGTAGATCAGCTTCGCGCCGCGCTTCGCCGCGTTCTTCATCCAGGTTGCCGCCACCGGGTGGTTCGACACCGGGTTCGCGCCGATGAGGAAGATCACTTCCGCGTTCTCGACGTCGTTCACCTGGTTCGACACCGCGCCCGAGCCGATGCCTTCCAGCAGCGCCGCCACCGACGAGGCATGGCAAAGGCGCGTGCAATGGTCGACGTTGTTGGTCTGGAAGCCGGTGCGGACCAGCTTCTGGAAGAGATACGCCTCTTCGTTCGAGCCTTTCGCCGAACCGAAGCCCGCGAGCGCGTAGCGGTCCTGGTCGCGGATCTTCTTCAGGCCGTTGGCCGCGAAGTCGAGGGCTTCTTCCCAGGTCGCTTCGCGGAACACCTCGGTCCAGTTCGCCGGGTCGACGGTGAATGTGGCCGTCTTCGGGAACCCCGGCTTGCGGATGAGCGGCTTGGTCAGGCGCTGCGGGTGATTGGCGTAGTCGAAGCCGTAGCGGCCCTTCACGCACAGGCGGTTGTGGTTCGACGGGCCGTCCTTGCCGGTGACGAACTGGATCACGTTCTTCTTCACGTGATAGGTCAGCAGGCAGCCGACGCCGCAAAACGGGCAGACCGAGTCGACGCGCTTGTCGATCACCTGCTTGCCGACGTCGCGAGCCGGCATCAGCGCGCCGGTCGGGCAGGCCTGCACGCACTCGCCGCAGGCGACGCAGGTCGACTCGCCCATCGGATCGTCGAAGTCGAACACGATCCGCGAATCGGAGCCGCGGCCCGCGTAGCCGATGACGTCGTTCACCTGCACTTCGCGGCAGGCGCGCACGCAACGGGTGCACTGGATGCAGGCGTCGAGGTTGACGGCGATGGCCGGGTGCGTGAGGTCGGCCTTGGGCTGCTCGCGTTTCTTGAATCTCGGCTGGCCGACGCCCATCTTCTTCGCCCAGTTGGCGACCTTGTTGACCTTGGTGTGCTGCTCTTCGGCCATGTCCGACATGAGCAGCTCGAGCACCATCTTCTGCGAGGTGAGCGCGCGAGGCGAATTGGTGGTGACTTCCATTCCCACGGTGGGGTAGCGGCAGCACGACGGCGCGAGAGCGCGCTCGCCCTTGATCTCGACCACGCAGGCGCGGCAGTTGCCGTCCGAGCGCTGGTTGCCGCCGTGGCAGAGGTGCGGAATCGTCACGCCGTGCTTCTTGGCGGTCTCGATGATCTTCTCGTCCGGGCGGCCGATCACCGTCTGCCCATTGAGCTTGAACTCGATGGGCATCATGGCCAGCTGCTGCGTCGTGACTCGTTCCATCTCTCTACTCGACCTCTTGCGGGAAGTAGCGCATCACCGTCAGCGCGGGATTGGGCGCCGCCTGCCCAAGCCCGCAGATCGAAGCATCCATCATCGCCTGAGACAGCTCTTTCAGCAAAGGCTGGTCCCATTTGCGGTCTTCCATGAGGATCACCGCCTTGGCGGTGCCGACGCGGCACGGCGTGCACTGGCCGCAGGACTCGTCGTGGAAGAACTTCATGAGATTGATCGCTGCTTTCGAAGCCTTGTCCTTGTCGCTGAAGATCACGATGGCCGCCGAGCCGATGAAGGAGCCGTGCGGCTGCAGGGTGTCGAAGTCGAGTGGGATGTCTCCCTTCGACGCGGGAAGGATCCCGCCCGAGGCGCCGCCGGGCAGATACCCGTAGAACTTGTGTCCGTCCAGCATCCCGCCACAGTACTCATTGATGAGTTCGACAACGGTAATGCCCGCCGGTGCCAGGTGCATCCCCGGCTTCTTCACGCGCCCGGATACCGAGAAAGACCGCAAACCCTTGCGTCCGTTCCGCCCGTGGCCGGCGAACCAGGCCGCGCCCTTCTCGACGATCTCGCGCACCCAGTACACCGACTCCATGTTGTGCTCGAGCGTGGGACGGCCGAAGAGGCCCTTCTGCGCGACGTACGGCGGGCGCAGGCGCGGCATGCCGCGCTTGCCTTCGATCGACTCGATCATCGCCGACTCTTCGCCGCAGATGTAGGCCCCCGCGCCTCTCCTCAAGTGAATGGGAGGAAGAGCGCACGGCGGACTGGCTTTGAGTTTCTTCAGTTCGTCTTCGAGGATTTTTCTGCAGCCTGCGTATTCATCGCGCAGGTAGATGTAGATCTCGGCGATCCCGACCGCCCACGCGGCGACCAGCATGCCTTCCAGGAAGCGGTGCGGGTCGCGCTCGAGGTACCAGCGGTCCTTGAAGGTCCCGGGCTCGCCTTCGTCGATGTTCACCGCCATGAGGCGCGGCTCCGGCTCGGCGGCAACGCTCTTCCACTTGCGGCCGACCGGGAAGCCGGCGCCGCCCAGCCCGCGCAGCCCCGAGTCTTCCATGATCTTCGTCATGCCCTCGCGCGTGTGCTTGCCGGCGAGGCAGTCGGCGATCAGCTTGTAGCCGCCGCCCTTCTTGTACGCGGCAAAGTCGATGTACTTGGTTTCTTCACAAGTCACCTCCTTCGAAGCAACGGCCTTCCTGACCTTTTCAGGCGTCGCGTTGCCGATCGGGTTCTGGCCGACCACCACGCACGGCGCCACCTCGCAGCGTCCTACGCAAGGCGCATGGATGACGCGAACGTCTTTTCCCAGCGAGAGCTTCAGCAGTTCCTGGGTGCCGGCGATCTCGCAGGCGATCGAGTCGCACACGCGCACCGTCAGCGCGGGCGGCGGGGTGTCGCCTTCCTTCACCACTTCGAAGTGATGGTAGAAGGTCGCGACCTCGTACACCTCGGCCATCGACAGGCTCATCTCCTGCGCCAGCGCCGCCAGGCGTGCAGCCGAGAGATGCCCGTACCGATCGTTGATCTTGTGCAGGTGCTCGATCAGAAGGTCGCGCTGGCGCGATTCGCCCCCGAGCAGCGCGCGCACTTCTTCCAGTGCCCGCGGATCGACCTGTCTGCCTTTGGGAGTACTGCGTGCCTTGCGTGCCATCGAGGTCGCTATTATCGGCCAGCGGGGGACGCAGATTCTTGACTGCGGTCAAGCCCTTATACTTGCCCGATGGGAGCTCGCATCGCGCTCGTCCATGCCGTCAAAGTGGCGATCGCGCCGGTCGAGGACGCGTTCCGCCGCCACTGGCCGGAAGCCGAGCTCTCCAACCTGCTCGACGACTCGCTCTCCCGAGATCGCAACCGCGACGGCGCACTCACACCGCAACTCTCCCGCCGCATCGCTTCGCTTGCGCAGTACGGAATCGACGCCGGCGCGAGCGGGGTGCTCTATACCTGCTCCGCTTTCGGCGATGCGATCGAGGCGGTGAAGCGCGAGCAGAAGGTGCCGGTGTTGCGCCCCAACGAGGCGATGCTGGAGGAAGCGCTACGCCACGGGCGGCGCGTCGGCATGCTCGCCACCTTCGCGCCCACCGTCGCCGCGCTCGAGGCCGAGATCCACGTGCTCGACCCGCAGATCAACATCAAATCGGTGTGCGTGCCGGAAGCGATGACCGCGCTCGATTCGGGCGACAAGGCAACGCATGACCGCCTCCTCGCGCTCGCCGCGCCGCGGCTCGGCCTCTGCGACGTGGTGATGCTCGCGCAGTTTTCCATGGCCGGCGCACGCGAAGCCGTCGCCAAGGCCGTCTCCTGCCCGGTGCTGACCAGCCCGGACAGCGCGGTGTTACGCTTGCGCGAACTCCTATGAAAACCAAACTTCTCGGCCGCACCGGCGTCCAGGTCTCGCAACTCTGCTTCGGCTGCATGTCCTTCGGCGGCGATGCCGACGAAGCGGCCTCGGCGGAGATGTTCAAGGCGGTACGCGACACCGGCATCAACTTCTTCGACACCGCCGACCAGTACAGCCAGGGGAAATCGGAGGAGATCCTCGGCAGGCTCGCGCGCGGTTCGCGCGAAGACCTCGTCATCGCCACCAAGTGCTTCAATCCGACCGGGCCCGACCTCAACGCCAAGGGCAACTCGCGCCGGCACCTGACGCGGGCGCTGGAAGCGAGCCTGAAGCGCCTCCAGACCGACCGCGTCGAGATCCTCTACCTGCACATGCACGATCCGCGCGTGCCGGTCGACGAAGCGATGCGCGCGCTGGAAGACATGGTGCGCTCGGGCAAGGTGCTTTATCCCGCCGTCAGCAACTGGTCGGCTTGGCAGGTGCAGCAGGCGCTCGGCGTTCAGGAAGCCAACGGCTGGGCGCGCCTCCAGGCGATCCAGCCGATGTACAACCTGGTGAAGCGCCAGGCCGAAGTCGAGATCCTGCCGATGGCGCAGGCAAACGACGTCTCGGTCTTTCCGTACAGCCCCGCCGGCGCAGGACTCCTCTCCGGCAAGTATCTGCAGAAGGACAGCAAAGGCCGGCTGGTCGCCAACAAGATGTACACGGCACGCTACGGCGAGCCGTGGATGCACGACGTCGCGGAGAAGTACGTCGCCTTCTGCAAGCAGCGCGGCATGCACCCGGTAAGCGCCGCGGTGGCGTGGGTCGCCGCCCATCCCGGCGTCACCGCGCCGATCATCGGCGCGCGCAGCGTGCAGCAGCTCCAGGCATCTCTCGATTCGCTGAAGATCGAGATGAGCGCGGCGCTGTGGAACGAGATGGCCGCCCTCTCCCGCACCCCGCCGCCGGCCACCGACCGGCTGGAAGAGCAGAAGAAGAGCTAGCGCCCATGTGCCGCGCCCTCCTCTATCTCGGCGAGCCGGTGCTGCTGGACAACTTCCTCTATCAGCCCGACTCGGCGCTGGTGCGGCAGTCTTACATGCCGAAGATGCTCAACATGCTCAACCTCGCCGGCTTCGGCCTGCGCGCCTGGGACCCTTCGAGCCACGAGGCCGACCGTGCCTTCTCCTACTACTCGCAGCAGCTGCCGGTCTTCGACCGCAACCTGAAGAACCTCGCCGAGAAGATCCGTGCCGGCTGCCTGCTCGCGCACGTGCGCGGCGTCGCCTATCACACGCGCGTCGAGATCTCGCTGCAGAACTGCCATCCGTTCCACTTCAAGGACGTGCCGCTGGTGATGGCGCACAACGGCGACCTCGCGCGTTTCGCCGAAATGAAACCTTTGTTGGCTTCTTCGATCAAGAGTTCCATTCTTTCGCAGGTCCACGGCACAACCGACAGCGAATGGGTCTACGCGCTGATCGTCTCCCAGCTTCCGGATCCATACGGCCATCCGAGCGCCGACGAGCTCGGCAGGGCGGTCGAGAAGTCGCTCGACATCATCCGCGATGCGCGCAAGAAGCTCGGCATCGCCATCAGCTCCTCGCTCAACCTTTTCATCGCCGACGGCAGCCAGCTCGCCGCGGTGCGCTACTGCTTCGATTTCGGCTGCTATCCCACCGAAGACGCCTCGCGCCTGCACGAAGCCAACATGAACTACCTGTCGCTCTGGTACACCGCCGGCCGCAACTACGGGCTGCACGACGGCGAGTGGCAGATGACCGGCGGCTCGGAGAACGCGACTTCCGTTTTGGTGGCGTCCGAGCCGCTGACGCGGGACACCGCTGCCTGGGTCGAGGTGCCGGAGTACTCGATGCTTCACGCCACGATCAAGAGAGACCGGCCGGTCATCTCGATTCGGGACCTGGACTAGCTACTTCTTCCCAGCGACTTTCTTCTCCATCGCCGCGATTTCCTGGTCCTTCATCTGGACCTGCCTCTGCAGGTCGGCGACCTGTTTTTCCAGTTCGCCGACGCGCGACTGCGCGGCCTTGACTTCGTCCGCCGAGGGCGCGCCCGCCGGCGTAGGCGTCGGCGTTGCCGCGACCGGAGGCGGCTTCGGCGCCTCTGCTTTCGGCGCCGTCGCCATCGGCTTGGGCGGCGGCGCGTTCAGCATGTCGTCGAGATAGAAGTACCAGGCGGCCGCGCCAACAGCGGCGACGGCGACTACGCCAAGAAGCATTTTCCGGGTGTTCATTGGTTTGTCGTTCCTCCCTCTCCTAGCCTTCCAATGTCGTGGCGGTGATCTGTCCGCCGTAAGCCTTCTCCAGCTCCTTGCCTTCCTTCTCCGCCCCGCGCAGCTTGGCCTGGCTGATCAGCCGGGTGAGGTGGCGGTTGGTCTGGCCGAGCGAGAGTAGCAGGCTTTTCTGGATCACCCGATGCAGCTTGGTCGAGGCCGAGCTGTTGCCGAAATAGAGCGCCTCGAACTCCCTGGCGGGAATCTCCAGGAGCAGCGCGCCCTCGCGGACGACGGCGTCGGATCCGTGGACGCTCTTCTCGAGCGCGCTCATGTAGCCGAGGAGCTGGCCGGGACCAAGGATGGCCATGCGGCGCTCGCGCTGGGCGTGGTGGGCGCGGATTTTCACCGCGCCCCGGACGACGATGAAGCACGCCGTCGAGGGCTGGCCGGCGCCGAACACCTTCTGGCCGCGCGGCAGCTCGAGGACGCTGGCGACGCCGGTGATCTCGGCGATCTCGGCGGCGTCGAAGCCTTCGAAGATCGGCAGGTGGGCGAGGAAGGGTTTGAAGTCGAAGGACGCCTTCTTCGAGCGCTTCACGTCGGCGAGAGGGTCTGCGCCGTTCCCCTTGCGCGCGGGCTTGTCCTCGGCGGCGGCCACGTCGAGGACCTTCGCGTTGAGCTGGCGAAGCTTTTCGGAGAGGGCGAGGGTCAGGGCGTGCTGCACGCGAAGCGCACCGGGCACGCGTTGCGCGACCAGCGACCGGAAATCGTCGCGCTCGATGAACCAGCCTTCGAGCGGCTCGCTGGCGGTGACGGTAGCGGTGCAGGTGCCGCGCTCGATGAGCGCCATTTCGCCGAACACCGCGCCCGCGCCGAACCTGGCGACGCTCAACGTTTCGCCGCCCGGCAGGCGGACGGTCGCTTCCGCGGCACCGTCCTTGAGGACATAGGCGCCGCGCGAAGGGTCGCCATGGCGCACCAGGCGCTCGCCTTTCCTGTGCGAGACGGGACGCGCGACGGCGAGCAGAAGGTCGCGCGCTTCGCCATCGAGCCGATCGAGGAAGGTCTTCGACACGCCGGAAAGTCTAGCGCGAGGCGAGGCTCTCGGTGCTCCAGCCGCCGCCCAGCGCCTGCACCAGCCCCACGCTGGCGTTGAGCCGCCGGCCGAGGACGTTGGCGGCGTTCTGCTCGGCGTTGAGCAGCGCCGCCTGGGTGATGATGACGTTCAGGAAGCTCACCACGCCGGCCTGGTACTGGTTGTTAGTGAGCTCGACGGACTTGCGCGCCGCCTCCACCGTCTCGGCCTGCACCGCGGCCTCCTCCTCGAGGATGCGTAGCGCCGCCAGGTTGTCCTCGACCTGCTGGAAGGCCGTCAGCACGGTCTGCCGGTAGGTCGCGACCGCCTCGTCGTACTGGCCGATCGCCTGGTCGGTCTGCGCCCGGCGCAGGCCCGCGTCGAACAGCGGCTGCGTCGCGGCAGCGCCGATCGACCAGAGGCGCGACGGCACGGTGAATAGATCGGCGATGTCGGCGGCGCGCGTGCCGTAGGTGCCGCTCAGGCTGAGCGACGGAAACATCGCCGCCTTGGCGACGCCGATGCGCGCGTTCGCGGCCGCGGTGCTTCGCTCCGCGGCGGCGACGTCCGGCCGCCGCTCGAGCAGCAGCGAAGGCAGGCTCACCGGGATGCGCGGCATCGCCGGCATGTCCGTGGTCGCCGCCAGGGAGAAGTTGGCCGGCGCCTCGCCGATCAGGATCGCGATCGAGTGCTCGAACTGCGCGCGGCTCACGCCGACATCGAGCAGCTGCGCCTGCGCGCCCTTCAGCTGCTGCTCCGCCTGCACCACGTCGACGCGCGCCGCCACCCCGGCCTTGTAGCGGTTCTGCGTGAGCTCGAGGTTGCGCTGGTAGCCCGCGACCGTGTCCTCGAGCAGCCGGCGGTTGACGTCGGCGACGCGCAGCGAAAAATAGGACTGCGCCAGCGCGGCGCGCGCCGAGAGTTTCGCCGCCTCGAGGTCGGCCGTGCTCGCCTGCCAGCTCGCGTCGCCCGCTTCGACCGTGCGGCGCACCTTGCCCCACAGGTCGAGCTCCCAGCTCGACGCGGCGACGTTGGCGTTGAAGGTGTTCACCGCGCCGGTGGCGAACGACGGCGCGTTGGAGAGCGAGGGCGACTTGCTGCGCACTGCCGAGGCGTTCGCCGACACCGTCGGGAAGTAGCCCGCGCGCGCCTGGTCGGCGACCGATTTCGCCTGGCGCACGCGCGCCTCCGCGGCGCGCACGTTCTGGTTGGAGATGTCGAGGCGCGCCAGCAGCCGGTCGAGCTCGGCATCGCCGAATACCGACCACCACGAGCCGCGCGGCGCCTCGTCCTGGGGCGTTGCACTCCGCCAGCCCTCGAGCTCCTTGAAGGAACTGGAGACGACGGAATCCGGCCGCTGATAGTCCGGACCGACCGCGCATCCGGCCACGAACAATGAAGTGAACACGAGAAGTTTTTTCATCGGGTAGCGAGCACTGGACGCCTCCGGCCCAGCCAGAGCCGGAAGCGGTCGAGATAGAGGTAGACGACCGGCGTCGTGTAGAGCGTGAGGAGCTGGGAGAGGATCAGGCCGCCGACGATGGCGATGCCGAGCGGCTGGCGCAGCTCCGCGCCATCGCCGCGACGAAGCACGAGCGGCAGCGCGCCGAGCATTGCCGCCATGGTGGTCATCATGATCGGCCGGAAGCGCAGCATGCAGGCCTCGAAAATCGCCTGTTCAGGAAGCTTGTTGCCGGCGCGCTCGGTCTCGAGCGCGAAATCGACCATCAGGATCGCGTTCTTCTTCACCAGGCCGATGAGCAGGAACACGCCGATCAGCGCGATCACCGTGAATTCGGCGCGGAAGGCGATGAGCGCGAGCAGCGCGCCGACGCCGGCCGACGGCAGCGTCGAGAGGATCGTCACCGGGTGCACCACGCTCTCGTAGAGCACGCCGAGCACGATGTACATGGCGAGGATCGCCGCGAGGATGAGCCACGGCTGGCGCGAAAGCGTGCCTTCGAAGGAACGCGCCGTGCCCTGGAACGAGCCGTAGACGCTCGCCGGCACGCCGATCTGCGCCATGGTCGCCGAGATCGCCGCGCTCGCTTCCGAAAGTGCGACGTTCTCCGGGAGATTGAAGGAGATGGTCGCCGCCGCGAACTGGCCCTGGTGATTCACCGACAGCGGCGTGTTGGTGAACTCGTAGTGCGAGATCGCCGCGAGCGGTATGCGCGCCCCCGCACCCGAGAGCACGTACACATCCTTCAACGCCTCGGGTCCCTGCGCGTAGCGCGGATCGACCTCCATCACCACGCGGTACTGGTTGCGGTCGGTGTAGATGGTCGACACCACCGACTGGCCGAAGGCGTTGCCGAGCGTGGCGTCGATCATGTCGGTGGTGACGTTCATGCGCGCCGCGCTGGCGCGATCGATCACCAGGCTCGCCTGCAGGCCGCGCGTCTCCTGGTCGCTCGCCACGTCGGCGAGCTGCGGCACGCTCTGCAGCGCGGTCTGCAGGCGCTGCGTCCAGACGCGCAGCGCGGCCACGTCGTCGCTCTGCAGCGTGTACTGGTAGGTGCCGGTGCCCTGCCGGCCGCCGACGCGCACGTCCTGCACCGGCACGACGAAGACGTTGGCGCCGGCGATCTTCGCCAGCTGCGGCCGCAGGCGCGCGACCACCGCCGCGGCGCCCGGCCGCTGGGAGAGCGGCTTCAGCGAGATGAACATGAAGCCCGAGTTGCGCGCGCCGAAACCGCCGCCGGTCACCGCCGTGACGTTCTCGATCGCCGGGTCGGCGCGGATCACGGCCACGAACTGCGACATCTTCTCCTGCATCGCCTGGAAGGAAGTCGCCTGGTCGGCGCGGATGAAGCCGATGGCGCGGCCGGTATCCTGCTGCGGAAAGAAGCCCTTCGGGATGACGATGTACAGGTAGACGTTGAGGCCGATGGTGGCGCCGAGGATGAGGATGACCACGAACGGGTGGCGCAGCGCCCAGCCGAGCGTGCGCGCGTACCCGGCGCGCACGGTGTCGAACACCTCCTCGCTCAGCCGGTAGAAACGGTTCTCCTGCGAATTGTTTTCTTTCTTGAGGAGCCGCGCGCACATCATCGGCGTGAGCGTGAGCGACACCAGCAGCGACACCAGGATCGCCACCGAGAGCGTGACCGCGAACTCGCGGAAGAAGCGGCCGACGATGTCGCCCATGAAGAGAATCGGGATGAACACCGCGATCAGCGACACGCTCATCGACAGCACGGTGAAGCCGACCTCGCCCGCGCTGCGCAACGCCGCCGCCATCGGCTCCATGCCGGCCTCGATGTGGCGCGTGGCGTTCTCCAGCACCACGATCGCGTCGTCGACCACGAAGCCGGTGGCGACGATGAGCGCCATCAGCGACAGATTGTTCAGGCTGAAGCCGGCGAGGTACATGAAGCCGAAGGTGGTGATGATCGACACCGGCACCGCCGCCGCCGGGATGAGCGTCGCGCGCACCCGCCGCAGAAAAAGGAACACCACCAGCACCACCAGCATCACGGCGATGACCAGCGTCTTCTCCACTTCCGAGAGCGAGCCGCGGATGGTCGAGGTGCGCTCCATCGCCTCGCCGAGCTCGGCGGCGGCGGGGATCGACGCCTGCAGGAAAGGCTTGAGGTCGCGGATGCGCTGCACCGTCTCGAGGATGTTCGCGTTCGGCTCGCGGTAGATGATGATCAGCACCGCCGGCCGGCCGTTCGCTTCGCCGGCGTTGCGGATGTCCTGCACCGAGTCGGTGACCTCGGCGACGTCCTGCAGCCGTACCGCGGCGCCATTGCGATAGGCGAGCACCAGCGGCAGGTACTCGGCCGCTTCGCGCGCCTGGTCGTTGGCGTAGATCCACCACACCTTCTCGCCGTCCTCGACCAGGCCCTTCGGCCGGTTGGCATTGGCATTGGCGAGCGCGGTACGCACATCCGCGAGCGCGATGCCGTAGGCGTTGAGCGCCGACGGGTTGAGCTCGGCGCGCACCGCCGGCAGCGAGCTGCCGCCCACCGTTACCTGGCCCACGCCGCGCACCTGCGAGAGCTTCTGCGCGACGATGGTCGAGGCCGCGTCGTACATCTGGCCGCGGCTCATGGTCTCGGAGGTGAGCGTCATCACCATGATCGGCGCGTCGGCGGGGTTCACCTTGCGGTAGGTGGGGTTGTTCGGCATGCCGCTCGGCAGCTGGCTGCGCGCGGCGTTGATCGCCGACTGCACCTCGGTGGCGGCGTCGTTGATGTTGCGCGACAGGTCGAATTGCAGCGTGATGCGGCTCGAGCCGAGCGACGAGGACGAGGTGATCTCGTTCACGCCGGCGATGCGGCCGAGCTGGCGCTCGAGCGGCGTGGCCACCGTGGACGCCATCGTCTCCGGGTCGGCGCCCGGAAGCTGCGCGGTCACCGAGATCACCGGGAAATCCACCTGCGGCAGCGGCGAGACCGGCAGCTGCGTGAACGCCACCGCGCCGGCGAGCGTGAGGCCGATCGCGAGCAGCGTGGTAGCGACCGGGCGGGCGACGAAAGGCGCCGAAAGGTTCACGCCGTCGCCTCTTTAACGATTTTTCTTTTTGAAAATCGATCAAATGCCAGGTAGATCACCGGGGTCGTGAAGAGCGTCAGCACCTGGCTGACGATCAGGCCGCCGACCATGGTCAGGCCGAGCGGATGGCGCAGCTCCGAGCCGACGCCGGTGCCGAGCATGAGCGGCAGCGCGCCGAACAGCGACGCGCAGGTCGTCATCAGGATCGGCCGGAAGCGCAGCAGGCACGCCTGGAAGATCGCGTCGCGAGGCGCCTTTCCCTCGTTACGCTCCGCTTCCAGCGCGAAGTCGATCATCATGATCGCGTTCTTCTTGACGATGCCGATCAGGAGAATGATGCCGACGATCGCCACCACGCCGAGCTGGCTGCCGGCGAGGATCAGCGCGGCGAGCGCGCCGACGGTCGCGGTCGGTAGCGTCGACAGGATCGTCACCGGGTGGATATAGCTCTCGTAGAGAACGCCCAGCACGATGTACATCGTCACCACCGCGGCGAGGATGAGGAGCAGCGTGCTCGACAACGAATCGCGGAACGAGGCCGCCGCACCCTGGAACGCGGTCTGCACGCTCGGCGGCAGGCCGATGTCGCGCTCCACCGCCTGGATCGCGTCGACCGCATGACCGAGCGAAGCGCCGGGCGCGAGGTTGAAGGAGACGGTCGCGGCCGGAAACTGGCCGATGCGGTTCAGCACCAGCGGCGCGGAGCCGGTGGTGAACTGCGCGATCGACGAGAGCGGCACTTGCACGCCGTTCGTGCCGGCGACGTAGACGTCGCCGAGCGATTGCGGGCCCGAGCGGTATTCGGGCTTCACCTCCAGCACCACCCGGTACTGCGTCGCCTGGGTGAAGATGGTCGAGATCAGGCGCTGGCCGAAGGCGTTGTAGAGCGCGGTGTCGACTGCCGCCGGGGTGATGCCCAGCCGCCCGGCGCTGTCGCGGTCGATGTCGACGTAGGCCTGCAGCCCCTGGTTCTGCAAGTCGGAAGCGACGTCGGTGAGCTGCGGCAACTGCCGCAGGCGATCGACGAGGCGCGGCGTCCATTCGTCGAGAAGGTCGCCGTCCGCGGCCTCCAGCGTGTATTGGTACTGCGTGCGGCTGACGCGGTCCTCGACGGTGAGGTCCTGCACGGGCTGCATGTAGAGCGTGATGCCGGGGACCTTCGCAAGCTCGGGCTGCAGCCTGCGGATCACGTCCGAGGCGTGCACGCCGCCGCGCTCGGCGAGCGGCTTCAGGTTGATCAGCATCCGGCCGCTGTTCAGGCTGACGTTCGAGCCGTCGACGCCGATGAAAGAGGAAAGACTCGCCACCGCCGGGTCCTGCAGCACAACGTGCGCCGCCGCCTGCTGGCGCTCGGCCATGGCCGGGAACGACACGGTCTGCGGCGCTTCCGAGATGCCCTGGATCACGCCCGTGTCCTGCACCGGGAAGAAGCCCTTCGGCACGACGATGTAGAGCAGCACCGTGAGGACGAGCGTCGCGGCGGCGACGAGCAGCGTCGCCACCTGCCGGTCGAGCACCCAGTCGAGGGCCCGGCCATAGCGCGCGATCACGTCGTCGAAGATGCGCTGCGTGAAAGCATAGAGCCGGTTTTTTTCGGAATCCTGTTGTTTGGACAGCAGGCGAGCGCACATCATCGGCGTAAGCGTCAGCGAGACCACCGCCGAAATCAGGATCGACACCGCCAGCGTCACCGCGAACTCGCGGAACAGGCGCCCGACCACGTCGCCCATGAAGAGCAGCGGGATCAGCACCGCCACCAGCGAGAAAGTGAGCGAGATGATGGTGAAGCCGATCTCGCGCGAGCCCTTGAGCGCCGCCTCGAGCGGCGGCGTGCCCTCCTCGATGTGCCGCGCGATGTTCTCGATGACCACGATCGCGTCGTCGACGACGAAGCCCGCGGCCACGACCAGCGCCATCAGCGTCAGGTTGTTGATCGAGAAGCCGGCGAGATACATGAAGCCGAAGGTGCCGATCAGCGAGACCGGAACTGCCACGCTCGGAATGACGGTGGCCGGAATACTTCTTAGAAAGACAAAAATGACGGCGACCACCAGGCCGACGGCGAGCAGCAGCTCGACCTGCACGTCGTGCACCGAAGCGCGGATGGTGACGGTGCGATCGGTGAGCACCGCGACGTCGACCGACGCCGGCAGCGATGCCTGCAGCTGCGGCAACTGCCGCTTGATCCGGTCCACCACCTCGATCACGTTGGCGCCGGGCTGGCGCTGGATGTTGAGGATGATCGCCGGCACCTCGTTCATCCACGCCGCGAGGCGCACGTTCTCGGCGTCGTCGACGATGTCGGCGACGTCGGACAGATAGACCGGCGCGCCGTTCTTGTAGGCGACGACCACGCTCTTGTATTCCTCGGCCGAGCGAAGCTGGTCGTTGGCGTCGATGTTGTAGGCGCGGCTCGGGCCCTCGAGGCTGCCCTTGGCCCGCTTCACGTTGGCGGCGGCGATCGCGCCCCTCACGTCTTCGAGCCCGAGCCCGGCGGCGGCGATCGCCTTCGGGTTCACCTGCACGCGCACCGCCGGCCGCTGGCCGCCCGAGAGCGTCACCAGGCCGACGCCGGCGACCTGCGAGAGCTTCTGCGCGAGGCGCGTGTCGGCGAGGTTCTGGATCTCGGGCAGCGTCAGCGTGCGCGACGAAAGCCCGAGCGTGAGGATCGGCGCGTCGGCGGGATTCACCTTGCTGTAGACCGGCGGCGCGGGCAGGTCGGCGGGCAGCAGGTTCGAGCCGGCATTGATCGCCGCCTGCACGCCCTGCTCGGCGACGTCGAGCGGAATGGCGAGGTCGAACTGCAGCGTCACCACCGAGGCGCCGCCCGAGCTCGACGAGAGCATCTGCTTCAGGCCCGGGATCTGACCGAGCTGGCGCTCGAGCGGCGCGGTCACCGACGAGGCCATCACCTCGGGGCTCGCGCCGGGATAAAAAGTGAAGGTCTGGATCGTCGGGTAGTCGACCTGCGGCAGCGCCGAGATCGGCAGCAGCCGGTAGGCGAAGGCGCCGGAAAGCAGCACGGCGACCATGAGCAGCGTGGTCGCCACCGGCCGGCGAATGAAAAGGCTCGAAGGATTCATTCCTTCTTTTTCCCCTTGCCTTTCCCTTTGCGGGCCCCATCGGGCGGCGGCTTGATCTCGGGGCGCGCGCCGGTCACCTCGACCTGCGCGCCCGGCCGCAGCCGGTCCATGCCATCGACCACCACGACTTCGCCCGCGGCGAGGCCGTCGCTCACCGCCACGCGCTGCGTCTCGGCCGGGCCGAGCTTCACCACGCGCTGCGTGACCGTGTTGTCGGGCCGCACGACGTAGACGAAGAGGCCCTGCGAGCCGCGCTGCACCGCCGCGGGCGGGATGGTCACCACGTCGACCAGGCGGTCGAGCTTCATGCGCACGTTGACGAATTGATTGGGAAAGAGGCCCGCGTCCTCGTTGCCGAACTGCGCCTTGAGCTTCACCGTGCCGGTCGTGGGATCGACCTGGTTGTCGGCCGAGACGAGCAGGCCGTCCGCCAGTTTCGTTTTCTGCTCCCGGTCCCAGGCCTCGACCGGGATCTGCTCGCCGGACTGCAGGCGGCGCATCACCACCGGCACGCTGTCCTGCGGCACCGTGAACAGCACCGCGACCGGCTGCAATTGCGTGATCACCAGCAGGCCGTTGGCGTCGCCCGAGCGCACGATGTTGCCCTGGTCGACGAGGCGCAGGCCGACGCGACCGGCGACCGGCGCGGTGATCCGCGTGTAGGCGAGCTGCAGCTTCGCGTTGTCGATCTGGCTGCGGTCGACGCGCACCGCGCCCTCGTACTGGCGCACCAGGGAGAGCTGCGTGTCGACCTGCTGCTTGGCGATCGAGTCCTGCTTGAACAGCGTCTGGTAGCGCTGCAGGTCGAGCTTCGCGTTCTCGAGCAGCGCGCGGTCCCGGGCGAGCTGGCCCTCGGCCTGCTCGAGCTGCACCTTGAAGGCGCGGGGATCGATCTCGGCGAGCAGCTCGCCCTCCTTCACCAGCTGCCCTTCCTGGAAGAGCACGCGGATCAGCTCGCCGTCGACGCGCGAGCGCACCGTGACCGTGCGCAGCGGCGTCACCGTGCCGAGGCCGCTCATGACGATGTCGACGCTGCCGAGCACGGCCGGCGCACCGACCACCGGCGTCGGCCCGCCGCCCGCGGCGCCGCCGCGGCCCTTCTGCAGCGGCACCGGCGCCGACGACGCGCCGGCGCTCCAGTACTCGCGATACACCCACCAGGCCGCGCCGGCGACCAGGGCGAGGCTGACGAGGACGAGGATGAGCTTGCCGGTGCGCCCCATCAGAGCTCCAGTTTGTAGCCGACGCCGTAGATCGAGCGCACCAGGTCGGCGCCCGGGCGGATTTCCTCGATCTTGCGGCGCAGGTTCTTGACGTGCGCGTCGACCGTGCGGTCGGTGACCACCCGGTGATCGGCATACAGCTTTTCCAGAAGGCGGTCGCGCGGGAAGACGCGGCCCGGCGCCGCGGCGAGCGCGGCGAGCAGCCGGAATTCGACCGGCGTGAGATCGAGCGCCTTGCCGTCGAGGACGGCTTGATGCTTGCCTTCATCGATCTCCAGGCCGGCCGGGACGGCGGCAACCCGCGGCCGACGTAAGAGAGCCTTCACGCGCGCGACCAGCTCGCGCACGCTGAAGGGCTTGCACATGTAGTCGTCGGCGCCCGTCTCGAGGCCGATCAGGCGGTCTACTTCCTCGACCCGCGCCGTCACCATGATGATCGGCAGGTCGCTGAAGCTGCGCACTTCCTTGCAGATCTCGAGGCCATCGCGCCCGGGCAGCATCAGGTCGAGGATGATCAGGTCGGGTTGATTGGCCTTCACCCACGGCACGGCATCGAGACCGTTGCCGATGCAGTGCGCCTCGAAGCTTGCCGCCTTGAGATAGTCGGCCACCAGGCCGGCGAGCTTCGGCTCGTCTTCGACGATGAGGACTTTGCTCATGGCAGCGAGATGGTGACCCGCAATCCGCCGAGCGGCGAAGCGCCGGCTTCGACGGCGCCGCCGTGCGCCTCGACCACGCTGCGCACGATGGCCAGGCCGAGCCCGGCGCCGCCATTGGCGCGGCTGCGCGAACCTTCGACACGGTAGAAGCGCTCGAACAGGCGCGGCAGCGCATCGGCCGGCACGCCCGGAGAAGAATCCTCGAAGTCGATCTTCACGCCGGCGCCGTTGCGCCGCGCGGTGACGCGCACTTTGCCGCCCGCGTCGGTATAGCGCGCCGAGTTCTCGAGCAGGTTGCGGAACGCCTGCGCCAGGCGATTGGTGTCCGCCATCACGTTCAGCCCCGGCTCGAACCTGCTTTCCAGGCCGAGGCCGCGCTCGGCAAGCCGCGCGGCGAACGGCTCGACGGCCTGCTCGAGCACGTCGGCGACATCGCTTCGCTCCTTCCGGTAGCTGAGCGCGCCGACGTCGGCGAGCGCGAGCTGGTAGAGATCCTCGACCAGCTTGCCGAGCGCGGCCACCTCGCCCTGCAGCGCGGCGACCGACTCGCGCGTCAGCGGCCGCACCCCGTCCTCCAGCGCCTCGAGTGCGGCGCGCAGCACCGCGAGCGGCGTGCGCAGCTCGTGCGAGACGTCGGCCATGAAGCGCCGGCGCAGCTCCTCGTTGCGCTCGAGCGCCTGCGCCAGGCGGTTGAAATCCTCGGCCAGGCGGCCGAGCTCGTCGCGCGACGTGACGGCGACGCGCGTGCTGTAGTCGCCGGCAGCGAGGCGGTGCGTCGCCGTCGCGACGCGCTTCAGCGGCTGCAGGAAGATCCGCGCAAGCACCAGGGCGACGAGCGCCGCCAGCGCCAGCGCGAGCGCGGCGATGATCCACGACGCGCGCAGCTGCTCCTGCTGGAAAGCGAGGTCGGCGCCGGTCGAGAGGCGCCGGTAGGGCGAGCGCGCGATCCAGCCGACGACGCGATCGTCGACCAGCACCGGCCGCATGCTCGCTTCGCTGCCCAGGTCGGGATTGCCGACCACGGTGCGCCGCTCGGCGTCGAGCAGCGCGAGGCGTTGCACCGGCTGCGCCGGTGTCGCGAGGGTTCGCAGGTGTGCGTAGTCGCCGGCGAGGAAGCTCCAGTCGCCGCTCTTGCGGTACTCGTCGCCCAGCCGCGCGGCGAGCGCCTCGAGGTTTTGCGATTCGATGCGGCTCAGATAGCCGAAGAACCCCGACTGGAAGGAATAGCGCGTCGCGATCGCCATGGCCGCGGCAGCGACCGCGCTCGCCGCGAGGATGGCGAGGAAGAGCTTGAAGGTAATGCCCGGTTTCACGCCGGGATGGTCGCCCGCCGCCGCAGGCGGATCAACCGGGAGCGGCGAGCTTCACTAAGAATTCACAGTCTGGCACCAGGCGCGCCACATCTGCCGGTAGAGCGCCTCCATGTCCCGCGCAAAGCGGGCCTCGTCCATGAGCGGCGAAGCCTGCATGGCCTCCCGCAAACCCCGCCTTGCGGCGCTGTCGCGGGTCAGCGCAACCGCGCGCTCGACGTAGTCCTGGGGCGAGCTCGCGATCCAGGCCTCGCGGCCGAGCACCGAGAGAATGCTCGCCGCGCTTCGCGACACCGAGCGCTCGCCTCTCATGGTGACGACCGGCGTGCCCATCCAGAGAATGTCGCAGGTGGTGGTGCCGCCGCTGTAGGGCATGGTGTCGAGCGCGAGATCGACGCTGCGCAGGGTCTTGAAGTAATCCTCGAGTTGCCGGCGTGGCTCGATGGCGATGCGGTTCGGGGCGATGCCGCGCTCACTGAATTCCTGCATCAGCAACTCTGTCGCCGGGCCCGGCGGAACTCCGAGCAGCAGCAGCTTCGAGCCCGGCGTGCGCTGCAGGATCTCCGCCCACAGGCGCCGCGAAGTCGGTGAGAGTTTCGCCGCCTGGTTGAACGAGCCGAAAGTGAAGAAGCCGTTGCGCGCGCAAGGCGGCTCGGCCGCCGGCTCCGCCGTCGCGGGCGGACGGTAGCACCACTGCGAGTGCGGCAGGCGCAGCAGCTTCTCGGTATGGAACCGCTCGGCGTCGCCCGCGGGATCGGCGAAGGCATCGGTGATGCGGTAGTCGACGCGCGTCATGCCGCTGGTCGAGAGATAGCCGAGCCAGCTCGCCTGCACCGGCGCCGGGCGGCTCGCCAGGACGTCCATGGGCGAAATGCCGGCGTATCCCGAGAGGTCGACCAGGATGTCGATGCGGTCGGCGTGGATGACGTTCGCCAGCTGCTCGGTCGAGAGCGGCGTGACGTCGTGCCACTGGGTGATGCTGCGGCCGATGCTGCGCGTCACATCGTCGGCCGCGGCGAAAAGGGAATAGCAGTAGACGTCGTGGCGCGCGCGGTCATGGTGCTCGGCGAGCGGCAGGAACGCCCAGCCGACGGGATGCGCACGGAAGTCGCCGGAGAGGTAGCCGATGCGCAGCTTGCGCTCCGGGTCGCGCGAACCGGCGAAGGTGGTGAACGGCTGATGCCGGCTCTCGACGTCGGCGCCGAACGCCTTGTGCCGCTCGAACAGCGCCTCGGTCGAGATTCCCGTGTCGAAGTTGAGCATGAACAACTCGCAGGCGCGCGTATACCCGTCACTGTCGAATTCGCGCCCGGCGACGAGCACCTGCAGCGCCTCTTCGGTGCGCAACTGGTCGAGGAGAATGCTCGCCAGAAGCCGGTAGGCGCCCGACAACCGGGCATCCAGAGCGAGCGTGCGGCGTAGCGCGGCCTCGGACTCGGGCAGCCGCTGCAAGAGCTTCAGCAGCTCTGCCTGCCGCAGCCACACGTCGGCCCGCTCGGGCCACAGCTCGAGGGTGCGGCGCATCGCCGCTTCGGCCTCGGCGATGCGGTCCAGCCGCTGCAGGAGAAGCGCGTAGTTGAACCAGGCGCCCGCGTAGTCCGGACGCTCCTGCACCGCGCGACGCAGCATCTCGGTCGCGCCCTCGGCATCGGCCTGCGCCTCGAGCACGCTCGCCAGCACGACGCGCGCATCGGTGAAGTCGGGCTTGCGCTCGAGCGCGGCCTGCAGCTGGCGAGCGGCTTCGGCGTCGTTGCCCGCGGCGTGCAAGAGCTTCCCCAGGTTGAAATGCGCGTAGGGATTTCCGGGATCGACTTCGAGAGTCGAGAGGTAGGCCTGGCGCGCGGCGCGCGCGTCGCCGGCGCCCTCGAGCGCGATGCCGAGGTTGAGATACGCCGGCGCGTGCCCCGGCATGATCTTCAGTGCCTGCTGGTAGCGATCGCAGGCTTCGACGAAGCGCCCCGCGGTCTCGGCGCGGATGCCTTCGGCGACCAGCCGCTCCACGGCCCGCCGCGAAAGGCGGCTCAGCAGGCTGCGCAGCATCGGCTCAGGGCTTGCGGGGCTTCCGGGCGCTGACCGTGATCAAGGTGGCAAGCTCGTAGGTGAAGGTGTCGGCGAAGCCCTTCGTATAACCGGCCTCGCGCAGTCCCCATTTCACCTGGTTGGCGAGGCGCGCCCGCTTGTAGAAGTTGAGCCGCTGCTCGCTCGCCAGGGCCACCGCGCGCGCGGAAACGAACTCGTTCATCCGCTGAATGCGGTCCGTCGTCTTCCGGTCCGCGGTGCCCAGCGAACTGGGCGGCATGCGCTGCACCACCTCGTTCACCACCCAGCTCGCGAAAGCGTCAACTTCGCTCGTGTCAAACCATCCCATCGTCGGTCACTCCTGCTCAAAAATTCCGGTAGGCGGGCGGAGTGTACACTCGCCCCCGGCGTGGCTCCGACCGTCGATCCGAACAAGCTGCTCGCCGTCGTCGCGGAGGTCGCGCGCGAGGCGCATCCCAGCTTCAGCGCCGAAGTCACCCTCGACAGCTCGCTCGAGCGCGACCTGCGCCTCGACAGCCTGGCGCGCGTCGAGCTGGTGCTGCGCCTGGAGCGCGAGTTCGGCGCGAGCCTCGCCGAGCAAGCGCTCGCCGCCGCCGAGACGCCGCGCGACCTGCTGCGCTTCCTGCTGGCGAGCGCAGGACAGTCGCCGCGCGCCGCCGACCGCACGGTGGCGAGCCTCTCGCAGCGCGATGGCGTGCGCCCGCCGGCGGAAGCGCAAACGCTGGTCGAAGCGCTCGCCTGGCATGTCGAGCGCCAGCCCGAGCGGCTGACGGTCTTCCTTTACGAGGACCAGGCCGAGACGCCGCTCTCCTACCGCGCCATCTGGGAAGGCGCCGCGCGCTACGCGCTGCGGCTGACCGAGGCCGGCCTCGCGCCGGGACAGGCGGTGGCGATCATGCTGCCGACCTCGAAGGATTACCTGTTCTGCTTCTACGGCACCCTCCTCGCCGGCGGCGTACCCGTGCCGCTCTACCCGCCGGCGCGTCTCACCACCATCGAAGACCACATGACGCGGCACGTCGGCATCCTGAAGAGCTGCGGCGCGGCGCTGATGGTGACGGTGCCGGAAGCGAAGCCGCTCGCGTGGCTGCTGCGCGCACAGGTCGAGTCGCTGCGCGCCGTGCTGGTACCGGCGGACTTCTCTGAAGCGGCGAAGGACTTCGCGCCGGTGCGCTCGAACGGCGGCCAGATCGCCTTCCTGCAGTACACCTCGGGCAGCACCGGGCAACCGAAAGGCGTGGTGCTCACGCACGCCAACCTGCTCGCCAACGTGCGCGCCATGGGGCAGGCGGCCCGCGCCGGCGCCGAGGACGTGTTCGTCAGCTGGCTGCCGCTCTATCACGACATGGGGCTGATCGGCGGCTGCTTTGCCACCATGTACCTCGGCTTCCCGGTGGTGCTCATGTCGCCGCTCGCGTTCCTGTCTCGACCCAGCTCGTGGCTGCGCGCCATCCACCGCCACGGTGGCACCATTTCCGGCGGCCCGAATTTTTCCTATGAGCTGTGCCTGAAGAGAATCCAGGACAGCGAGCTGGAGGGCGTCGACCTGTCCTCGTGGCGCTTCGCCTTCAACGGCGCCGAGCCGGTCAGCCCCGAGACGTTGACCGCCTTCGAGGAAAAATTTTCACGATTTGGTTTTCGCAAGAACGTGCTTTCGCCGGTGTACGGCCTGGCGGAAGCTTCGGTCGGCCTGGCCTTCACCCCGCCTGGAGAGCCCTGGACGTACGACGCGCTCGACCGCGAGCGGCTGGCGAGGGACGGCGAGGCCGTGCCGGCGCGCGAAGGCGATCCGGCGCCGGTCAAGGTCGTAGCCTGCGGCCGCGTGCTGCCGGAGCACGACCTGCGCATCGTCGACGCCGCGGGCCTCGAGCTTCCCGAGCGCTCCGAAGGACAGTTGCAGTTCAAAGGGCCGTCCGCGACCAGCGGCTATTACCGCAACCCGGAAGCGACCCGGGGCCTGTTCGACGGCAGCTGGATCAACACCGGCGACCGCGCCTATCTCTCGGAGGGCAGGCTGTACGTCACCGGGCGCGAGAAGGACGTGATCATCCGCGGCGGCCGCAACATCAGCCCCTACGAGCTGGAAGAGTCGGTCGGCGACCTGGAAGGCGTGCGCCGCGGCTGCGTGGCAGTGTTCGGCTCGATGGACCGCGCGAGCGGCACGGAGCGGGTGGTGGTTCTAGCCGAGACGCGCAGCGAGGATCCGGCGCTGCAAGAGGCCCTGCGCCGCAGGATCAACGATCTCGCGCTCAGCCTGCTCGGTGGGCCGGTGGACGATATCGTGCTCGCCCCGCCGCACACTGTGCCGAAGACTTCGAGCGGCAAGATCCGGCGCGTCGCGGCGCGCGACTACTACGAGCGCGGCGCTTCCGCCGTGCGCCCGCAAGCGGTCTGGCTGCAACTGCTTCGCCTCGCCGCGGCCGGCGTGGTACCGCAGATCCGCCGCGGCTGGCGCGTGGTGCGCGGGCTTCTCTTCACTGCGCGCGCCTACCTCGTCTTTCCGCCGGTGATGCTGATCGCCTTCCTCGCCGCGGCGTTCGGCAGCGTGCGCTTCGCGTGGAACACCGGCCACACCATGGCCAAAATGTTTCTCTGGCTCTGCGGCATCCGGGTCGTGGTGCGGGGTCTCGAAAACCTGCCCGCCGGCCCGGCGGTGATCGCTCCCAACCACACGAGCTACATGGATGGCGTGGTGCTGATGTCGGTGCTGAAATACAACCGCTACGCCTACGTCGCGAAGAGCGAGTTCCTCGGCAACTTCTTCATGAAGACCTTCCTCGGCGGGATCGGCTCGGTGTTCGTCGAGCGCTTCGACGTGCAGAAGAGCGCGGAGAACGCCGACGAGCTGGTCGCCGCGGCGCGGCGCGGCGTCTCGCTGCTGCTTTTTCCCGAGGGCACGTTCCGCCACCACGCCGGGCTCCTCCCCTTCCGTACCGGCGCGTTCCAGGTGGCGGCGCAGGCGGGAATCCCGGTGGTGCCGGTCGGGCTGCGCGGCGTGCGCTCGCTGTTGCGCGAGGGCACCTGGTATCTGCGCCGCTCGACGGTGACGGTGAATTTCGGCGCGCCGGTGATGCCCGAAGGCGCCGACTGGGCGGCCGCCGTGCGGCTGCGCGACCGGGTGCGGGCCGAAATCCTCAGGCGCTGCGGGGAACCGGATCTAGGCTAGTGCGGCTCTCGAATTCCGAGACCGAGATGATGCGGCGGGCGTGCGTATCCCAGAGGATGTAGGTCAGCGCCCTGGGGATCTCGCTCAGGCGGATGCGCGCCACGCCCGAAAACAGGTGCTGGTGTTCCGCATGGCACTGCGCCAGCCGGTAATTGGGGATGCTGGCCGAGAGGTGATGGATGTGGTGGTAGCCGATGCTGGCGGTAAACCAGTTCAGCCACGCCGGCAGCACCAGGAAGCTCGTGCCCTCGATCGCCGCCGTGTCGTAGTCCCAGCCTTCGTCGCCGCTCGCGTACGAGTGCTCGAAGTTGTGCTGCACGGTGAAGAGCGCGATGCCGACCGCCGTGGCGAGCGAGATGCTGACGATATAGACCGTGAAGAACAGCGCCGGGCCGATGGCGAGCGACATGACCGCCCAGAGGCTGAGCAATACGACGTTGTTCCAGGTCATGTGCCAGTACTCGAGCGGCGTGCTCCAGTAGCGGGTCTTGAACTCGCCTTCCCGGCCGGCGAGCTTGTGCCAGAGCAGGCTGGCGCTGCCCTTCAGCCACGTATAGCGCGGCATGAACAGCACGTAGACGAACGCGTGCAGCGGCAGCAGCCAGATCTGGCGCAGCCACCGGTAGGTGCGCCGCTGGCGATCGCTCATCGTCGCGTAGGCGTCGGCAGTGTCGACGACGAATGGGCCGCGGTATTTCGCCCAGTTGCCGTTGGTCGAATGGTGATAGGCGTGGTGCTGCGACCAGACGTACTGCGGCATCCCGTCGAGCACGCCGAGGAGAAAGCCGAAGAACCTGTTGAGGCGGCCGGTGCGGAACAGGCTGCCGTGGCCGCATTCATGCATCAGCACGAAAATGCGCGTCAGGAACAGCACCATCAGCAGCGTCAGCGCCGCGGTCAGCCCGTATGAGATCTCTGCGCTCGGCCCGATCGCGTACCAGAGCGCGGCGAACGGCAGCAGCGTATTGAGGATCTGGAAGAAGCCGGCGAAGTTGTCCGGCTTCGCATAGCGATTGATGAGCGCGCGCTTCTGCTCTTTGACGAGCGCGACCGACGACTGTTGCAAACTGCCTCCCTTTCGACCATGGACCCCCGTCCACCGGGCGCAAGTGTATCCGTATCCCGTTTACTTAGGTGTCAGGATTTTGTCTGTGCGTTACACCACGCCCGCCATATCGAGCGGTAAGCGGATTCGAGCGCTCTCGCAAAGCCGGGGAAGTCGCGCATCGAGGAATGTTCCAGTTTCTGCCGCAGCGTCTGTCGCAACTCGGACAACCGGCGCGGCGACGAGGCCAGCCCGGCCGCGATGCGAACGTAGTCGTCGTGGTCGGCCGCGATCAACTCTTCCAGGCCCATGCCGGCGAGCACGCTGCAGCCCAGGCGCGTGGAAAAAGTCTCGCCGCCCGCCTTCGCCACCACGGGTACCCCGTTCCACACGCAGTCCATCAGCGTCGTCGCGCCGTTGTAGGGAAACGGCGCAAGGCCGATATCGACGCTGCCGATGAGCTGGTGGTACGCCTCATAGGGAACCACCCCGTGGATGTCGATGCGCTCGCGCGCGATGCCGGCGCGAGCGAGCTTTTCCACGAGCGCCGCCTGCGTCGAGCCCGGGGCGACGCTGACGATCACCAGGCGCGACCCGGGAACCGCTTGCAGCACTCGTGTCCAGAGATCCAGGACTTCACCGGTAACGCGGTAGTACAGGTTGAAGCTGCCGAACGTGACGTAGCCATTCGCTTGGGACGGCAGCGCCGCGAGCGGCAGCCCTACCGTGGGGTTGTACGTCCAGTAGGTGTCGGGCAGGCGGCAGAGCCGCTCCGAATAGTAGGGGTCGGCGATGCCGCGCGGATCGCAATACTCGGTGGTCAGGCGGTAGTCCATGGAAGACAGCCCGGTCGTCGCCGAGTAGTCGAGATAGTTCACCTGCAGCGGGGCGGCCCGGCGCGCGAAGGCCAGGATCCGGTTGCCCGGGCCGTGTCCACACAGGTCGACGAGGATGTCGAGCTGGTGCCCACGCATCAGCGCGACGAGATCGGCGTCGGAGAGCGCGCGCACCTCGTGCCAGTGATCGACCAGCGCGGCGATTTGCCGGGTCACGCCGTCGGCGCTGGCGCCGCCGAAATAGCCGTAGATCTCGAAGCGGCGCCGATCGTGGTTCGCGAAGACCGGCTGCACGTAGTGGCCGACCACATTGGCGCGAAAATCCGGCGAGAAATAGCCGATCCGCAGACGGCGCTCGGGGTCGTGCGGATTGGCGAATGCCGGTGCCGGGCCAAGCAAGGGCTGCTCGAAGCGCCGCGCGAACTCGCGATGCCGCGCATGCAGGTCTGCCGCCGAGAACCCCGGCGCGCACATCATGCAGAACAGCAGGTTCTGGAAGGCGACCACCGGGTTCGAGTCGTGCACGATCGCCTGCTCGTAATGGCGCAGCGCCTCGCCGTGGCGCGCCTGGTTGCGCAGCACGTTGCCGAGAAGGTTGTGCGCATCGGCGTCGGCGGGGCGTTGCTCGAGGATGCGCCGCATGCAATCGGCCGCCTCGTCGAGCTCGTTCGCCCCGCTGTGCGCCTCGCCAAGGATCATCAGCGCGTCCCGCCCCTCCTCGGTATCCGGCGTCATCTGCTTCATGAGGCGCTGGAGATTGGCCAGCGCGTCGGCGTAGCCAGGCTGCAATGCCAGCGCTTCCAGCATGCGGCGCAGCGCCTCCGCGTTCCGGCCGAGCGCGGCCAGCGCCAGCCCCAGGTTGCTGCAGGCGGGCGCGTTGCCGGAGTTGTGCGAGAGCGATTGCGAGATCAACTCGACGGCGCGCGCCGGATCGCCGCGCTGCAGCGCGACGACGCCCAGGAAATGCAGCGCGTCGATGTTGTGGGGCTCTTCGGCCAGCGCTTCCCGATAGAGCGCTTCGGCTTCCGCCAGGCGGCCCGCGCCGTGATGCTCGAGGCCGAGCGCGACCCGTCCCTGCGCCGCGCTCATCCGAGCAGCGCGCGGATCTTCGCCCAGTCGTTCGGGAACAGGTTCAGCTTCCCCGCCATGTCGTTCTCGATCCAGGAATAGTCGAGCGCGAGGAATTCCTTGCAGAGCGGGTCGTGGCGCTCGAGCAGAAGCCGCGAGCCCGGGTCGAGGTTGCGCACCAGCGCCAGGCCGGTGGGCGCGGTGGCGATGGTGTGGATCGAGAGCTCGGGGCGGACCTTCTTCAGCAGCACGATCAGGCGCCAGATGTCGCCGCTCCAGAAACTGCGGTGCCGCTCGCGCTCGGCGGTCACCCGGTCGAGCGGATAGACGTCGTGGATCAAGATCGTCGACTGCGGCGTGGCGAGGCGCTCCACGTTCGCGAAGTCGCGCAGGGCGAACTCGAAATGGTGCATGCCGTCGATGAAGGCGAGGTCGATCGGCAGGCCGCCCAGCTCGGCGCGCACGTCGTGCGAGGCGAAGAACGCGTCGCTGGTCTCGGCGAAGACGCGCTGGTTCTCCGCCAGCGGCGCGGAAAGCTGCGGCTCGGGATCGACGCCGATCGCGCGGGTCGGCGCCTCGACGAGGCGCAGCGAGTCCCCTTGCGCGACGCCGATCTCCAGGTAGGTGCGCGGCTGCACCGCCTCGAGGATGCGCTTCAGAACCTGGAAGTAGTGCTCGCCCTCGAAGCGGATCTGCGCCTGTAGCACGTCGGTCGCATCGAGCTGCGGCGCCATGCGCCGCAGTTGGGCGCAGTACTCCAGCGCGAGCGCCGGCTGGCCGGCGAGGTGGGCGGCCTCCGCGAGCGAATACAGGCAGTCCGCATCCTCGGGCGCGAGCTCGGCGGCGCGCTTGAACTCGGCGAACGCATCCTGCAGGCGGCCGGCGCTGCGATGCGACATGCCGCGCTGCAGGTGCTCATTGGCGAGCGCGCTCCGCTCGCCGCGTGCGCGGGCGTTGCCGCCGCTGAAGATATCTTTCAGGAGCCTAAGAAGCATTCGCGCCGAGTTTACCGCGCAGCGACAACACGCTCGAAAAAGGCTTCGAGCGCGCGTACCGGCGCATCGTCCTCGAAGAGGCGCTCGCGAGCGCCGCGCAGGCGTTCGCGCAGGTGCTGGCGGCGCCGCGGGTCGTTCGCCAGCGCGACGGCGAGCTCGACATAGGCGGCGTCCGACGGGGCGACCAACTCGTCGAGGCCGATGTGCCGCAGCATCCCGGAGGCCAGGCGGCCGCGCATGAAGCGGCCCTCCCGCGTGACGACCGGCAAGCCGCAGCGCACCGCCTGCAGCGCGGTGTTGAAGCCCGAGAAGCCGACCGTATCCAGATAGAGGTCGGCAGAGCCGAGGAGCGCGCGGAAGGCCTGCGGCTCCTGCCAGGGCACGAACACGACGTGCCGTTCGTATTCCAACCCTGCCTTCTCGAAGGCCGCGCGCAGGCGGCGCTCCCATCGACGCGCGAGCGCCGCCGGCGGACCGCGGAAAAAAACCAGCTTGGCGCCGGGCACGCCGCGCGCGATCGCCGCCAGAAGCGCATCGTGCTCGGCTGCGTACTTGAACGGAGTGCCAGGGCAGATCAGCCGCACGCCGTCGGCGGCGAGGCCGAGCTCCGCCCAGTTCGCGTCGCGATGCTCGTCGGCGCCGCGCGGCAGCCAGCAGCTCGTGCCCGGGAGCAGCTCCAGCTTCTCGGTGTAGTGCGCCTGCGCGCCCGGCGGCTCGAGCGCCTCCGCCGAGAGGTAGTAGTCCATCGTCGGCAGTCCGCTGGTTTGCGGCTGGCCCCAGCTCGTCGCCTGGACGGGCGCGAGCCGCAGGCCGGCGAGCTTCGCCGTGGTCGGATCCATGCCGATCTCCGGGTAGATAAGGACATCCATCCGGCTGTCGTGGATGAAGTGCGCCCAGTTCTCCCAGTGCCCCTTGCCGTCGTGAAACCCGTCCGCCGTCGAAATGGCGAGCTCGGTTTCCGCGTCCCGCTTCGCCGAGAGATGGAACAGATGCAGCTCGAAGCGCCGGCGGTCGAGGCGCTGCACCCAGCCGCGCACGAAGGCGAGCCAGACCGAATGATCCGAGATGTGCGCCGAGACGATGCCGATGCGGATACGCTCGCCAGGCTTGCCGCGCGGCCGCGGCTCGAGGCCGGCGGCGTCCTGCCAGCGCCGCATGAGCGAAGCGCAGAGCGTCCCGTAGCGCGCGAGCAGGTCGCGGTTCGAGACCTCGTGATACGCGAGATAGAAGGGCTGGTGGTCGCCGACCGCGCGGAAAGCCTCGGGCTCGGCCGTGGCCCAGGCCTCGAGCGCGTCGAGCTCGCGCGCGAAGACCCGCCGGCGCTCTCCGCGGTCGGTATCGATGTCGTCGATCATCGGGATCTGCGAGACCGCCGCCGCCCAGCGCGCGCGCCCGAACGCCGGAGCGAGACTCGCGGCACGCCGGAAGGCCTCGACCGCCGCGCGCCAGTCGCCCCCGCCCTTGTGCACGTTGCCGAGCTCGAGCAGGGCTTCCGGGAAATCCGGCTTCAGCGCGAGCGCCGTGCGCAGGCTGCGCTCGGCTTCCTCGAGCTCGCGCCGCTCGCGCAGGATCGAGGCGATGTCGACGTACACGTCGGCGAACTTCGGCACCAGCGCTGCTGCGCGCCGGTACGCGGCAAGGGCCGCGTCGCTGTTGCCGGCGTCGCGATAGGCGGCGCCCAGGTTATAGGCCGCCTCGGGGAAATCGGGCTTGAGCTCGAGCGCGCGGCGCAGCGCGGTGATTCCTTCGGCCATCCGTCCGGCCTGCGCGGCCGCGGTGCCGCGCTCGAATTCCTCCTGCGCCGAGCGCATGCCGAACAGGCGCCTGAGCATGCGGGCGATGTTACTTCAGGATGCGCAGCAGGTTGTGGTGCGAGTCGGTAAAGGTCGGAAGATTCTTGCGGTCGTCGATCTCGTCGGCTGCATCGGCGATGCGCGGCCAGGCGAGGAGCTTCGCGTTGCGCGTGACGATGATCTGGTCGGTGGGCGAGTACCAGTACTCCGCCCCTTCGCTGCCCTCGGGCACGTCGGCAACGTTGACCGCCTCGAAGCCGACTTCGGCGGCGAGGCGCTTCACCACCGGCAGCAGGTCGATGAAGCGGTTGGTCGCCTGGAAGACGATCACGCCGTCGGGCTTGAGGTGCTTGAGGTACAGCGCCATCGCCTCGCGCGTCACGAGGTGCATCGGGATCGAGTCGCCCGAGAAGGCGTCGATGCCCATCACGTCATAGCCGCGCGGCGGCTCGCGCTCGAGCGATAAGCGACCGTCGCCGAGAACAAGCTCGATTTTTCCAGAAGAATCATTCAAATAGGTGAACTCGCGTTTGGCGATATCCACCACCCTCGGGCTGATCTCGTAGAACACCAGCGCGTCGCCCGGCTTCATCCATGACGCGATCACGCCGGCGCCGAGGCCGATGACGCCGACGCGCAGCGGCTTCTTGGGATTGATTTCCCTCAGCGACTGGAAAACGCGGCCGTAGCCCGAGCCCGGGCTGAAGTAGTCGGCCGGCGTGTTGCGGAACGAGTCGCCGAGCAGCTGACCGCCGTGCATGATCGCGCCGTGATACATCGAGCGATACGGAATCGGCGTCGCGTGATCCGCGGTCCGCACCACGCCGTAGAAGTCGCGCTCCATCACGCGCACGCCTTCGGTGTAGTCATGCGCCGCGCGCGCTACCAGCACCACCGTGGCGACGGCGACCGCCATTCCGCCGAGCAGGGCCGCGCGGCGCAAGCGAGCCGCGAGCAGCAGCGCCAGCAGCACCAGCGCGATGCCGATCTCGAAGTAGCCGGAGAGCACCAGCGGCGCGACGATCGCGACCAGCACCGCGCCCAGCGCGCCGCCGAGCGAGATCATGAGGTAGAAGCGCGTCAGGTGCGCCGGGTCGGGCTTCAGCGCCGCCAGCTCGCCGTGGCAGAACATGCACGACACGAACAGGCCGACGATGAAGATCGGCAGCGCGGCGTGCAACTCGAGCGAAGGCGCATACCAAGCCATCACCGGCACGAAGACAAGCAGCAGCGCGAGGAACAGCGGCCGCACGTACCAGCGCGGGTGGTCGAAGGCGAGGATGAAGGTCACGAGGTAGATCGCGAGCGGTACGACCCAGAGGAAAGGCACGCTGGCGATGTTCTGTGTGATGTGGTTGGTCACCGCCAGCAGCATCACCGAGCCCATTGCCGCCAGCGCGAGCCACAGCAATTGCCGGGCGGTCGTCGGCTTTGAAACCGAATGCACTTCCTGGGCCGTCGGTGCGACGCCGTTAGCGGACATCAAGGCCACCACGCCGCAGAGCACTGCGAAGCCCGCGAACATGAACGACCAGCCCCAGCCGAGCGTCCTGAGGTCGAATGCCGGCTCGAACAGCACCGGGAAGCCGAGCAGCGCCAGCAGCGACGCCAGGTTGGAAAGCGCGAACAGACGGTAGGGCACGACGCTCCGGAAGCGCCGCCAGTACCACGCCTGGAGCAGCGGCGTGGTGGTCGAAAGCAGGAAGTACGGGAGGCCAATGGTGGCGAGAAGCAGCAGCAGGATGCGCGCGATCGGCTGCTCGTCGCCCTGCGGCTTCCAGCCGCTCGAGGCGAGGATCGGCAGCGAAAGCAGCGACAGCACGAGCAGCGCCACGTGCAGCATCGCCTGGCGGCGCGCGCCGAGGCGCGTCGTCCAGTCGGCATAGGCATAACCGGCGAGCAGCACGCTCTGGAAGAAGACGAGGCACGTCGTCCACACCCCCGCCGAGCCGCCGAACCACGGCAGGATCTGCTTGGCGATGATCGGCTGGACCAGGAACAGCAGGAACGACGAGAGGAAAATCGTCGCGGCGTAGGGCAGCGTCGCCGCGAGCGGCGCGCGCATTACTTGCGCTTCAGAACCGATTGGAGCGTCCTTCCCATTTCCGCGGGGTTGCGCGTCACCTTGATGCCGCACTCCTCCATCACCGAGAGCTTCTCCTGCGCCGTGCCCTTGCCGCCGGAGATGATCGCGCCGGCGTGGCCCATGCGCTTGCCGGGCGGCGCGGTGATGCCGGCGATGAAGCCGACCACCGGCTTCTTCATGTTCTTCTTCACCCAGCGCGCCGCGTCTTCCTCGTCCGAGCCGCCGATCTCGCCGATCATGATCACCGCGTCGGTGGCCGGATCGTCGTTGAACATCTTCATCACGTCGATGTGCTTCAGGCCGTTGACGGGGTCGCCGCCGATGCCGACCGCGCTCGACTGGCCGATGCCCAGCTCGGTGAGCTGACCGACCGCCTCATAGGTGAGCGTGCCGGAGCGCGACACCACGCCGACGCGGCCTTTCTTGTGGATATGGCCCGGCATGATGCCGATCTTGATCTCGCCCGGCGTGATCACGCCCGGGCAGTTCGGGCCGACCAGCCTGGTGCGCCGGTTCTCGCGTCGCATGCGGTCGCGCACCGCCACCATGTCGCGCACCGGGATGCCCTCGGTGATGCAGATGACCAGATCGAG
>LSTF01000081.1 GCA_001644455.1 Betaproteobacteria bacterium SCGC AG-212-J23
TGTGGTTGGCGGTGTCCTCGGCGTCACGGAAACCCTCCCAGCGGAAAGTCTTCGTCGCCAGCGCGTAGGCGGCCGAGCCGGCGATCACGCCGGCGGCGGAGGCGATGCCGTAGGTGATGACCCGCGACTTGTCGGTCCAGAACATCAGGTACTCGAGCGTGTAGGCCAGCGGCGAGACGAAGGAGAAGGACTCCATCCGGCCGGTGTTGGTACGCACGAACGCCTCCTGCAGCGTCTGCGGATCCTCGGCGACATGGCCGATGACCCCGCTCACGTACCAGCCGCCGACCACCACCAGGCCGGTGACCACGCCGCCGAGCGTGTAATCGAAGCTCGAGCGGAACTGCCTGCTCCAGTAGACGAAGACGATGATCGCGCCGCCGATCAACGCGGCGAGGATCGCCCGGTTGACGCCGAGCAGCGCCGGCAGGTCCTGGCCGTTCGCCAGCGTGACGGTCGCCTTCTCCAGGACGTCGGCGCGAAAGGCGCCGAGGATCCCCTTCAAGGTCATGTAGGCGGCGATGCCGAGGAAGACGTAGACGATCACCGATTTCAGGTTGCCGGCGCCGATGCGGATCAGGGTCTTCGAGCCGCAGCCCGAGCCGAGCGTCATGCCGACGCCGAACAGGAAGCCGCCGACGATGTACGAGAGCCAGGTGAAATTCGGCCCGGGGTAGATCGATTTCGAGAGGTCGATCACGCCGCCCACCGCGAGGGCGCTCGCCCCGAGCAGCGCGACGGCGATCGCGAGCAGCCACATGCGCATCCGCGACAGGTCGCCCATGTTCACCCAGTCGGAGACCGCGCCCATGGTGCAGAAGTGCGTGCGGTTGCCGACCGCGCCGAAGATGAAGGCGAGAACGAAGGCGCCGCCGGTGACGAGCGGTGCGAGGCTGGCGGGGTTTTCGGTCAACGCTTGGTGAACGCCGCGAGGCGCTGCTTCGCGCTCGAGGCCGCGCTGCTCGCCGGGTACTTGCCGACCAGTTCTTCCAGCGTCTTTTGCGCCGCCTTGCGGTCGCCCATGGTTTCCTGGGCGCTGGCGATCGAGAGCATCGCGTCGGGCGCCTTCTGGCTGTCGGGCCAGGCGGAGAGCAGCTTGCGCTGCGCGGCAATCGCGCTCTTGTAGTCGCGCTGCCCGGAATGCGCCATGCCGATCCAGTACTGCGCGTTGGGAGCGAGCGCGCTGCTCGGGTAGGTGACGAGGAAGCCCTGCATCGCCGCGACGGCGAGCGAGTAGTTGCCGAGCTTGAACTGGTCGAGCGCCGCCTGGTAGGCGCGGGTTTCGGCCGCCGAGACTTCCGGTTCGGCGCCCGCCGCCGGCTTCTCCGGCACCGCCGACTGCGCGGCGGTCGCCTT
This sequence comes from Betaproteobacteria bacterium SCGC AG-212-J23, assembly GCA_001644455.1. Lineage (GTDB taxonomy): Bacteria > Pseudomonadota > Gammaproteobacteria > Burkholderiales > SG8-39 > SCGC-AG-212-J23. The sequence goes on from LSTF01000081.1 coordinate 1,357, forward strand.
CTCGAGCTTCAGCAGGCGCGTGTCGATGTCCTGATAGAGCTCGGTCTGACGCTTGGTCAGGGTCTCGGCCTGGTTGGCGAGCACCTCGACCTGGCCGCGCATGCCGGCGACGTCGTTACGCAGCTGCTCCATCTGCGAGGAGAACTCGAGCAGGGCGTTCTTGTCCCCGGCCAGCAGCTCGATCTTCGCCAGCCGCTCGTCGATGCTGCGACTCTGCGCCTCGAGGCTCTGGCGCAGCAGCTCGATGCGCCGGCGCGCCTCCTCGTCGTCGAACAGCGCGGCGAGCGCCTGCCCGGTGAAAGCGCAGGCGCAGACGAGGAGAACGATCCGGCGCAGCACGGGCTCAGTACTCCCCGTTGTAGAGCATGTCGTCGCGGCGATTCTTCGCCCAGCAGCCCTCGGCGTGCTCGGTGCAGATCGGCTTCTCTTCGCCCAGGCTCACCGACTCGATCTGTCCGTCCTTGGCGCCGAGCAGGATCAGCGCGCGCTTCACCGTGTCGGAGCGGCGCTGCCCGAGGCCGACGTTGTACTCGCGGCTGCCGCGATCGTCGGCGTTGCCCTGGATCAGCATCTTGGCGCCGGGGTTCTCGCGCAGGTACTTGGCATGCGCCTCGACCAGCGGCTTGTACTCGTCCCTGATGTCGTACTTGTCGTACTCGAAGAAGATCTGCCGCTTCGACAGCGGGCTCTTCGGGTCCTTGAGCATCGATCCATCCCCGCCGCGCGCGGTGAGATCGACGGTCGGCGCGGGCTTGCGCGCCGTCACCTCGGGTGCGGGCGCGGCTGCGGCGTCGGGTTTCGCACCCGGCTTGTCCGCGTCGCCGGTGGTGCTGCACGCGGCGAACAGCACCACAAGGCTCGTGGCGGCGATGATGGGCAGGATATTTGTCTTCATGGCGTTCTCCTCTCCTTTTCTATTTCTATTCAATGAACGGTCCCCAGGCCGGCTCGCGCACGTCGCCCGCGGTGGTGGTCAAGCGTTGTTTGACGCGGCCGTCCGACGACACCGCCGAGAGCACGCCGCGGCCGTTGACGACCGTGGCGAGCAGGATCATGCGCCCGTTGGGCGCGAAGCTCGGCGATTCGTCACGGTCGCTGTCGGTGATGATCTGCACTTGGCGATTCGCGAGGTCGAGGATGGCCACCTGGAATTTGCCGCCGTTGCGGGAGATGTAGGCCAGCGTTTTGCCGTCGGGGCTGGGACGCGGGGTCACATTATAGCTCCCCTCGAACGTGATCCGTTGCGGCTCGCCGCCGGTCGCCGGCATGCGGTAGACCTGCGGGGTGCCGCCCCGGTCGGACGTGAAATACAGCCACCGGCCGTCGGGCGAATAGCGCGGCTCGGTGTCGATCGCCTGCGAGGAGGTCAGGCGCTTGAGGCCGCTGCCGTTCGGCGACATGACGAAGATCTGCGAGCCGCCCTGGAAGGACAGCGTCACCGCCAGCCGCGAGCCGTCGGGCGACCAGGCCGGCGCCGAGTTCGAGCCGCGGAAGTTGGCGGCGACCGTGCGCTTCGCGTCCTGGATGGAGTGCACGTAGACCACCGGTTTCTTGTTCTCGAACGAGACGTAGGCGATGCGCTTGCCGTCCGGGGACCAGGTCGGCGAGATGATCGGCTCGTGCGACTTGAGGATGGTCTGCGCACCGACGCCGTCGGCATCGGCGATCTGCAGCTCGTAGGCGTCGCCGCGCTTGACCACGTAGCTGATCAGCGTCGAGAACACGCCTTTCTCGCCCGTGAGCTTCTCGTAGACATAGTCGGCGGCGCGATGGCCGACCGCCCGGATGTTCTCACTAGCCGCGGGCAGCGCCACCGCGCCGAGGCGCGCCTGCTTCACCACGTCGTCGACCCTGACCCGCGTTTCGAAGCGGCCATTGGGCAGCTGCACCAGCGAGCCGACCACCAGCGCGTCGGCGAGCCGCGCGCGCCAGTCGGCGTAGTTGATCGGGGAAGCCTCGGTGAGCGGCGGGTTCAGCAGCGGGACCTCGAGGTTGCGGAACAGGCCGCTGCGCTCGAGGTCGCCGCGGATGATGGCGGAGAGCGAAGGCTGCAGCGTCGCCTCGCCGGCGAAGGGCGCGATGGCGATCGGCGTGCGCTGCGCGCCGGCGCCGGTGATCTCGATCGACAGCTGCGCCGATGCACCGGCCGAGGCGAGCGTCAAGGCCAGCAGGAGCCAGCGGGAATGCAAGAATCCTCCTAGGTTGTTCTTGGCTGCGACAGCAATTTTATTAGTCGTGCGGATGAAAGCGAAGTTCCAGCCGCCGCTCGAAAAGCGCCGGATTGTCGGGCTTGGGCAGCGGCGTGGACTTGAGGATGGCGCGGTAGACGGCATCGTCGTAAGCGGGATTACCGCTCGAGCGGGTCTGCTTCACGGACAGCACCTCGCCCGTCGGCAGCAGGGCGACGTCGAACACCGCCTCGGGATTGCCCGGGACGTCGCGCGGCAGGATGATGTTGCCGCGGATCTTGGCGCGGATCCTGTCCGTCCAGGTGGCGAGGGCGCTGGCGCGCGCCGCGGCCTCGCGCTTGGCGATCAGCGCCTTCAGCTCGCGCTCGCGCCGCTCCGCGTCCTGCTGCTGCACCGCCTGCTGTTCCATCGCCAGCTGCTCGCGCATGCGCTTCTCGAAGTCGCGGTCGCGCTTCGGCGGCTCGGCTTTCGGCTTGGGCTTGGGTTTCGGCTCGGGTTTCTTCTGCACGGCGATGTCGGGCTTCACCACCGGCTTCTCGGGTTCCACGGCTTTCGGCGGCGGGGGCGGCGGCTCGGGCTTCACCTCGGGCTGCGGCGGCGCGGGCGGCGGGGGCTGCTCCCAGAGCTCGACCTCGACTGTTAGCGGCGGCCGGCTCTGGAAACGCACGCCGACGAGGAGGATGCCGACCAGCACGCCGTGCATGAGTGCCGCGAGGATGAACGAGCGCAGGAGCGCGGGCTCGGGCCGCTGCGGGAAAGCGAGAGCTTCGGCCGCCATGGGTGCTAGCGGGTCTTGACCTGCAGGCCGACCTTCTGGATGCCCTGGCGGTGCAGCTCGTCCATGACGCCGAGCACCGCCTCGTAGCGCGCGTTCTTGTCGCCGCCGATCAGTACTGCCGGGTCGCCTTTGCCGCGCACCGATTTGATGAACGCAGCGAGCTCGCCCCGCGAGACGGTGCGCTCGACCACGATCGCACCCGCCGCGTCGCGCTGGCGCACCACCAGCTGCTGGTCGGCCTTGACGAACACCTCGATCGGCACGACCTTCGGCGCGCTCGCCTTGTCGACGGTGGGCAGATCAATGACCGCGGGCGTCACCAGCGGCGCGGTGACCATGAAGATCACCAGCAGCACCAGCATCACATCGACGTACGGCACGATGTTGATGTCGTGCATCGCGCCGCGCCTGCGAGTGACGGCGGGCATCGCGCCGTCCTATCTCACGGCCTGGCGATGGAGGATATTGGAAAACTCCTCCATGAAGCTCTCGAAGCGGTTGGCGAGCCGGTCGATGTCGTGCGAGTAGCGGTTGTACGCGACCACCGCCGGAATGGCGGCGAACAGACCGATGGCGGTGGCGACCAGCGCCTCGGCGATGCCGGGGGCGACCTGCGCGAGCGTCGCCTGCTGCACGTTCGCCAGGCTGCGGAACGCATGCATGATGCCCCAGACGGTGCCGAACAGGCCGACGTACGGGCTCACCGAGCCGGTCGAGGCGAGGAACGACAGGTGCCGCTCGAGGAAATCCATCTCGCGCTGGAAGGTGGCGCGCATCGCGCGGCGCGCGCCGTCGACCATGTCGCTCGCTTCGGTCTGGTGCGTGCCTTTCTGGCTGCGCAGCTTGGAGAACTCGCGAAACCCCGCCTCGAAAATACGCTCCATGCTGCCGATCGAGTGGCGGTTGTTGACCGCGCCCTGGTAGAGCGAGCTCATGTCCTTGCCGCTCCAGAATTCCTTCTCGAAGTCGTCGGTCTGCCGGTCGGCGCGGCGGATCGAGAACCACTTCTGGAAGATGAACATCCACGACATGAACGACACCAGCAGGAGCAGCAGCATCACCACCTTCACCACGATGCTGGCGTGGAGGATCAGCGTGATGATGTCGAGGTCTTGGGTCACGTTCATTTCAGCGCCTGTGAAAGCTCTTCGGGCATGCGCGCCGGCCGCATGCGTTCGCGGTCAACCAGCGCCAGCGTCACGTCGGCCTCGCAGAGCAGCTCCGCGCCACGTTCGACGCGCTGCCGGAATACGAGGCTTGCGCGAGCCATTTTAGCCACTTCCGCGCTCACCGTTAGCTGCTCGTTGAGCCGCGCCGGCTGGTGGTAGGTGATGGCGATCTGGAAGACGACGAACAGCACGCCGTGCTCGCGCGTGAAGCGCGCCAGGTCGATGCCGACCTTGTTGAGGAGCTCGCTGCGCGCGCGCTCCATGAACGAGAGATATTGCGCGTGGTAGACGACGCCGCCCGCGTCCGTGTCCTGATAGTAGACGCGAACCGGGATGCTGAGTTTCAACTGCCGGAGAGCAGATCCCGGCTGGCCGCGGGAGCGGCGAGGCCGAAGTGGCGATAGGCGGTGAGCGTGGCGACGCGGCCGCGCGGTGTGCGCTGCAGGTGGCCTTGCTGGATGAGGTAGGGCTCGAGCACGTCCTCGATCGTCTCCGGATCCTCGCCGATCACGTGCGCGAGGTTGTCGAGGCCGACCGGGCCGCCGCCGAATTTCTGGATCACCGCGAGCAGCAGCTTGCGGTCCATGACGTCGAGGCCGAGCGCGTCGACGTCGAGCATCTTCAGTGCCGCGTCGGCGACCGGCTTCGACACCGTGCCGTCGCCCTTCACCTCGGCGTAGTCGCGCACCCGGCGCAGCAGGCGGTTGGCGATGCGCGGCGTGCCGCGAGAGCGGCGGGCGATTTCCAGTCCGCCCTCGTCGACGATCTTGACCTTGAGCAATCCGGCCGAGCGATGCACGATCGTTTTCAGTTCCGGTTCGCTGTAGAACTCCAGCCGCGAGACGATGCCGAAGCGATCGCGCAGCGGGTTGGTGAGCATGCCGGCGCGGGTTGTCGCACCCACCAGCGTGAACGGCGGCAGGTCGAGCTTGATCGAGCGCGCGCTCGGTCCCTCGCCGATCATGATGTCGAGCTTGAAGTCCTCGAGCGCGGGATAGAGGATCTCCTCGACCACCGGCGAGAGGCGATGGATCTCGTCGATGAACAGGACGTCCCGGGGTTCGAGATTCGTCAGCAGCGCGGCGAGATCGCCGGCGCGCTCGAGCACCGGGCCCGAGGTCTGGCGCAGGTTGACGCCCATCTCCTTGGCGATGATGTGCGCCAGCGTGGTCTTGCCGAGGCCCGGCGGGCCGAACAGCAGCACGTGATCCAGCGCTTCGGCCCTGCCCTTGGCCGCCTGGATGAAGATCTCGAGCTGGCCGCGGATCTTTTCCTGGCCGACGTACTCGGCGAGCGTGCCGGGGCGCAGCGACTGCTCGATGCGCTCCTCTTCGCCGGGCGAGGGGCGCGCCGAGATGAGGCGGTCGGTCTCGACCGTCAAAAGGTGAGCAGCACTCCGCCGGTATAGGTCCGGACGTCGGCACGGAAGCCGACCGCTCCGCCGCCGACATTGTTGAAGCGCTGAATCTCTGCCCGAAGCGCGAGATGCTTGAAGATGTCCCAGCGGATGCCGCCACCGTAGGTCCACTGATTGTTCTTGTTGCTGCCCTCTGGCAGGTAGCTCGAGGTCAGGTCCGTCTTGGCACGATAGGCGCCGGCTTTCAGGTACAGCGAGAAATTTTGAATCGGCAGGGCACCGATCACCACCGCGTCGACTGCTCTCACCTTGGCGAAGGAGGACATCGTTGCCCCATCACTCTGATCGACGACGCGCCCCAGGTAGTGGTAACCGACCTCGGCACCCCAGTTAGGCGTGAACATGAACCCGGTGCTTCCGGTCCAGGTTGTGTCCTGTCGGTCGCAGGGGATGCTGGGGTCGAGGCACGCGTCGGCCTTCATGGCTTCGGCCTTCCCTACCGCGCCGCCGATAAAGAATCCCGTGTTGTCCGCAAATGCAGACGCGCTGACGGCTAAGCCGAGCACAAGAGCTACGAATTTGCTTTTATTCATGGAGGTATCCCTCGGTTATCTCAGGAGAATAACCTCCGCGCTCCAACCGTGCAAATTACGATTTGGCAAGGGACTTGAGCGCCGCGCGGATGGCCTCGGCGAGCGGCAGGCCTGGCGCCAGCTCCCGGGTCGCAGCGAGCGCTTCCTTTTCGCTGTACCCCAGCGCAAGCAAGGCGTTCAGGACGTCGCCGGCCTTCTCCGTTCCAGCCAGGGCGCCGAGCACGCCGAGCTTGCCTTTCAGCTCGAGCATCAGCCGCTCGGCGGTCTTCTTGCCGATGCCCGGAATCTTCGTCAGCCGGACCGCGTCCTGCAGCGCCACTGCCTGTGACAACTCGGTTACCGACAGCCCCGAGAGCACCGCGAGCGCCGTCCGGGGACCGACGCCGGAGATGCGGATCAGCTGGCGGAACGCCGAGCGTTCGTCGAGGCTGGCGAACCCGTACAGCGTGTGCGAATCCTCTTTCACGGAGAGGTGAGTGAAGAGCGTGACCGCGTCGCCCGTCGCCGGCAGCGCATAAAAGGTGCTCATCGGCACGTCGAGCTCGTAGCCGACGCCGCCGACGTCGACCAGCACCTGCGGCGGATTCTTCGCGGCGAGCTTCCCGGAGATGCGGCCGATCACAGCCTTCGCCCCTTGCGGTAGTGCTGTCCCTTGCCATGGGCATGGCAGATCGCGCACGCGAGGGCATCGGCGGCATCGGCAGTCGGACTGCCTTGCAGCGCGAGCAGGCGCTTCACCATCGCCTGCACCTGCTCCTTGGCCGCATGACCGTGGCCCACGACGGCCTGCTTCACCTGGAGCGCGGTGTATTCCGACACGGGCAGGCCGGCGAGCACGGCGGCGCAGATCGCCGTGCCGCGGGCCTGGCCGAGGGCGAGCGTCGATTGCGGGTTGGCATTGACGAACACCTTCTCCACCGCGACCTCGACCGGGCCGTGCTCGTCGATCACGACTTTCAGGCCCTCCAGGATGACCTTCAGGCGCTGCGCCAGCTCGCCCGCTCCGGACTTCACGCAGCCGCTGGTGACATAGCGCAATTGGCTGCCGTTCGACTCGATGACGCCGAATCCAGTGACCTGCAGGCCTGGATCGATGCCGAGGATTTTCAGTCGAGCACCGCCGTGGTGTACACGTCCTGCACGTCGTCGAGGCCCTCGAGGGCCTCGAGCAGGCTCTTCATGCGCCCCGCTTCGCCGCTGGCGAGCACGCTCTCGTTCAGCGGCTTCATGACGATCTCGGCGAGCTCGGGCTTGAGCTTCGCCTTGTCGAGCGCGTCCTTGACCGTGTGGAAATCCGCCGCGGCGCAGGTCAGCTCGATCGAGCCGTCGTCGTGCTTCACCACGTCTTCCGCGCCCGCGTCGAGCCCCGCCTCCATGACCGCGTCTTCGCTCGTGCCGGGCGCAAAGACGAACTGCCCGACGTGCTTGAAAAGATACGCCACCGAGCCATCCGAGCCGAGATTGCCGCCGTTCTTGGTAAAAGCGTGGCGCACCTCGGCGACCGTGCGCGTGCGGTTGTCGGTCAGGCAGCTGACGAGGATCGCCGCGCCGCCGGGCCCGTAGCCCTCATAGCGCGCCTCTTCGTAGCTGACGCCTTCCAGCTGGCCGGTGCCGCGCTTGATCGCGTTCTGCACGCTGTCCTTCGTCATGTTCGCGTCGCGCGCCTTCTCGAGCGAAAGCCGCAGGCGCGGATTCATGTCCGGGTCGCCGCCGCCGTTGCGCGCCGCGACGGTGATCTCCTTGATCAGCCGCGTGAACACCTTGCCCTTCTTCGCATCCGCGGCCGCCTTGCGGTGCTTGATGTTCGCCCATTTGCTGTGTCCCGCCATAGTATGATTTTACGCATATGGCGTCGCCGCTCCTGATCGCGAAGAATGCAACGCAGGAGCTCGCGCTCCTGCCCGCCCTCGCCAATCGCCACGGCCTCATCACCGGCGCCACCGGCACCGGCAAGTCGGTGACCCTGCAGGCGCTCGCGCACCGCTTCTCGGCCGCCGGCGTCCCGGTGTTCATGGCCGACGTGAAGGGCGATCTCTCGGGCATCGCCAAGGCGGGCGGCGCAAACCCGAAGGTCGCCGAGCGGCTGAAGGCGCTCAAGACCGACGTGCCGTTCGAGGCCTGCCCGGTGGCGTTCTGGGATCTCTACGGCAAGAGCGGCCACCCGGTGCGGGCCACCATTTCCGACATGGGGCCGCTACTCCTCGGCCGCATGCTCGACCTGAACGAGACGCAGGAAGGCGTCCTCGGGCTGGTGTTCAAGATCGCCGACGACGAGGGCCTGCTGCTGCTCGACCTCAAGGACCTGCGGGCGATGATCCAGCACGTGGGTGACAACGCGGCGCAATACAAAACCGCGT
>LSTF01000082.1 GCA_001644455.1 Betaproteobacteria bacterium SCGC AG-212-J23
ACATGGAGCGGGCGCTGGTGCAGTACCTGAAGGAGAAGGACAACACGCTGGCCGGGCGCAAGGTCGAGCTCTTCGTCGGCGACTCGGGCGGCGTGCCGGCGCCGACGCGCCTGTCGCCTGGATGAAGCGTCTACGGTTGAAGCTCATGCTTCGTCTCCTTGAGTTTTTCGAAGAACTGCTGGTTCGTCACCACCCAGCCGAGGCAGCGCGAGATGTTCTGCAGCCCCAGCACGTGAAGATCGTCGCCGTACATGCTGGCGACGCAGTCGGAAAGCACCACCACCCGGTAGCTGTAGTTGAACGCGGTGAAGGCGGTGTTCAGCACGCAGGTGTTGGTGTTGATGCCCAGCAGCACCGTGGTTTTCACCTTCAATACGTCGAGCAGGTGCTTGAGGTCCGTGTTGTAAAAGCAGTCCAGGCGCTTCTTGCTGTTGATGACGTAGTCGCCCTCGCGGTAGAGCTCCGGGATGATCTCCGTGCCCTTCGATCCTTCGACGTTGTGCTCTCGCACCGTGCTTTTGCGTCCCGGCACGAGGCGATCGGTCTCCGACTGCGCGGCGTGCAGCGCCTGCCAGAAGGGCGACACCATCGCGTCGGTGCCCACGCCCGGAATGCGGCGGTGGACGAGGACCACGTGGATCACGGGAATGGAATTTTTTCTTGAAAAATCCAAAACCTCTTTGCCTTTGGCGATCAGGCGTCTCGCGTCCTCGGGCTTGGCCGGCATCGTCGCCACGTCCATGTCGAGGTGGCCGCGATGCATGTCGATGGCGATGAGGGCAGTCTCGCCCGCCCTGATTTTCAGCTCTTTATAGAGACCATTGATCAGCGAGTTGCGATCGACAATGTCCACCATGGTCAGTGTGCCTGCGCGCCTGGCTGCTTCATCGGGTGTGCCCTGCTGAAGGCGTCGATCTTCATGCATTCCTCGTAGATCCGCATTGCGACGGGCACGCTCGAGACATCGGCCTTGAAGTACGCCGTGGCGCCGATCACCTGCCCGCACAGGCAGATGTCGGCCATCGTCGGCGAATCACCGTGGCAGAACTTGCCGGTCTCCTTCTCCTCGAGATGCCCCTCGATCGCCTTGAGCGCCTCCAAGGTCCAATGCATGAGCCAGGCGTTTCTCTTGTCTTCCGGCAGTTGCAGCGTTTTTTCCAGATAATTTCTTATTCTGGGAGTAACCAATGGATGCCCGTCGGCCGCGGCGATCAGGGCGAGGCCACGCACGCGGGCGCGGCCACGCGGGTCCTTGGGAAGAATCGCCGGCTGCGGCCTGGTCTCCTCCAGGTACTCCATGATTGCCACCGACTGGAAGAGCGGCGTGCCGCCCTCGTCGAGGATCAGCGACGGCACCACCGCCTGCGGATTCACCGCCTTATAGTCGGGCTGGTGCTGCATGCCCTTCAATAGATCGATGGAGACTTCGTCGACCTTCATGCCCTTCAAAGCCAGCGCGACCTTGACGCGGTAGGTCGCGAGCGAACGCCAGAAGCCATAGAGTTTCATTTGGATGGGATCACCGGTAGGAGGACGTAGGAATTCTCGTCCAAGTGGAGAGTCGTTTTCCCCGAGAAGACCGCGGCCGGCCGGTCCCGGGGCTCGTTGTGCAGGAAAGGGCCGCAGCCCAGCAGCTCGTTCTTGAAGTTCGACAGCTTCGCGCCCGTGCTCTTCTGCCACTCGTAGTCCCTGCCGCGCACGCTGAGCGCGATCCGGTGGCCCGCGGGGATGACGAGACAAGTGGGCAGGATCTCGATATCCAGAGAAACGATTTCGTTTTTTGAAAGCAACTGCCGTTCATCATGGCAGTGGTACGGCCGGTATTCGGTGGACAGCTTCTTGTCGAGCTTGCGATGCGAGGCGCGCAGCCAGCCTTGCGCGATCGGCGTGTGCGGATCGATCGCGCCCATGAAGGTCACTTCACGCAGGTCGGGGGTAAACACCCTGAGTATCAAAAATAGATCTGCGTCTTCGGTACTCGAGGAAACCTTCAGCTTGCAGGCGATCGGCCCCGTAATCTCGGTTTCCTTTTCGAGCGGTTCCGAGATGAAGGTGACTCCATCACCCATTGCATCGAACGAAACGGTTCCCTCCCTGCCTGGTGAATTTCCCAGGGTGCTTCCCTGCAAATACATCCTTGTCCACTTCGTGCGGGCGAGCGGCCATTCGTTTTCGTGGCGCTCGACGAAGCGATCGGTGTGACGAATCTGTAGCTGGACCTTCGGTTGATTCTTCCAGTCGCCCTTCCCTTTCAGGAAGTGATCGAAAAAACGCAGCTGCAGCTTGCGCCCGTAGTCGGTATAGAAATGCGTCCAGTGCTCGATGCCGTGCGCCTCGAGCCATTTGTCTTTGCTCTTGCTTCGGACGAACCCTTCGAAATTGCCGCGCGGATGCAGGCCCTGCCCGCCCCAGTTCGCGGTGGTGAGGAGCGGCACGGTGATCCTGTCCCAGACCGGCGAGCGCGCCTTGTGATAGTCGTCGTCGAGCGGGTGCGCGACGATCTCATCGCCGAAGCTGCAGCGGTTCTTCGCCAGCTCGGCGTCGGAGAGCGTCTCGTCGCCGCACACCCACTTGCCGTTGGCGCGGCTCTTCGGGCCGCGCTCGCCCAGGCCGTACTGCACGCTCTTCACCTGCATGTCGTACCAGTTGGCCCAGAAGGTGTTGACGATGCCGCCGTGGTGCGTGCCGTCGCGGTACCAGTCGGCCATGCCTTCCCAGACGCAGATCGCCGCGAGGTGCGGCGGCTGCAGCGAGGCGACGTGCCACTGGTTGGTGCCGAAGTAGGAGATGCCGTTCAGCCCGACCTTGCCGTTCGACCACGGCTGCACGCCGGCCCACTCGATGCACTGGTAGAAGTCCTTCGTCTCGCGTGGCGAGAACGGATCGACGAAGCCGGGCGAACGGCCGCAGCCGCGCGAATCGACGCGCACGCAGGCGTAGCCCTCCGGAACCCATTTCTCGGGATCGACGACCTCCCAGCTCTGGTAGAGGTTGCTCGAGCCGTAGGCGACGTCGGGGTGCTCGGCGACCATGCGCTGCCATGCCGAGGGATAGCCGTCCTGGAACGCGAGACCTTTCGCGTAGGGCCCATAGGTGAGGATGACTGGATACCTGCCGCCCGCGTCGGGACGAAACACGTCCGCGCGCAAAACGAGGCCGTCGTCCACCTCGATCGGGACGTCCCAGTCGATCTTCACTCAACCCCTCCTCAGAGGCCCTCGAACTGCAGGATGTTAAGGCCGGCGTTGGGATCGGTGAGGTACATGACGCCGTTCTTGTCCACGTAGCAGTCGCACGACTGGATCACCTGCGGCCGGTTGGGACGCGGGTCCATCATCTTCGCCGGGTTTGGCGGCACGTAGTAGGCGATTTCCTTCGGCCGGAACGGGTCCTCGATGTCGTACACCCGCACGCCGGCGTTGTAGTAGGTGGCGAAGATGATTTTCGAGCTCTGGAACCCGCCCGGCCGGTTCTCGTGCAGGTTGTGCGGGCCGAAGCTGCCGCCCTTCTTGCAGTAGTCCGCCTCGGCGGGCTGCGGGAAGGTGGCGATGGTGACCGGATTGCTCGGCACCCTGATGTCGCGCACCCAGATATAGCGCAGCCCTTCGCTGCAGTTCGCGGTGGTCGGCTCGTCGGCGAGGATGAGCAGCTTGCGGTCGGGCAGCGGCAACGGCGAGTGCGTGCCGCCGCCGAAGGGCGGATCGGTATTGTCGTGGCACAGCAGCTTCGGCCGGGTCGGGTCGGCGATATCGAGCACCGCGAGCCCGCCGTCGCGCCACGCGGAATACGCAACGTTGCCGTCGAGCAGCGCGTGGTGCATCGCGTAGCGCTTGCCGGTCTTCCAGGTCGGCGTCTCGCCGCCGGCCTTGTGCATGCCGGGGATCCACCACTTGCCCGCCATCTGGGGTTTTCGCGGATCGGACATGTCGATCGAGGCGAAGACGTGGTCGGTGAACTCGGCGAAGTGGATCGACGCATAGGCGTACTTGCCGCCGCTGTACCAGATGCGGTGCGGCCCGAGGCCGCTGGTCGGCATGAAGCCGATTTCCCGCGGCTTCTCGGGCTTGGAGATGTCGTAGACGCGGATGCCGGCGGTGAAGCGGCTCGCCGGGTCCTTCAGCTTGTCGGCGGGTGAGCCGCCGAAGTACGCCTTCTGGTCGCCCTGGAATTCCTGCATCGTCCACACGCTCGGCGCGTTCACGCAGAGCAGCAGGTCCTCGTGCGTCTGCAGGTGGAAGGCGCGCGTTCCCGGCGGGCAAGGTATGAAGTCCACGACCTTGGGGTTCTTCGGGTCGCGCACATCGACGGTGGTGATGCCGTTGCTGAAGCCGTGGCCGACGTAGGCGAAGCCGCGATGCACCATGATCTGGACGCCGTCGGCCTTCCCTCCGAGGTCGGAGTGCGAGATGAAACTGATGTTTTTCTTCACGCTGACAATCCTCCACCCAGAAACAATTGTCCGATACGCGGGTCACTCAAGATCGCGCGAGCGCTGTCCTGCAGGCGCATCCGGCCGAGCTCGAGCACCACGCCGTAGTCCGAGTTCTCCAGCGCCCGCTTGGCATTCTGCTCGATCATCAGCAGCGTGATGCCGCCCTTTCGCAGCTCTCGCAGCAGCGCGAAGAGCTCCTCCACCAGCAGCGGCGAGAGGCCGATCGACGGCTCGTCGATGAGCATCAGCCGGGGCTGCAGCAGGAGGCCCCGCGCGATCTCGAGGATCTTCTGCTCGCCGCCGGAGAGCGTCGAGGCCTGGTGGCGCGCCTTGCGGCGCAGCACGGCAAAGCGATCCATGACCGCCTCGATGCGGGCCTTCAGGTCGGTGCCCTTGGGCGCGGCGACGCCGCCGAATTCCAGGTTGTGGAGCACCGACAGCTCGGGAAAGATGTTGCGCCCCTGCGGCACGTAGCAGATGCCCTCGCCGATCAGCTCCCGCGGCGCGCGATTTGTGATCTCGCGGTCCTCGAAGAGGATCCGCCCGCTGCGCACCGCCAGCATGCCGAAGGCGGCCTTGAACGCGGTCGACTTCCCCGCGCCGTTTGGGCCGATCACGGTGGTCATCGCGCCGCGCGGCACCGCGAACGAAAGCCCGTGCAGGATCGTCTCCTTGCCGTAGCCGGCGACGACGTTCTCGAATTTCAGGAGCTCAGCCGCGGCCAAGGTAGGCCTCGATGACCTTCGGGTCGCTGCGTACCTCGGCGGGCGTGCCCTGGGCGATGATGCGGCCCTCGGCGAGCACCAGGATGCGGTCGCAGAGCGCCATGACGAATTCCATGTTGTGCTCGATCACCACGAAGGTGGAGCCGTGCTCGGCGTTGATCGCCTTGAGGCGCTCGCGCAGGTTCGCGAGCATGGTCGGATTGACGCCGCCCGCGGGCTCGTCGAGCAGCGCGAGGCGCGGCCCGGCCATGAAGGCCATCGCCACGTCGAGCAGCTTCTGCTGGCCGTAGCTCAGGCCGCCCGCGTCCTCGTCGGCGAGGTGCTCGAGGCGGAAAAAGCCGAGCATCCGCTCGGCCGCAGCCGAAAGCCCGGCGTCCGGGCGGCCGACCAGGCGCGAAAGCATGCTGCCCTGGTGCTCCTGGCCGGCGAGGATCAGGTTGGCGCGCACCGTCAGGTGCGGAAAGATCTGCAGGAGCTGGAAGGTGCGGCTCACGCCGAGGCGGTTCAGGTCGCAGGGCCGCATCCCGGTCACGGCGCGGCCGTCGAGGCGCACGTCGCCCGCGCTCGGCTGCAGCTGGCCGAGGATGCAGTTGAACAGCGTCGACTTGCCGCTGCCGTTCGGGCCGATGATGCCGAGGATCTCGCTCTCCTCGACGTCGAACGAGACGCCGTCGACGGCAACGATCCCGCCAAAGCTCTTCCTGAGATCCCGGACCTGGAGGACGGTATTCATTTCTTGAGAAGCCGATCCGCCAGCCCGAGAAGCCCGGTCGGCCAGAACGCCATCATCACCATTACCAGCACCGCGTACCCCATGAGGTAGTAGCCCTGCGCGAAACGCAGCCACTCGGGAAGGAGCACCGCGACGATCGCGCCGAGGAACGGCCCGAAGAAGTAGCCCGAGCCGCCGAGCACCACCATCAGCAGCAGGTTGAGCGACAGACCGAGGGCGAACGGCGTCGGGTCGACGAACTGCGTGAGGGGCGCGTACAGCGCGCCCGAGATGCCGCCGAGGCCGGCGCCGATCGCGAACGCCATCAGCGTATAGCGCCGCGTGTCCACGCCGAGCGAGAGCGCGCGGATCGGGTTTTCGCGCACCGCGACGAAGGCGCGGCCCCAGGGGGAACGGATCAGCCACCAGGCGGCGAGCGACACGAACACCAGGTTGGCAAGGCAGAAGTAGTAGAACTCCCGGCCGCCCTTCAGCGAAAAGCCGAACAGCGACGGCCGCGGCACGTTGCTGATGCCGTAGATGCCGTTGGTGAGCCATTCCTCGTTGCGGAAGACGAGGTAGACGAGCGTATTGAAGGCCAGCGTGACGAAGGCGAGGTAATGGTGCTGCACGCGCAGCGCGGGATAGCCGAGGATCCAGCCGACCGCGAAGCACGACGCGAAGCCGAGCGCGTACGTCGGCCAGAACGGCCACGCGCCCTTGGTCGTCAGCCACGCCGTGACGTAGGCGCCGATGCCGACGAACGCGGCCTGCGCGAGCGAGATCTGCCCGGCGTAGCCGAGCGTGAGGTTGAGGCCGATGGCGGCGATGGTCATCACCGCCCACATGCTGAGGATGAAGATGCCGTAGGGCTTGAGCCCGAGCGGCGCGACCAGGAGGAAAGCACCCGCTAGCGCAAGTATTCCAATACCCATTGCTTTCCGATTCCAGGTCATACCGTGCGCTCTTCGACCCGCCCCAACAGGCCCTGCGGGCGCACCAGGATGACCGCGATCAGGACGAGCAGCGGCACGGCCATGCGATAGCTCGAGGAGACGTACACGGCGCAGAAGTTGTCGATCACGCCGAGCAGCAGGCCGCCGACGATCGCGCCGCGCACCTGGTTAAAGCCACCGATCAGCGCGGCGATGAACGCATAGAGGCCCAGGATCTCGCCGTTGGTGAACTTGGCGAGGTAGATCGGCGTGACCAGCAGCGCCGCGATCCACACCAGCGCCGCGTTGATCAGGAAGGTGTAGAGGATCATGCGCTCGACGCGGATTCCGAGCAGGCGCGCCACCGCCGGGTTCTGCGCGGCGGCCTGCATACAGCGCCCGGTGAGGGTGCCGGCGAGGAAGAGCTGCAGCGCGCCGACCACGACGATGCACGTCGCGAGGATGAGCAGGCTCTGCACCGCGAACACCGCGCCGAACAGCGTGACGTCGGTCGTGGCCCACAGCGCCGGGAACGGCCAGGCGTCGGCGCCGTAGAACTCGCGCACCGCCTCCTTCATCAGGATGGCAAGGCCGATGGTGGCGATGACGAGCGGCAGCACGCCGTGGTGGATCATCGGGTCGACCATCACCTTCTTGAAGGCGAGCCCGAGGAGGATCAAGGTCGCCACGCCGCCGAGGATCGCCGCGAGCCAGAACGGCAGGCCGAAGGTGTGGGTGCCGATCAGGATGAAGAACGCCGGCAGCATGACGAACTCGCCCTGGGCGAAGTTGATCGTCTGCGACGTCTGCCACAGCAGCGTGAAGCCGATCGCGATCAGCGCGTAGATCGCGCCGGTCGCGAGTCCCGCGACGAGAAGCTGGAGGAAATCCGCCAGCGGCTTACTTGCCCAGCTTCGGCAGGACCTTGACGATCTGCTGCTGCCCCTTCACCACTTCGGCGAGGAAGCTGATCCGGTCGATCTCGCCGACGTCGTTCCAGGTGGTCTCCATCAGGATGCCGGGTTCTTCCTTGGGCGTAATCGTCAGCCCGTGCAGCGTCTTCGCCAGCGCCTTGCGGTCGAGCTTGCCGAGCTTCTTCTCGGTCACGTACCTCATCGCGTAGACCGCGGTGTAGCCCTTGAGGCCGTTGTGGTCGGGCTTGTACTTGAAGCGCTTCTGGAAGCGCTCGCCGAACGCCTTCACCTCCGGGATGGGCGCGTCCACCGTCAGGCCGACGTGGCCGACCACGCCGTTCGCCGCCTCGGCGGCGAGCTCGATGGTCTTCTGGCTGAGCAACGTCGTGTCGCCGACAAATGGACCCTTCAAACCCTGCTTCCGCGCCTCGCGCATGATGCGCGCGCACTCTTCCTCGTTCGAGTAGACGAACACCGCGTCCGCGTTCGCGCTCTTCAGCTTGACCACGTCGGCGGCGAAGTCGACCTGCCCCGCCTCGGTCGACACGTCCGCGGCGAGCCGGATGTCGCGCTCCTTGAGCACCCGGAGCAGCTGGTCGCGGCCGGCCTTGCCGAAGTCGTTGTTGACCCAGATCAGCGCGATGCTCTTCGCCTTGAGCTCGTCGCGGATGTAGTTGGCGATCTTCGGCATGCCGATCTGCTGGCCGAACGAGGTGCGGAACATGTAGGGATTGCCGAGCGTGACCAGGTCGGCCGCCTCGCCGCCGATGAACTGCGGCACCTCGGCCTGCTTGACGATCTCGAGCGTCACCTTGACGTTGCCCGAGAGCACCGGCCCGAAGATCGTGTAAGGCTCGCCGTCGATCGCCTTCTGCATCTGCGCGCGGGCGACGCCGGGGTTGGTCTGCGTGTCGTAGAGCGTGAGATCGAGCTTCTGCTTGAGCATGCCGCCGCGGGCGTTGATCTCCTCGACCGCGAGAATGATGCCGTCGCGGAAGTTGCCGCCCGAAACCGCGAGCTGTCCGGAGATTTCGCCGACGTAGGCGAGCTTGACCTGCCCGAATGCGCTTCCCGACAGCAGAAGCAATACCGCGATCAGTCCTCTCATGGTCTCCCTCCTCTGGGTGAACGACTGTAACACTAGGCAACGTCGATAACGATGTTGCCGACGATCTTGTTGGTCTCCTGCAGCTCGTGCGCGGCCGCGAGGTCGTCCAGCTTGAAATGCCTCGCGACGTTGTGCTTCAGCCTGTTTTCCTTCAGCAGGATTCCCAGGTCCGCGACCGCCTTGGTCCGCTCCTCGGGCTTCATCATGTAGACGAACACCAGGTCGACGGCGATGCCGCGCCGCATCATCGTGTAGAAGGGAATCTTCGGCTCGGGATTGCCCATCGAGGCATAGCTCGCGATCGAGCCGTTCAGCTTCACCACCTTGATGTTCGTCTCCAGGTTGCCGCCGAAATCGACTTCGATCACGCGATCGACGCCGCCGTTCGAAAACTCCAGTACCTTCTTCGCCACGTCTTCGCTCTTGTAGTTGATGACGAGATCGGCGCCGGCGTCCCTCGCCAGCTTCGCCTTCGCATCCGAGCTCACCGTCGTCACCACGCGCGCGCCGCCCCATTTCGCCATCTGGATCGCGTAGTGCCCGACCGCGCCTGCACCGCCGGTCACCAGGACGGATTTGTTTTTGATCTCACCCTCTGAAAAAAGCGCCTGATGCGCCGTCATCGCCGGGATGCCGAGGCATGCGCCGGCTGCGAAGTCGACGCTATCGGGAAGCGGCGCGACCTGCGCCTCGGGCAGGCAGCAGTACTGGGCGCAGGTGCCGAACGCCCTGCCCCACTGAGCGTTCCAGACCCAGACTCTTTTTCCTTTCCAATCCTCTTTCACTCCCGGACCAACAAGATCCACCATGCCGGCCCCGTCGCTGTTTGGAATCACGCGCGGGAACTCGATGTTCTGCCCGCGCGTGCCCTCGCGGCGCTTCACGTCCGAGGGATTGAGCCCCGAGGCGGCGATCTTCACGCGCACCTCGCCCTTCGCCGGCTTCGGGTCGGGCATCTCGC
>LSTF01000083.1 GCA_001644455.1 Betaproteobacteria bacterium SCGC AG-212-J23
CCGGGTCGGCGTCCGGCGGATTCACTCGCCAGAATGCAGAAGTTACAATGTCGGAGAGGTTCGCCATGCCCGGATGGTAGCCCCGTCGAGCGCGAAAATTGCTAGAATCCCCTCCGCAGGATATTCAGGCAGCGCGAATTTGTTTCTCTCCACCTCTGCAGTGGCAGTTCAATTCCCCTTGGATCGTCGTGCCCGGCTTAGTCGCGCCCGGATTTGTCGCGGCCGTAAGTTGACGGAAGGTATCAAATGGCAACTGGCACAGTGAAGTGGTTCAACGACTCCAAGGGCTACGGCTTCATCACCCCCAGCGAGGGCGGCGAAGACCTGTTCGCGCATCACACCGCCATCCAGATGGCCGGGTTCAAGACCCTGAAGGAAGGCCAGAAGGTGGAATTCGAAGTGAAGCGCGGCCCGAAGGGACTGCAGGCGGCGAACATCAAGCCGATGTAGGCAGCTTCGCGAGATAACCGACAGAAGAGCCCGCCGGGATCCCGGCGGGCTTTTTTTTGGGTTGCTAGTCGCCCATCACGTTCGGGAACACGAATCCGAACGTGATGATGCAGACCACGAGGCGGAGCACGAACTTGACCTTCTGCTCCTTGGACATCTCGGCATACGGCGTTGGCTTCTTTTCCATCGATTCCTCCTCAACAGCTGCATTATGCGGCTCGAACCGGGATCGGCACCTTTTTCCTGACCTTCTTTAGCACCATGCCGTCGCGGGCGGCGAGCGGTGTCGGCGTCTCGCGAATCGTCTTGTAGGCGTGGTAGTTCCAGGAGAAGGCGATCGCGGTGCTGAACAGGCTCTTCGTGTTGAGCAGCGTCCAGGTTGCGCGCTTGAGCGAGCTGCCGAGCGACGAGACCTCGCGGTAGGCGGAAAGCAGGCTCTCGTACGCCTCGCGCGGCGTCCAGTTCTTCATCTGGAACACCGGCTCGACGATGTTGTAGTGGCGCCAGTCGTTGGGATAGTCGGTGAGCAGCAGCCGGTCCTCGGCCACCATCTGCCGATAGAACGCCGTGCCCGGCAGCGGCGTCTCGAGCGTCATCTGGATCGCGTCGATGTTGTTGGCGAGCGCGAAGTCGACCGTGCGGCGAAAAACGTCCTTGCTTTGCGTGTCGGCGCCGAAGATGAAGCAGCCGATGACCGCCAGGCCGTGGTCGTGGATCTTCTGGATCGCCTCGCTGAAGTTCTTGGTGTTCGGCCGCAGGTTGACCGGCTTGTGCATGTGCTCGAGGGAGTCGGCGTCGATCGACTCGAAGCCGATCAAGAGGCCGCGGCAGCCGCTCTCGCGCGCCAGCTTCAGCACGTCGGGATGCTCGACGATGTTGAGGCAGGTCTGCGCGCCCCACTCCTTGTCGCATTCCTTCAGGCGGGCAAAGAGCTCCCTCGCCCGGTTCATGTACTTGTTGCCGGCGCCGACGATGTTGTCGTCGACGATGAAGATGCGCTTCGACTTGATGCGCTTGATCTCTTCGATGATGTTGTCGGTCGAGCGCAGCCGGTAGCGCGCGCCGTTGAACGCGGTCACCGAGCAGAAGTTGCAGTTGATGGGGCAGCCGCGCCCGGTCTGCACCGTCTCGACGAAGTACTTACCCCTCAGCAGGTCGCGCCGCGGCATCTTCAGGTTGGTGATGTCGGGCAGCTCCTCGACCTTGTAGTGACGCTGCATGCGCCCGTTCTCGAAGTCGGCCAGCACCTTCGGCCACATTTCCTCGGCCTCGCCGCTCACCACGCAGTCGACGTAGCGCAGCGCCTCCTCCGGCATGTACGACGCGTGGATACCGCCCATCACCACGGGGATGCCGCGGTTCCTGAAGTGCGTGGCGATTTCGTAGGCGCGCGGCGCGAGCGGGGTCATGCAGGTGATGCCGACCAGGTCGGCCTTCGCCTCGAGATCGAGGGGCTCGACCGCCTCGTCGACGATCTCGATCTCGTAGTGATCGGGTGTGTAGGCCGCGATCATCGCGAGGTTGAGCGGCGGGATCGCCAGCACCTTGATGTTGGAGTGCAGGCTTTCCTTCAGCGCCGGATTGATGAACAGGATCTTCTTCATGCCGGGGTCTCCCCTCCCCCTGATTCTATGGTGCCGGCTCTCCGGATTGAACGGAGGACCTTCCGCTTACAAGGCGGGTGCTCTACCACTGAGCTAAGCCGGCTCGCCGGGGATTATCCCCCTACTTGATTCGGCGCAATGTCGGCTTGCCGCCCGACGGCTTCTTCGGCGGCTCGGGCGCGGGCGCGGGCAGCGAAGGCGCGCGGGTGTTGGAGGCCGTGTCGGTCTCGGCGTGCGCCTGCACCGCCGCCTTCGCGCCCTCGACGTCGAAGATCAGGCCGTTGCCGGTTTCCTTGGCGCGCAGCGCCTGGACGTTGCCGACCGGCACCGAGATCTGCCGCGCCACGCCGCCGAAGCGCGCCGAGCACTCGATCAGCTCGTTGCCCATCTGCAGCTTGTGAACAGCGTTCGGACTGATATTGAGGGTGATCTGGCCCTCGCGGACGTACTCGGTGGGGACCTGGGTATGCGCATCGACCTTGACGTACAGGTACGGCGTGTAGCCGTTGTCCACGCACCACTCGAACAGCGCGCGCAGCAGGTAGGGTTTGGTCGGGATTTCCTTCATCTTGCAAAAAGCTACTTGCGCATCACCTTCTCGGAGGGCGTGAGCGCCTCGATGAACGCCGGACGGGAGAAGATGCGCTCGGCGTATTTCATCAGCGGTGCCGCGGTCTTGCCGAGCTTAATGCCGTAGTGATCGAGGCGCCAGAGCAGCGGCGCGATGGCCACGTCGAGCATGGTGAAATCGTCGCCGAGCATGTGCTTGGTCTTGGTGAACACCGGCGCGAGCTCGATCAGGCGGTCGGTGATGTGCTGCCGCGCCTTCTCCGTCGGCTTCTCCTTGCCCGACTCGAGCGCCTCGATGTGCGCGAACAGCTCCACCTCCATGTTGTAGAGCATCAGCCGCGCGCGGGCGCGCATCACCGGGTCGGCCGGCATCAGCTGCGGGTGCGGGAAGCGCTCGTCGATGTACTCGTTGATGATGTTCGACTCGTACAGGATCAGGTCGCGCTCGACCAGCACCGGCAGGCGGTTATACGGATTCATCACCGCGATGTCTTCCGGCTTGTTGTAGAGGTCGACGTCGATCACCTGGAAGTCCATGCCTTTTTCGTAGAGCACGAACCGGCAGCGGTGACTGAATGGGCAGGTCGTGCCCGAATAAAGTTGCATCATGAGGCTGGCCTTCGATCAGGAGAACCGCGCGGCCGGCGGCCGCGCGGTCAGTGCACGTCTTTCCAGAATTCCTTTTTCAGCAGGTAGGCGAAGATGAACACCACGCCGAGGAAGAACAGCGTGATCACGCCGATTGCTCTGCGGCTCGCCGCGTGCGGCTCGCTCACGTACACCAGGAAGTTCACGAGGTCGCGCACCGTGGCGTCGTACTCGGCCGCCGACAGCGCGCCCTTCGAGGCGTCCGACCACTTGTAGGCGACGTGGCCGTGCCCTTCCTCCGGCGTCTCGACCTCGAGGCGCTTCTCGCCCTGCAGCATCCACAGCGCGTGCGGCATGCCGACGTTGGGGTACACGGCGTTGTTCCAGCCGGTGGCGGTCTTCGGGTCGCGGTAGAACGTGCGCAGATAGGTATAGAGCCAGTCCGCCCCGCGCGAGCGCGCGATCACCGAGAGATCCGGCGGCGCGACGCCGAACCACTGCTTCGCGTCCTTGGCGCTCATGGTGCTGCGCATCGGCTCGCCGATCTTTTCGGCGGTGAACATCAGGTTGTCGCGGATCTGCGCTTCACTGAGGTCGAGGGCGGCGAGACCCTGGTAGCGCATGTACTGCGCGCCGTGGCAGCCGAGGCAGTAGTTGACGAAGGTACGGGCGCCGGCCTGCACGCTCACCAGGTCGCGTGGGTTGTGCGGCGACGGATCGAGCGGATAGCCCGCTTCGGAGGCGAAGACCGCGAGCGGCGCGAACAGCCCTACGAGCAGAAGCTTTCTCATGACGTCACCCGCTCGGGCACCGGCAGCACCTTGTCGCGCGCGGTGTACCAGGGCATCAGGAAAAAGAACGCGAAGTAGAGGACCGTGCACACCCGTGCCACCCAGGTGGCGACGTCCTTGGTATCGAGGAAGAAGGCGTCGAAGCCGAACTGCCCCCAGACCGTGGTCGGCTCGGTGCCGAGGTAGCCGAGCACCAGGAAGACGACCACGAACATCGCCAGCGCGCCCTTGTAGAGCGTGCCGCGGTAGCGGATCGATTTCACCGGGCTGCGGTCGAGCCAGGGGAGGAAGAACAGGATCATGGTCGCCACCCCCATCGCCAGCACGCCGGGGAACTGCGAGTGGAAGAGCGGCGGCACGGCGCGCAGGATCGAGTAGTACGGCGTGAAGTACCAGACCGGGGCGATGTGCGGCGGCGTCTTCAGCGGATCCGCGGGAATAAAGTTGTTGTACTCGAGGAAGTAGCCGCCGACCTCGGGGACGAAGAACATGATGAAGCAGAAGATGATGAGGAACAGCACCGCGCCCATGAAATCCTTCACCGTGTAATACGGGTGGAAGGGAACGCCGTCGAGCGGGTGGCCGTCCGGGCCCTTCAGCTTCTTGATCTCGATGCCATCCGGATTGTTCGAGCCGACGTCGTGCAGCGCCAGGATGTGCGCGACCACGAGGCCGAGCAGCACCAGCGGGAAGGCGATGACGTGCAGCGCGAAGAAGCGGTTCAGCGTCGCGTCGGAGACGACGTAGTCGCCGCGGATCCAGAGCGCGAGATCGGGACCGATGACCGGCACCGTGCCGAAGAGGTTGACGATCACCTGCGCGCCCCAGTACGACATCTGTCCCCAGGGAAGCAGGTAGCCGAAGAACGCTTCGCCCATCAGCGTCAGGTAGATCAGCACGCCGAAGATCCAGACCAGCTCGCGCGGCTGCTTGTAAGAGCCGTAGAGCAAGCCGCGGAACATGTGCAGGTAGACGACGATGAAGAACGCCGAAGCGCCGGTGGAATGGATGTAGCGCAGGATCCATCCGCCCGGCACGTCGCGCATGATGTACTCGACCGAGCCGAACGCGAGGGTCGCGTCGGGCTTGTAGTTCATGGTCAGGAAGATGCCGGAGACGATCTGGATACCGAGCACCAGCATCGCCAGCGCGCCGAAGAAATACCAGAAATTGAAGTTCTTCGGCGCGTAGTACTCGGCGGCGTGCTTGCGCCATTCCGACGCCACCGACGGCATGCGCGAATCGAACCAGCCCCACAGGGCACGCAGCTGAGCACCCATTGCCTAGGCCCCCTTCTTTTCTTTGTCTTCGCCGATCACCAGCGTGCCGTCGGTGATGAACTCGTACGGCGGCACCTTCAGGTTGACCGGCGCCGGCGCGCCGCGGAACACGCGGCCGGCCAGATCGAACTTCGAGCCGTGGCACGGGCAGTAGAAGCCGCCCACCCAGTCGCCGCCCATCTCCCCCTTCGCGTCGGCAGGCTTCATCTGCGGCGAGCAGCCGAGATGCGTGCACACGCCCTCCATCACCATGATCTCGGGCTTCTGCGAGCGATACTCGTTCTCGGCGTACTTCGGCTGCTCCGAGGCTTTCGACGCCGGATCGGAGAGCCGGCCCTCGGCGGCCTTGAGCGAAGCGAGCATCTCTTGCGTGCGGCGGATCACCCAGACCGGCTTGCCCCGCCACTCGAACGTCTTTATTTCGCCCGGCGCGATCAGCGAGAGGTCGACCTCGATCGGCGCGCCGGCCGCTTTGGCACGCTCCGAAGGCCACATGCTGGCGACGAAAGGTACGGCGGCGCCAAGTCCCGCGACGGCACCGACGGCCGAGGTCGCGACGATCAGATTGCGCCGCGTCTTATCCGGTTTTTCTTGCTCGTTCATGGAGATGGAATTGTTGTAGTCGCGACGCGAAGCGGGTGATTGTAGCGGCGAGGCTTGTAGTTGTCCACGATTTCTGCTCTAAGCGCTTATATTTCCAAGAGAATTTTCGTATACTGCGCGTCCCCCATGCGTCGGCTCTGGCTCATCTTCGCGCAGGCGACGACCGTCGCCGTCGCGGCGCTGTTTGTAGTTTCGACGTTCCGCCCGGAATGGCTGCCCTCGCGCGGCGGCGCGTCGATCGTTTCCGCGCCGGCGGCGACGCCGGGCGCGAGCGCGCCGACCACCGTCTCCTACAACACAGCCGTGCAGCGCGCGATGCCGTCGGTGGTGAACATCTTCACCTCGAAGGAGATCCGCTCGCCGCGCCATCCGCTGCTCAACGATCCGATCTTCCGCCGCTTCTTCGGCGACCAGCTGCCCGACGAAGCGCAGCGCGCCTCGAGCCTGGGTTCGGGCGTGATCGTCAGCACCAGCGGCTACGTGCTCACCAACCACCATGTGGTCGAGGCCGCCGACGAGATCGAGGTCGCGCTCGCCGACGGCAAGAAACTCCTCGCCAAGGTGGTCGGCAACGACCCGGAAACCGATATCGCCGTGCTGCGCATCAGCGGCGACGACCTGCCGGCGATCAGCTTCGGCTCGGCCGAGAACGTGCGCGTCGGCGACGTGGTGCTCGCCATCGGCAATCCGTTCGGCGTCGGCCAGACGGTGACGAGCGGCATCGTCTCCGCGCTCGGCCGCACCGGCCTGGGCATCAACACTTTCGAGAACTTCATCCAGACCGACGCGGCGATCAACCCGGGCAACTCCGGCGGCGCGCTGATCGACGCGCAGGGCAACCTGATCGGCATCAACACCGCGATCTTCTCCCGCTCGGGCGGCTCGATGGGCATCGGCTTCGCCATCCCGGTGTCGACCGCGAAGATGGTGCTCGACCAGATCGTCAAGAGCGGCACCGTGACGCGCGGCTGGATCGGCGTCGAGGTGCAGGAAATCACGCCGCCGGTCGCCGAGTCGTTCAAGCTCGGCGACACGCGCGGCGCGCTGATCGCCGGCGTGCTGCGCGGCGGACCGGCGGACAAGGCCGGTGTGAAGCCCGGCGACGTGCTCACCGAGGTGGCAGGCAAACCGGTCGCCGACCCGACCTCGATGCTGAATCTCGTCGCCGCGCTCGCCCCGGGCAAGCCGGCGACGGTGAAGTTGAAGCGCAATGGCAACGACGTCGACACGACGATCACCGTCGGCCGGCGGCCGAAACCGCAGGCGCGCGCGGCCGAATAGCCGCGCTTCGCGCGCCTACTTCGTCAGGAACACCTTGATCTGGTCGGCGACCTTGCCGATCGAGAAGATGCCGTCGAGGTGGCCGCTGGTGCCGTCGATCTCGTAGAGCTCGACGTGGTTGCCCTGCGCGCGCAGCTTGTCGGCCCAGCGCTTCGAGAGCTCCGGCGGGAACACGAGATCGGTCTTCGCCGGCAGGAACAGCACCTTCGCCTTGATGCGCGCCTGCTCCTTCTCCAGGTTGTAGAGCTGGTTCGCCTTGACGAGCCAGACGAAGTGCCCGGCGTCAGATGAGCCCGCCCTCGCCTGCCCGGACTTCTGCAGCGAGTCCTCGATGGCGAACAGGTTGTCCATCGCCTCACCGGGATCCTTGCCCTCCGCAGCCCACTTGTAGCCGTGCACCTTCTCGGCCCACGCGAAATGCAACGTGGTCAGGCTGACGAGCGTCAGCGCCTGTGCGAGGCCTGCGTTCGGCTCGGCGCCGCCGTAGTAGTCGCCGCCCTTCCAGTTCGGGTCGAGCTTGATCGGCGCTGCCCACGCGTTAGTCATCTCGATCGTGTAAGGATGAATGTCGAGGCCCGGACCGATGACGTGCACCACGCGCTCGACGTAGCCCGGATACTCGGCGGCCCATTGCATCGCCTGCAGCGAGCCCATGGAGGCGCCGGCGGCCGCCTGCAGCCTCTTCACGCCGAGTGAATCGAGCAATGCCTTGTGCACGCGGACGAAATCGCGGATCGAGACCACCGGGAAGGTCGAGCCGTACGGCTTGCCCGTGTCCGGGTTGATCGTCGCCGGGCCGTTGGTCCCGACCATCGGGCTTTTTACGTTCAGGTTGACGAGCGTGTCGGCGCTCACCACGAAGTACTTGTCGGTGTCGATCGCCTTGCCGGAGCCGATGATCGCGTCCCAGTAGCCAGCGGCTTTTTCGTCTGCCTTGTAGCGCCCGGCGGCGTGCGAGTTGCCGGAGAAGAAGTGCGGCACGAAGATGGCGTTGTCGCCGGCGGCGTTCAATTTACCGTAGGTCTCGTAGCCGACGCGTACGTTCTTGATGGTCTTGCCGCCCGCCGTGGTGTACTGCGGCAGCGTGAAGAACTTCTTCTCGGTGAGCAGCTGAGCCCAGGCCTGGGCGGCGAACGCCAACCCGGCCAGCACCGCCAGAACGTGACGCAGTTTCATGGTGTCTCCCTCAGGTTTGTTTTTCCGACAGATCGGCAGGACGCTCCCGCTTGCCGACGTAGCGCGCGACGAACAGGCCCACCTCGTACAGCAGACACATCGGAATCAGCAGCGCCAGCATCGAGACCACGTCGGGCGGCGTGATCACCGCCGCGACCACCGCGTTGCCGAGGACGACGTAGGAACGCCACTCGACGAGCTGCTCGATCGTGACCAGGCCGAAGCGCACCAGCAGGATGACGGCGATCGGGATCTCGAAGGTCACGCCGAAGGCGAGGAACATGGTGAGGACGAAGGTGAGGTATTTGTCGGCATCCGGCATCGGCGTGATGCTCGAAGGGGCGAACGATGCGATGAACACGAACACCTGCCGGAGAACGAAGTAGTAGCAAAACGCCACGCCCGCGTAGAAAAGCCCGGTGCTGGCGATCACCAGCGGCAAGGCGAACTTCTTCTCGTGCTCGTAGAGGCCCGGCGCGACGAACGCCCAAAGCTGGTACAGGACGTACGGCAACGCCACCATCAAGGACACCAGCGCGAGAACCTTCAACGGCACGGTGATCGGGCCGACGATATCGGTGGCGATGGCGCCCTTGAAGCCGAGCGGCGCGGCGACAAAGTTGTAAACGGCGTCCAGTCCCGGCCAGATCACCAGCGCGAGCATGACCACGAAGATCGACGCCAGCGCGCGCAGCAATCTCGTGCGCAGCTCGATGAGATGCGAGATGAAGCTTTCCTGGTTGACGCTCACGAGGTTCCGGATTTACCCGGTTCGGCCTTCGCCACCGGCTCGGTCTTCGCAGGTTCGGCCGGCTTGTCCAGGCTCGCAGCCGCCGCGTTCAGCTCGCCCTCGACCTTCGAGACTTCGGCGCTCGCCTTCGAGAGCTCTTCGTGCACGGTGCTCTGGAAGCTGGAAGCCGCCTGCTGCATCGAATCGCGCATCTTGCGCAGCTCGTCGAGCTCGACCTCGCGGTTGATGTCGGCCTTCACGTCGGCGACATAGCGCTGCAGCCGACCGGCCAGGTGACCGAGCGTGCGCGCCACGCGCGGCAGCCGCTCCGGGCCGATCACGATCAGCGCCAGAACGGCGATCACCATCATTTCCGAAAAGCCGATGTCGAACATTGGCGCCTAGAGAACAAACGAGCGCCGCAAGGGCGCTCGCAACCGACTCAAATCCGAAAGCGGGCTAGGCCTTGCTCTCGGTCTTGCCCTTGACTTCGCCCTCGACGGTCTTGCCCGTGACCTGGGGCGC
>LSTF01000084.1 GCA_001644455.1 Betaproteobacteria bacterium SCGC AG-212-J23
CATGAGGACCACGACGCCGCCGATGGCGAGGCCGAGCACCGTCATCAGGACCGGCTCGAAGGCGCGGGTGAACCAGTCGATGTAGCGCGCGATTTCGTCGTCGTGGAAGCGCGCGATCTGGCCGAGCATGCCGCCCATGTCGCCGCCGCGTTCGCCGACCTGCATCATGCGCGTCGCGACCGGCGTGGCGAGCCCGGCGGCGCCGAGCGCCGCGGACATCGACTGCCCCTCTTCGATGAGTTTTCTTGAATAAACCAACTGGGGGCGAAGATGCGCCGCGAGCAAATCCTTGACCATGTCGAGCGCGCGCACCGCCGGAATCCCGGCGCGCAGCAGCATGCCCGCGGTGCGGTACAGGCGCGCGAGCTGGTAGACCTTCATGCGCTCGCCGAGCGCCGGGATCTGCCACATGCGCGCATTCAGGGCGGCGCGGAACGAGGCCTTCGTCAAAAAATAGATCCCCACGGAAAAAACGACGGCCATTGCCATGGCGATCGACCCTGCGTGATCGCCGACGAAACGGCCGAACGACAGCAGCAGCCTCGAGAAGAGCGGCAGCCCGCCCGACATGTCCTCGTACACCTTGGCGAAGCGCGGCACCACGTAGAACATGAGGAAGCCGAGCACCAGCGCGCCGACGATGGCGAGGATCGCCGGGTAGATCGAGGCGGAGACCACCTTCTTCTTCACGCGGTCGAACTCCTCCTGGTAGGCGATGTAGCGGCCGAGCGCTTCCTTCACGTTGCCGGTGCGCTCGCTCGCGTGGATGGTCGCCACGTAGAGCGGCGAGAAATGCCGCGGCAGCGACGCCACGGCCTGCGAAAACGGCTCGCCGCGACGGATCGCCGCAAGGATCGACTTGAGGACGTCGCTGTTCTCCTTTTCGGCCAGCGTCTGCAGCGCTTCGACCAGGTTCAGTCCCGCTTCGAGCAGCGCCATCAGCTCGGCGGAGAACAGGCCCACGGAAAACCGTGCGGCCCTCCGGGCTCCCCGGGTCTTGATGAAAAACACGTTCAAACCCTGCTGGCGCGCACTCTCGCGAGCGGCCGCCTCGCTCGCCGCTTCGAGCGTGAGCGAGACGACCTGCTGGCGAGCGTCGAGCGCCTGAAGCTGGAATCGCATCAATTCGCCTTCGCGGTCTCCGTGGCGCCGCTCACGGCTTGCACGCCCAGATCGGCGTCCTCGCCGGTGCCGCCGGGCTTGCCGTCCTTGCCGTAGGAGACGACCTCGTAGTCGGCCTTCTCGCCCGGGATGCGGTACACGTACGGCCGGCCCCAGGGATCGTTCGGCAGCGTCTTCTTCAGGTACGGCTGCACCGCGGCGAGCCCTTCCTCGCTGGTCGGATAGCGGCGGTTGTCGAGGCGGTACTGGTCCACCGCCTTTTCCAGCGCGTCGATCTGCGCCCTCGCCACCTGCACCTCGGACTTGCCCACCTGCGAGAAGTAGCGCGGGGCTACGTATCCGGCGAGCAGTCCGATGATGACGATCACGACCAGCAACTCGAGCAGCGTGAATCCTTTTGACTTGGTGGTGTTCATGTCAGCCCTCCCTAGGCTGTGCGCTGGGTTATTGCGGCACCGCGACCGGGCCGAGCACCGCCGTCGTCGACGTCGAGGTCGTCGTAGCGGTCGCGGTGCTGGCGCTGCCCGAGCCGAGGCCGGTAACCGCGCCGCCGATGACGGCGCCCGAGACCCACAGGCTCGACTGGGCGGTCACGCCGAACACCATTGCGCTGGTGCCCGACTGGTGGGCGCCGACGTCGGGCGCACTGTTCATGTCGTTGAAGTTCGCCAGGCGTTGCCCACGGCCGTAGCCCGGGCTCGACGGGGCGAGCTGGTAGTTGCCGTTCGCCTCGCTCTGCCAGCCGTGGCCGCTCGCGTAGATCGGCGTGCCGACGAAGCCGTTCACCTCGGCGCCGCTGATGTTGACGTTGCCGTTGCGCAGGTCGTAGTCGGCGTCGTCGGTCGTGCCGCCGGCGTTGTAGACCGAGTACGCGTTCGCGGTCCAGACTTGCAGGATGTTGTTGCGCGACACGCTGTTGGTGAGCGGCTCGCCGGTGTTGCCGGAGATTCCGCCGCCCATGCCCAGGCCGCGGGTCGAGCCCGCCGCCGTCGCCTGCAGCAGCGTGTTGTGCAGGAAGTAGCGCCGCCCGCCGCCGAAGCCCGCCTTCTCGCCGGACTTGTAGGCGTTGTTGCGGTCATCCGAGTCGAGCGCCTTCAGCGACATCGCGCGGCTGCGGTTGTGCACGTTGCGGAACACGTAGAACGGGCCCCAGTGCGCCACCGTGCTCGCTACACCGGTGTTGGTGTTGTTGGTGTAGTTGCCGAAGACGCGCACGTTCTTGTCGCCGCCCTCGGCCTCGATGCCGTCGTCCCAGGTCTCGGAGATCCGGTTGCCGTAGATGTCGGAATCCGCGTTCGGGAAGCCGGTGGTCGAGAAGTTGTCCTCGCCGCCGATGCCGTCGTTGTAGTAATGCTGCTGCCCGGTCGTGCTGTAGACCTCGTTGAAGCGGATCACGTGGTTGACGCCGCAGAAGCTGAACGTGATGCCCTGCGGGCCGGCGGGATGGCCCCAGTCCCAGCTGTTCGCGCCGTAGCGCGGGTCGTGGATCTTGTTGCGCTGGAGGATGAAGCGATCCATCGTCGAGGTCCCGCTGCAGAAGCCGCGCACGCCGGAGTCCATGTCGACGCCGACTTGCCAGCCGCTGCTGTTGGTGTAGTTCATGCGTCCCCAGCCGCTGATGTCGTTGTCCTCGATCACGACGTCATGCGCGCCGTTCTTCAACGCGATGGCGTCGGCGCTAGCGCCCTTCAGCGTCAGACCGCGCACGATGACGTACGGCGCGGAGATGACGACGTTGTTGGTGCCGCCGTTGATGGTCGAGCCGCCGCTCGCCGCCTGGTACAGCACGTAGCCGTTCGCCGTGCCGCCGCTCGTGATGTTGAGTGTCGACGAGCTCGAGGCGGGCAGGGTGATGGTCTGCGCGATCGGGAACTGCTCGTTCCAGGTCGAGACCGTCAGGCCTTTGTTGAACGACTGGCCCGGCAGGCCCATCTGGATCTCGTACGGCGTGCCGGGCTGGAGCATCACCAGGCTGCCGCGGCACTCGCTGTTACGCGAGTCGAACCACATGTCGAGGCCGTCGCGCCAGGCGGTGTCGCCCTGCTTGCGGAACTGCACCTTGCAGCCGCTCGAGCCCGCGCCGGGGCTCGCCCAGTACAGGCCGATCGACTGGAACGTCGCCACGCCGCGCACGTTGCTGCTATCCGTGGGCATCACGCCGCCGGTCGGCGGCGGGGTGGTCGGCGGGGTCACCGGCGGAGTGACCGGTGGCGTAACTACGGGCGGCGTGGTGCTGCCGCTGTTCTGGATGTTGATGCTGACCACGTCGGAGCGCGTCGTGCCGGTGGAGCTGGTCGCGGTCGCGGTGAGCGTGTGCGTGCCGTTGGCGAACTTGGTGGTGTCGAGCGCGCACTGCATGCCGTCCGACATGGTGGTGTCGGTGTTGAGCGCGGTGGAGTCGAGCTTGAACGCCACCTTGGTCACGCCGGTGCCGTTGACATAGCACTTGGTGCCGGTCAGCGAGCCCGACACAGTCGCGCCGGCGAGCGGCGACTTGAACCAGACGTTGAGCGTGCCCGAGCTGGGCGCGGGCGTCGACGTGGTCGGGGGCGGGGTGGTCGTGCCGTTCTGTACGTTGACCGCGACCTGCGAGGTCGCGCTCAGACCCGCGGCATCGAACGCCTGCGCCTTCAGCGTCTGCGTGCCGTTGCCGAGGGTGGTGGTGTTGAGGCTCGCCGTGTACGGCGCGGCGGTCTTGGTGGCGATGGTGGTGCTGCCGACCATGAACACGACCTTGCTGACCGCCTTGTCGTCGGCGGCGATCGCCGAGAGGGTGACGGTGCCGGAGACGGTCTGGCCGCTCGTCGGCGCGGTGAGCGAGACGCTCGGCGCGGCGTTGGCGGGCGTGGTCGGGGGCGGCGTCGTGGTCGCGCCGCTGTTCTTGATCGTCACGGAGATCTGCGACGTGGTCGACGCGCCGTTGTTGTCGTAGGCGACGGCTTTGAGCGTGTGCGTGCCGTCCTTCAACTTGCTCGTGTCGAAGCTGCAGTTCCAGGGCGACGAGTAATCGTTGTTGATCTGCATCCCGTCGGCCCAGAACACGACGCGGCTCATTGCCACGCTCGAGCTGACGTTCGCGGCGCAAGTGGCGCCGCTGATGGTCCCGGAGACCGTCGCGCCGTTCTTCGGCGCGCTCCACGAGACGGTCGGGGCGGCGTGGGCGGCGAGAGGCGCGCCGGCCGCAAGAGCTACTGCAACAGCAATCGACTTTTTCTGGAACTTCATGGCACTCCCTTCCTTTAGACGGACTTGTGTGCCGCCCTAAAAGCAGGAGCCGTGCCACTGTTTGCACTACATGGCTAATCAACGACTTAACTACAGACCTGTCGTGCGCTCAATGACGCACTTGTAGGGTCAGGACGACGTGAGGCCGTGGTCCTGCTTCAAGTCACTGTTTCGTTGGACTATCGCCCTGTCGCTGCGGCGCGACTTTTGCCGAATACCAGGGGCGTAGCGCCCTTTTCCTCGGCGCCGATGTCGGGAGCGCTACCGACGAAGTTGTCGTTGAAGTTGGGGAGGCGCACGCCGCGGTCCACGCCCTTGTCGGCGCCGCCGCT
Organism: Betaproteobacteria bacterium SCGC AG-212-J23; assembly: GCA_001644455.1. Classification (GTDB taxonomy): domain Bacteria; phylum Pseudomonadota; class Gammaproteobacteria; order Burkholderiales; family SG8-39; genus SCGC-AG-212-J23. The sequence continues at coordinate 4,680 of LSTF01000084.1, forward strand.
CACGCCGTGCTTCTCCGAAAGGCGCCCGTTGGAAAGGTCGTAGTCGAAATCGTTGCCCGAGCCGCCGGCCTCGTCGATCGCCGGCCAGTTCGGCCGCCATACCTGGAAGTTGTTGTTGCGCGAGACGGTGTTGGTGAGCGGCTGCTTCGAATTTCCGGCGATGCCCGCGCCGGCGCCGTTCCTGCCGTCGGGCTGCCGCACGCTGTTGTGGAAGACGTAGCGCCGGCCGTTGCCCCACTTGTCGGTCGAGCCGGCCTTGGCGAACGGGCCGCGGTCGTCCTGCTCGGGCGGGCGCTCCGACTTCATGCGGCCGTGGTCATAGACGTTGCGGAAGATGTACACCGGCCCCCAGTGCGTGACCGTGGTGGCGATACCCGTCCCGGTCTGGTCGAGATAGTTGCCCCAGATGCGCACGTTCTTGTTGCCGCCTTCGGCCTCGATCGCGTCGTCCCAGGCATGCGTGACGACGTTGCCGTAGATGTCGCTGTCCGCGTTCGGAAAGCCGGTGTCGGAAAAATTGTCCTCGCCGCCGATGCCGTCGTTGAAGTAATGGCCCGGCGAGCTGGTGATCTCGTTGTTGCGGATGACGTGGTTGCCGCCGCAATAGCTGAAGGTGATGCCCTGCGGGCCGGCGGGATGTCCCCACGACCAGCTGTTGGCGCCGTAGCGCGGGTCATGGATTTTATTTTTTTGAACGACAATTCTTTCCAGGGGCTTTGAAAACCGGCGGCAATCGGCGCGGACGCCGGACTCCATGTCGACGCCGATTTCCCAGCCCTTGCTGTTGACGTAGTTCCTGCGTCCCCAGCCGCTGATGTCGTTGTCCTCGATCACCACGTCGTGCGCGCCCTCGAGCAGGCGGATCGCGTCCTGCTCCGCGCCCTTCAAGGTGGCGCCGCGCACGATCACGTACGGAGCAGAGATCGTGACGTTGAACTTCCCGCCGTCGATCGTTCCTCCTTCGTACAGGATGTATCCGTCCTTCGTTCCGCCTTCCCTGATTTCTTGCGGGACGGGCTTCACCGTTTTCGCAATCGGAAATTTCTCGCTCCACGTCGCGGCAAGAATTTTCTGTCCGCCGACTTCGATCTCGTATTGCGTTCCCGGCGCGAGCTGCACCAGGCTGCCGCGGCACTCGCGATTGCGCGCGTCGTACCAGAGCGGCAAGCCTTCCTTCCACGCCGTTTCGGCCTTTGTCCGGTAACGAACGGAGCATCCGGCGGGGCCGGGATCGGCCGGCGGCTTCCAGTACAGGCCGATCGATTCGAAAGTGGCGACGAAGAGCAGCGCGTCCAGCATGTCCGGGAAAACACTACTTTCGACACGGAAATGGCGCCACCGCAGCCAGTGCGCCACGTGGATGTAGTGGAACCACTACACTCGTGTCATCGTGCGCGGACTATCGGAATGGAGCGCAGGCTCATATACTTTTCGCACTCAGGGAAGTGCAAGGAGAAACGAAGATGAGAATTCTGATCGCAGACGACCACCCGATCGTTCGTCACGGGCTGAAGCAGGTTCTTGCCGCCGATCCAAGCGCCACCGTAGTCGGCGAGGCGACCAACGGCGACGAGGCGCTCGAGATGGCGCGCTCGCTGCAGTGGGACATGGCGATCTTCGATTTCTCCATGCCCGGGCGCAGCGGCCTCGACCTGCTCGGCGACATCAAGCGCGAGTTTCCCGGCAAGCCGGTGCTGATCCTGTCGATGCACTCCGAGGACGTGCACGGCTCGCGCGTGCTTCGCGGCGGCGCCGCGGGCTACATCACCAAGGAAAGCGCGCCGACCGAGCTCACCACCGCGGTGCGCAAGGTCTCGAACGGCGGCAAGTACGTCTCCGCATCGCTCGCCGAAATCCTCGCCAGCGAATGCTCCTCCGATCCGCAGAAGGCGCTGCACGAGAAGCTCTCCGACCGCGAGTACCGCGTGATGTGGCTGCTCGCCACCGGCAAGCAGATCAGCGAGATCGCCAAGGAGATGGGCCTCTCGCCGAGCACGGTCAGCACCTACCGCACCCGCATCCTGCGCAAGCTGAGCCTCACCAGCAACGCCGCGCTCGTGCACTACGCCGTCAGACACCAGCTGGTCGGTTGAACAGCGCAGTCGAAACGGTGGAGTTCAAGCCCGAGGCGACCGCCGAGGCGGTGGCGCAGGCGAAGATCCTGCTCGTCGACGACGAGCCGAAGAGCCTGTACGCGTTGCAGCAGCTGCTCTCGCAGCTCGAGCAGAACCTGATGATCGCGCAGTCGGGCGAAGAGGCGCTGCGCCTCGCGCTGAAGAACGACTTCGCGGTGATCCTGCTCGACGTGCGCATGCCCGGCATCGACGGCTTCGAGACCGCGCGCCTGATCCGCAGCCGCGAGCGCTCGCGCCTGACGCCGATCATCTTCCTCACCGCCGCCGCCGACGAGATGGCCTCCATGTTCCGCGGCTACGAGGTCGGCGCGGTCGACTACCTGATGAAGCCGGTGGTGCCGGAGGTGCTGAAGTCGAAGGTCGCGGTGTTCGTCGAGCTGCACCGCAAGACCGAGCGGCTGCGGGAGTCGGAAGAGAAGCTGCGGCTGCTCGCGGCGCACCTCATCTCCGTGCGGGAAGAGGAGCGCGCCCACATCGCGCGCGAGATCCACGACGAGCTCGGCCAGGTGCTCACCGGCCTGAAGATGGAAGTGGGCTGGCTGGCGAAGCGGCTGAAGGACAAGGACCTGATCGACAAGACCGACTCGATGGGCAAGCTCATCGACTCGACGGTGCAGACGGTGCGCAAGATCGCGACCGGCCTGCGGCCGGAGATGCTGGACGACATGGGCCTGGTCGCCGCGGTCGGCTGGCAGGCGAAGGAATTCCAGAAGCGCACCGGCATCCGCTGCCGGGTGAAGCTGCCGCCGGAAGTGAAGTTCGACATCGACGTGTCGACGACGATGTTCCGCATCTTCCAGGAGGTCCTCACCAACGTCGCGCGCCATTCGCGCGCGACGCGGGTCGACATCGAGCTTACCGTCGCGGCCGACAGGATCGGGCTCGACGTGCTGGACAACGGCGTCGGCATCACCGACACCGACATGAGCGGCAAGAAGTCGCTCGGCCTGCTCGGCATGCACGAGCGCGCGCTGCTTTTCGGCGGCGAACTGAAGATCACCGGCACCGCGGGCCACGGCACGCGCGTCACCGTGTCGATTCCCCTGAAAGGCAAGGCATGAAGGTCATCATCGCCGACGATCATCCGGTCGTCCGGCAAGGGCTGCGGCAGATGCTCGCCGCGGAGTCCGATCTTTCCGTGGTCGGCGAGGCGAAGAACGGACAGGAAGTGGTCGAGCTCTCGCGCAAGGTGCCGTGGGAAGTGGCGGTGCTCGACTACAACATGCCGGGCAAGAACGGCCTGGAGTTGATCAAGGAGCTGCGCCAGCGCTATCCCGGCCGCGCGGTGCTGATCCTCAGCATGTACCCGGAAGACCGCTACGCGGTGCGCGCGCTGAAAGCGGGAGCGGCGGGTTACCTGACGAAAGAATCCGCTCCCGAAGAACTGGTCAGCGCGATCCGCAAGGTCGCCGGCGGCGGCCGCTATGTCACCCCGACCCTCGGCGAGAAGCTCGCCCTCGAGCTCGAGGACAACCGCGGCAAGCCGCTGCACGAGACGCTTTCCGATCGCGAATACCAGGTGATGTGGATGATCGCTTCCGGCAAGACCGTGCGCCAGATCGCCGACGAGCTTTTCCTCAGCCCCAACACCGTCAGCACCCATCGCACGCGCATCCTCCGCAAGATGAACATGAAGTCGAATGCGGAGCTGATGCACTACGCGATCGCGCATCACCTCGTCGATTAGGTTGTAGTCAAAGCACTACAAGAAGCCGGGGCGTTTCGCGATACCCGGCGCCCGGCATCATCCTTACGATTCCGGTTCTAGTTCGTTAGTCTGAAAGAACTATTTCGGGGAAAGCCATGGACTCCATTCATGCCGGCCTGCAGATGATGCTCGACCGCGGGGAGCTGCTGAAGTGCCTGCGCTCGTTCAAGCGCGGCGACTTCACCACCCGCATGCCGATGAGCCTCACCGGCATCGACGGCGAGATCGCGCAGGCGTTCAACGACGTAGTGGAGCTCGAGGAAGCGAAGGCGGTGGAAATCGCGCGCGTCGCCGAGCTGGTCGGCAAGGAAGGCCAGTTCAACCAGCGCATCAGCGTGCCCGGCGCGAGCGGCGGCTGGAGCGACGTGATCGGCTCGATCAACGGCCTGGTCAACGACGTGATGCAGCAGGTGAGCGAGGTGAGCCGCGTGATCGGCTCGGTGGCGAAGGGCGACCTCTCGCAGACCATGCTGCTCGAGTCCGAAGGACGGCCGCTGCGCGGCGAGGCGCTGCGCCTCGCCACCGTGGTGAACACCATGGTCGGCCAGCTGAACGGTTTTGCCGCGGAAGTGACGCGGGTGGCGCGCGAGGTGGGAACGGAAGGCAAGCTCGGCGGCCAGGCGGCCGTCCCCGGCGTGGCGGGCGTGTGGAAGGACCTCACCGACAACGTGAACTCGATGGCGGCGAACCTCACCGGCCAGGTGAGGAACATCGCCGAGGTGACCACCGCTGTTGCGCGCGGCGATCTCTCGAAGAAGATCACGGTCGACGTGCGC
>LSTF01000085.1 GCA_001644455.1 Betaproteobacteria bacterium SCGC AG-212-J23
TCCACGGTCAACACCATGGTGGATCAGCTCAACGCTTTCGCCGCGGAGGTGACGCGGGTCGCGCGCGAGGTCGGCACCGAGGGCAAGCTCGGCGGGCAAGCGCAGGTGAAGGGCGTCGGCGGCGTGTGGAGCGACCTCACCTCCAACGTGAACTCGATGGCCGCCAACCTCACTTCCCAGGTGCGCGGCATCGCCAGCGTCGTGACGGCGGTGGCGAGCGGCGACCTGAACCGCAAGCTGACGGTGGAAGCGAAGGGCGAGGTGGCGGCGCTCGCCGACACCATCAACGGCATGATCGACACGCTCGCGACTTTCGCCGAGCAGGTGACCAACGTGGCGCGCGAAGTCGGCACCGAAGGCAAGCTCGGCGGCCAGGCGCGGGTGCCGGGCGCGGCGGGCACATGGCACGACCTCACCGACAACGTGAACCGGCTGGCGGCCAACCTCACCACGCAGGTGCGGGCGATCGCCGAAGTGGCGACGGCGGTGACCAAGGGCGACCTGACGCGCTCGATCGCGGTCGAGGCGCAGGGCGAGGTGGCCTCGTTGAAGGACAACATCAACGAGATGATCGGCAACCTCAAGGACACCACGCGCAAGAATACCGAGCAGGACTGGTTGAAGACGCATCTCGCGCGGTTCACGCGGATGCTGCAGGGTCACCGCGACCTGGTGACGGTGTCGCGGCTGATCCTGTCCGAGCTGACGCCGCTGGTGAACGCGCAGCAAGCCGCGTTCTACGTCGCCGACCAGCGCAGCGGCGAGTCGTCGCTCGAGCTGCTCGCCGGCTACGCGCAGCGGCATTCGAAGAGCCTGCCGCGCAAGATCGCCTTCGGCGAAGGCCTGGTCGGGCAGTGCGCGATGGAGAAGAAGCGCGTCGTCCTCGCCAGCGCGCCCAACGACTACATCCGCATCAGCTCCTCGCTAGGCTCGGGCGCGCCGGTCAACATCGTCATCCTGCCGGTGCTGTTCGAGGGCCAGGTGAAGGCGGTGATCGAGCTCGCCTCGTTCAGCCGCTTCAGCGACACGCACCAGACCTTCCTCGACCAGCTCACCGAGTCGATCGGCGTGGTGTTGCACACCATCGCCGCCAACATGCAGACCGAATACCTGCTGCACCAGTCCCAGTCACTGACGGCAGAGTTGCAAAGCCAGCAGGAGGAGCTGAAGAAGACCAACGACCGCCTCGAGCAGCAGGCGCTCAACCTGCAGAAGTCCGAGTCGCTGCTGAAGTCCAAGCAGGACGAGCTGCGCGGCGCCAACGAGCAGCTGCAGGAGAAGGCGCGCCAGCTGTCGGAGCAGATGCACCAGGTCGAGTTCAAGAACCGCGAGATCGAGCAGGCGCGCTCCGCCCTGGAGGAAAAGGCGGAGCAGCTGTCGCTGTCCTCGCGCTACAAGTCGGAATTCCTCGCCAACATGTCGCACGAGCTGCGCACGCCGCTCAACAGCCTGCTGATCCTGGCCAGGCTGCTGTCCGACAACGTCGGCGGCAACCTCACCACCAAGCAGGTCGAGTTCGCCAAGACCATCCACTCCTCGGGCGCCGAGCTGCTGGCGCTGATCAACGATATCCTCGACCTGGCGAAGATCGAATCCGGCACCGTGACCCTCAACATCGCCAACGAAGAGTTCCGCGAGATCTGCGACTCGGTGGAGCGCACCTTCCGCCAGGTGGCGAGCGACAAGGAGCTGCAGTTCGAGATCGAGGTCGACGAGGACATGCCGGCCACGATCGAGACCGACAGCAAGCGGCTGCAGCAGGTCCTCACCAACCTGCTGTCCAACGCGTTCAAGTTCACCGCCAGGGGCTCGGTGCGCCTGTCGATGGAGCCGGCGCGCGAAGGCTGGAGCCTCGGCCACCCGGTGCTCGACCGCGCCGACGGCGTGGTGGCGTTCTCCGTCACCGACACCGGCATCGGCATCCCGCCCAACAAGCAGCGCCTGATCTTCGAGGCGTTCCAGCAGGCCGACGGCACGACCAGCCGCGAGTACGGCGGCACCGGCCTCGGCCTGTCGATCAGCCGCGAGCTCGCCCGCCTGCTCGGCGGCGAGATCCGCGTCTCGAGCATCTCGGGCCAGGGCAGCACCTTCACGCTCTACCTGCCGCTCTCGCACCACCCGCTGGGCGACGACACGGTGGGCGTCACCGCGCGCGGCGACTTCATCGCGCCGCCGGTCGCGGGGCTGCCGCCGGAGCCGGCGCGGCCGCCGCAGGCGGAGAAAGAGCGGGGCCGCAAGGACGACGCGCCCGACGGCGCCGAGGGCGGGCTCGCCGGCCGCACCGTGCTGGTCGTGGACGACGACATCCGCAACGTCTTCGCCCTCACCAGCGCGCTCGAGGCGCACGGCCTGCGCGTGGTGCACGCCGAGAGCGGCAAGGAAGGCATCGAGCTCCTGAAGCGCTCCAATGACGCTGCCACGGCAGGCGTCGACGCCGTGCTGATGGACGTGATGATGCCGGGCCTCGACGGCCACGACACGATCCGTATCGTCCGCCAGCTCGACGGCTGCCGCGACCTGCCGATCCTCGCCGTGACCGCCAAGGCGATGGTCGGCGACCGCGAGAAGTGTCTCGAAGCCGGCGCCAACGACTACGTCGCCAAGCCGGTGGACATCGACGAGCTGCTCGGCAAGCTGCAGAAGCTGGTGCCTGTTGCCTGAACGGCGCGAGCTCGACGCGGTGCTGGAAACCCTCGCCGGCCTGGCGGCGGCGAACATCGTGCTGGTGGAGACGCTGCACGAGCACCGCGTGCTCGACAAGACGCACTTCGCGCACGCCTTCGCGCGCGCCCTCGACGGCCTTTCGCCCGAGCATCGCGGCGGCATGGTCGAGCACGTGCTGCAGAACCTTCGCGACCGCTGCATGAACCTGCGCGCCGGCGACAACGACGCGCATGAGTGGCTGAGGAAACTGCTCGAAAGAACCTGAAGGAGCCTGAGGGTGCGCTACCGCATCGAGGCGCGCAGCGGCTATCTGGATTGCTCGGTGAGCGGGCGCGACACCGCGGACGACATGCGCGAATTCCTGCACGCGGTGCAGGCCGCGTGCCGGCAGCACGGCTGCCCGAAGATCCTGCTGCTGATCCGCAATTCGCGGGTGATCTTCAAGCCCGAGGACTACGGCCTTTCCTCCTACGTGCCCGATCTGGTTTCCCCCAGCTGCCAGGTCGCGCTGCTCGGCGATTCGAACGAGCTGCACGCCGCGCACGAGTACATCGAGGTGGTGGCGCGGCAGCAGCACGTCAACGCGCGCGCCTTCCGCGACGAAGCGGCGGCGCTGCGCTGGCTGCAGGGCGCGCCGGAGCCCGAGCGACGCTATCGCTTCGCGCGCATCGTCCTGCTCGGCGCGCCGGCCAACGCGGGCGTGTACGCGCTCTGGGACGACGAGGAGCTCGTCTACTACGGCCGCGCCCAGGGAGGAGACGTCACGATCCGTTCACGGCTGCTCGACCACCTCGAGGGGCGGCTGTCGGCAACCCGCGCGTCGCATTACAGCTGGGAGCTCTGCGAAGATCCCGCCGCGCGGGAGGCCGAGCTGCTCGCCGAGTACCGGCGCATCTTCGGCCGGCCGCCGCGCTTCAACGCCGCCTCCTGATTTACAAGCGGGCCTCTACGCTCCTGGCTTCTAGACCTTTTTCAGCCAGGAGGGACGGCGGAAATTTCCGACCAGCGTGCCGGCGCCGGCTTCCCGGCCGTCCTGGTCGAAGTGAATCTCGCGATTGCCGAAGGGCAGCGACTTGCCGGCGATCACCAGGCGCGCGCGGCCTTCTTCGCATTCGAACAGCAGAGTCAGACCACTGGCGGGATCCTCGACGATTTGCTCGCGGATCGCGCACTTGGCTCCGTTCGGTTTAACGGGCATGGCCATGTCCTTTCTGTAATTTCTTCATGACCGTAGAATCTGCAAGACCTATGCCACTCAAAACGGAGCGACACCGTTTCACGACATGGCAGATTTCCGGCGCCCCGGCTGCGCCCGGCGTGTATGTGCTGTGGGAAGGTGACGAAACGATCTATGTAGGAGCGACGCGCGGCGACGCGAGCATTCGCTCGCGCCTGCAGGACCACTACGCGCTGCGCACACAGCCGCACGATGCGACGCACTTCAACTGGGAGATCACCACGGAACCGGCGCGGCGTGAGGCGGAGCTGCTCGCGGAATTTCGCATCGCGAACTCGCGATTGCCGCGCTGCAACCAAGGCGCGCGGTAGTAATATCCAGCGCCATGGCCATCAATAACGGTTGCGTGCCTTTCACCAAATCGCTCATCTCGCAGGCGCCCGAAGCGTCGGGCGTGTTCGCTCTCTGGAAGAGCGGCGGGATCGTCTATTACGGTAGCGCCGCCGCCATTCGCAACGCCCTCGACGGCCAATTCAGCGCGAGGGCGATCAGCGAACAGCGAGTCAGCGGCTGCAGCTGGGAAGTCGCTCCCGATCCGCACGAGCGGCTGCGCGAGCTGATCAAGGAGTACGAGCTCGCGCATCGCTGCAAGCCGCTGTGGAACGATCCGCAGCGCCTGCCCACGGACTGATGCGGACTCTCGTCATGCTGGGGGCGCTCGCTTTCGCTGCGGGCGCCGCGGCCGACGACGCCAAGCCCAACCGCATCGAGCGCGGCGCCGACAAGGTGGAGAAGGGCGTCAAGCGCACCGTGACGCGCACCGAGAACGGCGTCCGGCGCACGGTCACTCGCACCGAGAATGGCGTTACGCGCACCGTCACCCGCACCGAGAAGAAGGTGAAGAAGGTCGTCGAGTAGCCCGTCCGGCGAGGTGAATTTTCACTAGTGACAAGCGACGCCCGCAGTGAGAAATTCGGCGTCGCATGAGAGCCTTCTTCGCCATCCTGGCGCTGGGCGTCGCCGCCGATGCGGCGGCGCAGATCGTCTCGCGCGACAGCGTGCACCTGCAGCCGATCGGCTCGACGGCCAGCGGCTCGTTCGTGCTGGTGAACAAGACCGTGCCGCTGCCGGAGGGGGAATTCACGCTGATCGCGACCAACTTCCGCGAGTCGAAGTTCGTTCGCGGCAATTTCGCCCGGGCCGAGCACAAGATGGTCGAGGCGGTTCTCGGGCAGATGGCCGACGGCAAGTTGCGCGTTGCCGTGGTGGCTGACGCGGTCCTGAAGTACGCCGGCACGGTCGGCTGGGTGATCGAGCCCTGCAAGGACGACAAGGTGGCGCTCTTCAGTCTCAGCCGCGTGCCGTACATGAAGCGAAGCTACGAGCAGAACTGCCTGGTCGTGAACCGGATCGCCAGCCGCTTCGGGCCGAAGGCGAACGGCGCATATGCGCAGATCGCCGACTGGGTGCACCAGCAGGGCGGCCCGACGCCGGTGCCGATGGTGGTCGAGGCGGCAATCACGCGGATCGCGGTCGTCGAGTACCTCGTGGTGCGCTACGAGTTCAACCCGGCCGCTTTCGGCTGCGACCCGGCGAACCTGCAGAGCGAAAGCTTCGCCAACGGCGTCATCGACCTGGGCAAGGCCATGCAGGCAGCCGTCAACGAAGGCTTCGCCGGCCCCGGCATGTCGATGGCCCGCTTTGCCGCGGAAGCGCCGCGGCTGGAGAACTGCGCCGCGGCGGCGCCGGCGCCCTCGCAGGCGTCAGCGCCGCGCCGATCCGGCAAGCCCCCTGCCGTGGCCGATCGCCTGAGGGCGCTGGACGCATTGCGCGATCAGGGCCTGATTACGCCGGCCGAGTACGACGAGCGCCGGCGGAAGATCCTCGACTCGCTCTGACTAGGGTGAGGAATCGGGAGGCGCGGTGAAGCGTGCCCGCAGCATCTCGGCGAGCTCGCGGCGCATGCGGATCGTCACCTGCGCGCCGTCCTCGTCGCGGAACGTGAGCAATATCTCGCCGTCCTTGTCTTCATCGGCCTGCCGCCATTCGAGCAGTTCGACGAGAGCAAAGGGGTAATAGACCGTGACGCCGTCGGCACGCGGCATATGGTTCTCTCGCCGTCGATGCTAGGTGTAGTGTGTTACGCGACGCTATTGCAGCGTTGCCCCATTCGGCAGCGTGTAGAGCGCATCGACGCTGCGGAAATCGCGCGCCGAGGCGCGCAGCCGCGAGGGGTCCTTGGCCAGCACCGGGAACATGATGTCGTTCTCCGAGTCGCTGTGCATCAGGCCGAGGGCATGCCCCATCTCGTGGGTCGCCACCGCCCTGACGCGCGCCAGGGTCGCCGCCGGCGAATCGCCCGGCGGCAGCTTGTCTTGCAGCGACATCGCGATCTCCTGCGGCATTCCCTGGGCGATGAGCGCCTGGACCGGCGAGGGCGGCACGACGATCGCCAGCCCGCTCATCGAGAACTTGACCCGCTTGCCCTGGACTTCCGCGCCGGGCCGCGCGAGGCCCGCAGCCTCGTTGAACAGGCCCTGCGTCCACACCACGCGGATGTCCCACATGCGGACGGTGAACTTCGCCGTGTCGATCACGATCGGGAACGGGTGGCCGTCCCAGGCGCGGATGCCCTCGATCGCCGCCTGGCGCAGCGCTTCCGCCTCTTCTCCGCTCGCGAACTCGGGGAGCAGCACGCGCACGCGCAGCCTGCCCTTGTCGAGCGGCCAGCGGAAGGCCGGCTGGTTGCGCAGGTCGAGGCATAGATAGCCCGCGCTCGGGCAGATCTCGCTCGCCTTCAGCACGACGCCGAAGCCTTCCTCGAGCTCCGCCGGCGGGCACGCCACCGCGTCGCGCGCGCCGCAGGCGGGCGAGACGGCGTAGCGGTACGCGCCGTACGCGATGCCGCCGATGCACGCCAGCCAGATCAGGACCTTCATGGCCTCCCCGGAGAATCGGGGCGACAGCTTACAGCCTAGCGCTTGCGGATCGCGAGGCTGAGCTCGGGGATGAGGTGAATGCCGCCGAGCGGCTTCAAGGCCTTGAGAAGAGCTCGCGCACCCCGTTTCAGGAGGCGGTGACGCGGCGACAGCCGGCCGTACCAGAGATCGATCCGGTCGCCGATTTCGCCGCGCGGTTCGAGCAGCGCCGCGGAGTCTCCCAGCAGGCCGAGGATCTCCCGGGTCGTGCCGCCGCGAATGCCGGCGCGAAGCAGGTCCTGCCAATCGTCGCTCGCCTTGATCCGGCGCGAGAAGCGCTTGGCCATCGCGTAGGCGAGGCGATCGGGCAGATAGTTGATCAGCGGCAAGCCGGTGGTGTGGGTTTCCAGCGGCGACCAGCGGTGCGGCGTCTGGTTCAGGAACAGCACGCCGCCGGGTTTCAGGCGCGACCAGAGGAGGGGCAGGAGGCTTCTGCGCTCCTTCGGCAGCAAGTGCTCATAGACCGCGCTGAAGACGATGTAGTCGAAGTCGCCGATCCCCTCGGGCAGCGCGGCTCCCGAGGGCGACAGATGCACTTCGACGCTGCCCCGGCCGAGATGCTGCGCGCGCAGCCTGGCGAGCTTGAGCAGCCGCTCCTGCAGCTCCACGCCGACCAGCTCGCAGCCGGGGAGCAGGCGACTCATCACCAGCAGCGAAGCGCCCGCGCCGCAGCCGAAGTCGAGCAAGCGCTTGCCGGCGAACGCCGGGGGATCGAGATAGCCGAGCACGTCGCTCCGGATCGAGCGCTCGACGTAGTTCGGGTCCTCCTCGCGCATGATCTCGTCGCACGCGAAATAACCCTTCGTCGCGTGGATGGCGTGGATCAGGTCCAGGGGGTAGCGGGTCGTCCACGTCCCGCTGACACCGGTCGCGCCGGGCGGAATAGTGACCTGGACGAGGTGCCGCCCATCGGGGAGCGGTTGAATGCGGGCGCCTGCGTCCATGGCCTTGCAGTCTGGAGGCGGACCGCTTCGGCTGTCGGGTCTAACCCTGAGCCGTCTTGCCTACGCCTGGTCCCAGTCGTCCCAGCTGACGTCGAGCTCGAGCAGGAGGTCGACCAGGCGCATGAATTCGGCGCGAGGGACCGCGGCTTTGCCGTCGCGCCACGCCTCGAGCAGCGATTCCGCGATGTCGAGGCGCCGCGCGGCCTGCTCGAAACCCAGCTTCCTTTCGATGACTTCGATGACCCGGCCAACGATCGGGCTGACGGGCAGGCGGTCCATTGCTGCTCGAATTTACCGGAGTCGCGGTTACCGCGTAATCCGGACGTTACCTGACACTATCTTCGCTACAAGGACGATTGGTGGGTCGTACTGGGATCGAACCAGTGGCCCCTGCTGTGTGAGAGCAGTGCTCTACCGCTGAGCTAACGACCCGCTTGCTGCGGAGGCAGGATTTTAGCAAGCAAACCCCCCGCGATCATCGCCGCGACGAAGACGACGGGCTCGACGGTGAGATTGGAGAGCGCCGTGACCGCGGGACCGGGACAGTAGCCGCCGATGCCCCAGCCGATGCCGAACACCGCCGCGCCCGCGACGAGAGGCAGATCGATCGCGGTTTTGTCGAATTTCAGATCCTTTTTCCTGATCAGCGGGCGAAATGTCGACGCGGTGACCAGCACGGCGCCGCCCATCACGAGGAGCAGGCTCGGATCCCAGCTGCCGGTGATGTCGAGAAAGTCGAGCACCTTGCGCGGATTGGCCATCCCGGAGAGCCAGAGGCCCACGCCGAAGAGGAGGCCGGCGCCGAAGGCGGAAATCACAGGACGTGGCGCATGACGTAGGTCGCCGCCATGCCGGTTGCCATGAACACCGCCACCGCGACGAGCGAGCGCAGCGAGAAGCGCCCGAGGCCGCATACGCCGTGGCCGCTGGTGCAACCGCCGCCGAGGCGCGTGCCGAGGCCGACGAGCAATCCGGCGGCAGCCGCCCAGCCGAGGCCGAAGCCTTCGCGCACCGGAGCGGGCGCGACGAACGCGTGCCACGCGAAGCCGGCGATCACCAGGCCAAGAAGAAACGCGAATCGCCAGAAGCGATCGCCCGGTGGTTGGGCAACCAGACCGTGCAAAATGCCCGAGATGCCGGCGATGCGGCCGTTGGCGGCGAGCAGCCAGACGCTCGCGAGCCCGATGAGGATTCCGCCGGCGAGGGATGCGACTGGAGTAAAGTTCGCCACGTGATTTTTCGCCAATTGTTTGATCAGCAGTCGTCAACATACACCTACCTGCTCGCCGATCCCGCGGCGCGCGCGGCGGTGCTGATCGATCCGGTGTTCGAGCAGGCGCGGCGCGACGCGGCGCTGGTGAGCGAGCTCGGCCTGAAGCTCGCCTGGACGCTCGAGACGCACGTGCACGCCGACCACATCACCGGCGCGTGGCTGCTGCGCGAGAAGCTCGG
>LSTF01000086.1 GCA_001644455.1 Betaproteobacteria bacterium SCGC AG-212-J23
CCGAGCGGATGCTGGCCCTTGGCGTCGTACAGCGTGATCGTGTTCTCGTCGCGGCCCATCGTCTCCGGCGCGAGGTTCGCCGCGATGAGCGGCAGTTTCTTTTTCGCCAGCTTGGCCTTGGCGTTCTCGGCCAGGTTCTCGCTCTCGGCGGCGAAGCCGACGCAGAACGGCGGCTTGGGCAGCGCTGCCACCCAGGCGAGGATATCCGGGTTCTCCTCGAGCTCCAGGCGCGGCGCGCCGTTACCCTTCTTGATCTTTTGCGCCGACGGATTCTTCACGCGGTAGTCGGCGACCGCGGCGACGGCGATGAACACGTCGGCGCGCTTCGCATCCTTCTTCACGGCGTCGAACATCTCCCGCGCCGTGCGCACGTCGACGCGCGCCACGCCGGCCGGCGTCGGCAGCGATACCGGGCCGCTGATCAGCGTCACGTTGGCGCCCGCCTCGTGCGCCGCGCGCGCGACGGCATAGCCCATCTTCCCGGAGCTGCTGTTGGTCAGGACCCTGACCGGGTCAACCGGCTCCTCGGTCGGACCGGCCGTGACGACGACCCGCTTTCCTTGCAGCCTTTTCGGCTGAAAAAAAAACTGCACGTCGGCGAGGATGTCGGCCGGCTCCGTCATGCGGCCCATGCCCATCTCGCCGCAGGCCTGTCCGCCCGACGCGGGCCCGACGATCGCCACCCCGTCGGCGCGCAAGGTCTCGGCATTGCGCGCGGTCGCGGCGTTCTGCCACATCTCCACGTTCATCGCCGGCGCCACCATCAGCGGGCAACGCCGCGCGACGCAAAGGGTCGATAGCAGATCGTCGGCATAGCCATGCGCGAGCTTCGCCATGAAGTCGGCCGACGCCGGCGCGATGAGGATCAGATCCCGGTCGCGAGACAACTCGATGTGTCCCATCGCATCGCTGACCCGCGAATCCCACAGATCGGTCCATACGGGCTGCCCCGACAGCGCCTGCATGGTCGCGGTGCCGACGAATCGCGTCGCCGCCTCGGTCATGGCGACGCGCACGTCCGCTCCCGCCTTCACCATCAGGCGCGTCAGCTCGGCGGCCTTGTAGGCCGCGATGCCGCCGGTCATACCCAGCAAAATCTTCTTTCCCTTCAACGTCATCGGAACGCCGTTGGAGCCGTTAAGGGGATGGGATTGTACATGGCGATTGCCGACTGGCCGGAAGGGGAACGTCCGCGAGAGCGGCTGCTGGCGCTGGGCGCCGGCTCGCTCAGCGACGCCGAGCTCGTGGCGGTGCTGCTGCGAACGGGCGTGCGTGGCAAGAGCGCGGTTGACCTCGCGCGCGAGTTGATCGAACGCTGCCAGGGCATCGGCGGCCTGCTGGAGCGCGTCGCCACCGAGAACGTGACAGGGCTGGGCACGGCGAAGCGGGCGCAATTCGCCGCCGCCGTAGAGCTCGCGAAACGCTCGCTCAGCGAGCAGATGAAAAAGCGCTCCGCGCTGACTTCGCCCGGCGCGGTGCGCGACTACCTGCGCCTCGCGCTGGCGGCGAAGCCGCACGAAGTGTTCGTCTGCATCTGGCTCGACGCGCAGCACCGGGTAACGCAATGTGCGGAAGTGTTCCGCGGCACGCTCACGCAGACCAGCGTCTACCCGCGAGAGATCGTCAAGGCGGCGCTTGCCGCCAACGCAGCGGCGGTCATCTTCGCCCACAACCATCCCTCGGGCGCCGCCCAGCCGAGCCAGGCGGACGAGCTCCTGACGCGCAATCTCAAGGAAGCACTGGCGCTGGTCGAGGTGAAGGTGCTCGACCATTTCATCGTCGCCGGCAGCCAGGCCATTTCCTTCGCCGAGCGGGGATTGTTGTAGTAGAATCCGCGCCTTACCGAATTCCGGAGCAGGCAATGTCCCGCGTTTGTCAGGTCACCGGCAAGAAGCCGATGAAAGGTCACTTCGTCTCGCACGCCAACAACAAGACGATCCGTACCTTCGAGCCGAATCTTCACTACCGCCGTTTCTGGGTCGAGAGCCAGAGCCGCTGGGTCCGCCTGCGCGTCTCCACTGCCGGCCTGCGCCGCATCGACAAGCTGGGCGTCGAAGCCGTCCTCGCCGAAATCAAAGCCCGCAAGAAAGCCTGACCATGCGCGAAAAGATCAAGCTGGAGTCCTCGGCCGGTACCGGCCACTTCTACACCACCACCAAGAACAAGCGCACCACGCCGGACAAGCTCGAGATCAAGAAATACGATCCCAAGGCCCGCAAGCACGTCCTCTACAAGGAAGGGAAGCTGAAGTAGCTCAGCTTCCGCCGAAGCTGTACTGGATGCCGAGCATGATGGTGTCCAGGTTGGCCCGCCCTGCGCCGCCCGGAAACTTCGGCCGGTAACGGTCGACATCCAGGCGCACCGCGAAACCCCGCATCACGCCCAACTGCGCGCCCACGCCGTAGCTCGGCCCCCAGCCGTTCTGGCTGCCGGCGTCGAGCCCGAGCGCCGGGCCGGTCGCCTCGGTATGGCCCCAGAGCGCGCCGCCCTTCAGGAACACCGCCGAATTCCGCCCGAAGGGAATGCCGGCGAGCAGGCCGAGATTGACGAGTTGCACGTCGGTATCGCCACCGCCGCGCTTGAAGTTGTCGGCGCGCAGGTAGCTCAGCTCGCCGCCGATCCACTTGTTGAAGCGACTGCCGGCGAAGACCTTCCCAACGTTCTGCTTGCGCTCGCATTCCAGGGCGACCCCCGGGCAGTCCGCGTCCAGACGGGCGCGGCCATAGGAAGCACCGACGTGGCCGTAGAACGCGTCCTGCGCGACCGCGGGCAGCGACAAAGCCACGGCGAAAAGGAGGGCGAGAGCGCGCAGTCCCATGCTGCGATCCTAGGGACACGCCGCGCTTCCTCCTATCGGATGGACAGTGTTCCTGCTGTCGAAGGCTGCCGCGAGCTGGCGAAGCGCTGCAGCGGCAGCGCTATCGCTCGGGACCTACAAGGGAACGGCTTTGCTAACCGGCAGCGTAGGAGCGCAGCCGCCGGGAGAAATCGACCAGCGACGCGACGCCGCTTGTCTCCGCGCGGTGACACCAGTCCTGGAGCTGCCTGAGCAGCTGCTCCTTGGACGCACTGGAGCGATCCCATAGGCTGATCAGCTCCTGGCGCATGGCCACGACAGTATCGAGGGCGCGCGACTTCTTCAGCGCTTCGGCAACGCGCGCCTTCTCGACGCCGGCGAGTGCCTTGCCGCGCAACAGCGCGCGCTTCAGGGACCGCAGCACTTCTGCATCGCTGGGAGACCAGTGACGCAGCCGCTGCAGCTCTTCCGCATAGGTCCGCTTCATCGACTTGGCATAGCGCGACAGCACGTCGTAGCGGTTGGCGATGACGGCGTGCAGGGTGTCGAGGTCCGCAGCAGCCTTCGGCGCGGAGAAGCGCGGCGTGGGCGCAACCTTCTTCACCGTGGCGAGACCGAGGCTTTCGAGGATGCGGATGTACATCCAGCCGATGTCGAACTCGTACCACTTGACCGAGAAGCGCGCCGAGGCCGGGAAGGCGTGGTGATTGTTGTGCAGCTCTTCGCCGCCGATCCACAAGCCGATCGGCGAGATGTTGCGGCTCGCGTCGGGCGCGGGCACGTCCCAGCTGCGGTAGCCGAAGTAGTGGCCGATGCCGTTGATGACGCCCGCGGCCCAGAAGGGGATCCAGGAGATCTGCACCAGCAGGATCAGCAGGCCGGGCAGCAGGCCGAACAGCGCGATGTTGACCGCGCCGGTCAGGAACAGGCCGTGGATCGCATGGCGCGAGTAGACGTTGCGCTCCATCCAGTCGTCCGGCGTGCCATGACCGAAGCGCTCCATGGTTTCCTTATTGAAGGATTCCTTGACGTACAGGAACACGCCCAGCCAGAGCACGCGATTAATGCCGTGGACTTGCGGGCTATGAGGATCTTCGCCGGTCTCGCAGCGCGCGTGATGCTTGCGATGGATCGCCGCCCACTCCTTGGTCACCATGCCGGTGGTGAGCCACAGCCAGAGGCGGAAGAAGTTCGAGACCACGGGGTGCAGATCGAGCGCGCGGTGCGCCTGGTGGCGGTGCAGGTAGATCGTCACCGACGCGATCGTCACTTGCACGAGTACGAGCGCAACCAGGACGTAGCCCCACCAAGGCAGGTCGAGGAGCCCGGAGAACAGCACGGTTTCGATCATTGGTATCGGTTGCCCTGTGGTTCGTTATCGAGTGGCGCGCGCCATTCTACGCGAATGGCTGTCGGCGGTGTCAGCCACCGCCAAGGTACTGCCGCGCAATGTATTTCTTACCAAGTTTCACGCCTTGCGGCGCTCGAAAACCGCTCCAAAAAACGCATCGGTTCCGTGACGATGGGGAAAGAGCTTCAGGTACTCCCCTGTAGTGAGGGCGATGCGCTGTCCTTCAAGCAGTTTTTCGCTGGAAACCGGCACGAATTCCGGATGAGCGGCGCCGAAGGCGGCAACCACGGCCTCGTTCTCCGCTTCGAGCAGGCTGCAAGTGGCGTAGACCAGCCGCCCGCCCGGCTTCACCAGGCGGCTCGCGGCGGCGAGGATCCGTCCCTGCTTTGCCACCAGCTCGTCCACGGCCTCCGGGCGGTAGCGCCACTTCAGCTCCGGGTTGCGTCGCAAGGTGCCGAAGCCGCTGCACGGAGCATCGACCAGGACGCGATCGAGCTTGCCGGCGAGACGCTTCACGCGCGCGTCCTGACCCGCTGCCAGGACTACCGAATGCACGTTGGTGATTCCAGCGCGCGCGGCGCGCGGCGCGAGCGACGCGAGCCGCTTCGGCGACGTATCGAAGGCGTAGATGCGGCCGGTGCCGCGCATCAGCGCCGCGGCGGCGAGCGTCTTGCCGCCCGCGCCCGCGCAGTAGTCCGCGATCATTTCGCCGCGCCGCGGCGCGAGCAGCCAGGCGATGAGCTGGCTGCCCTCGTCCTGGACTTCGACCAGACCCTCCTTGAACAGGGGATGGCGGTTGATCGGCGGCTTGCCCGCGAGGCGGATCCCGGCCGGCGAGTGGGGCGTGGCGCGCGCCTCCAGGCCGTCGGCCTCGAGACGAGCGAGCACGTCCTCGCGGCTCGCGCGCGCGAGATTGACGCGCAGGTCGAGAGGCGCCGGATTGGCGAGCGCCTGCGCGAGCCGCAGCCCCTCCTCCTCGCCGTGCTCGGCGGAAAGACGCAGCCACAACCAGTCCGGCAGCTCGGCCGCTACCGCGGGCGGCAGGCTCTCGCCCCTCGCGGTGCGCAGCCGGGCAATGAGCTCGTCGTCGAACAGGCCGGCGAGCGCACGCCCGGAGAAGCCGAGCACTCGCACCAGCGCTGCCGCGACGAGCAACCGCGGCTGCGTCGAGCCCGCGGCCGCCTCGAGAGAGCGCATGCGGCGCAGCACCGCGAACACCGTTTCCGCGATGAGGGCTCGCTCGGTTTGACCGAGACCGCGATGACCGCGGAAATAGTGGGAGAGAGTTTCGTCCGCCGGACCGGCGAAGCGAAGCGCTTCCGTTGTCGTCGCCACTGCGTGCGCGACGAGCGCAGGGGTCAACCTGACGGAGCTCACCGCGAAATGCGCTTCGCTACGTGCTCGCAGCTCCTGCCATCGCGCTCCACGTGCACCAGCTTCACCGGCAGGCCGAAATCGGCGGCCACCCAGAGATGGGCGGTGTCCTTCTGGCCGGGCTCGGTGCGGCGCGTGATCTTGATCGCGTCGAATTCCCCGGCGGGCGTCCGCACCCGCTCGTGCCCGCCGACGTCGTACTCGTGCCGCGACTGTCCCTTGCCGTCGAAGATGCTGAGCTTCATGTACTTGGTCCTGCCCGGCATCATCGCTACCGCGAGCAGGAACGACAGCCGGTCCTGGCTGTTGGGCGGCATCTCCTCGCTGCCCTTGTGGCCCGAGTGCTGCATGGTGATGGTCCGCGCCTTCCAGTCGAACCAGGCGCGGGCCGTATCGCGACCGGTGCGCTCGTCGGCGAACTCCAGCGGCTGCAGCGTCCCCTCCTTCGTGATGTTGCCGCGGCTGGTGCGCTTCGCGCTGCCGAGCAGGGCGTACATGCCCTTTCCCTTGGAGGTTTCGGTCATCTGATAGCTGTTCCCGGAAATCTCGAGGCGCTCGACGACCTCGGCCACCGCGGTGCCTTCGCAGGTGACGTCGAACTGGATTTCGAAATTGCCCTGCAGCGTGTTCGGCGCCGCAGCGGCCGCTAACGCGACGAGGCTAGTCAGGAGAAACCACGAGCTGCGCATCATTGCCTTTCACGGTAACGACGCCATTTTGCCGCAGCAGCCGGCCATCGAGGAACCAGCGCGCGGCGCGCGGGTAGACGATGTGCTCCTGCGCAAGGACACGCGCCGCGAGACTCTCCGGCGAGTCGCCGGCGCGCACGCGCACCGCCGCCTGGATGACGATCGGCCCGTGGTCGACCTCGGCAGTGACGAAATGCACCGTGCAGCCGTGCAGCTTCACGCCGGCAGCGAGGGCCTTGGCATGCGTGTCCAGGCCGGGAAACGACGGCAGCAGCGCGGGATGGATATTGAGCAGCCGGCCTTCGTAGCGCTGCACGAACGCGGCGCCAAGCACGCGCATGAAGCCGGCGAGCGCGACCAGCCGCGGGGCGAAGGCATCGATTTCTGCCGCGAGCGCGGCGTCGAACGCGTCGCGGGAAGCGAACTTGCGATGCTCCAGCACCTTCGTGGCAATGCCCCGCGAGCGGGCGAATTCGAGGCCCTGCGCGCCGGCGACGTTGCTGATCACCGCCGACACCGGCAGCCCCGCCTCGACCAGCGCGCGCATGTTGCTGCCCCGCCCGGAAATGAGCGCGACCAGCGCCATCAATACACCCGCCTCGTGCGCCAGCCATCCTGCTCGAGCAACGCCAGCACGCCCTTGTCGCCGTAAAGATGCAGCGCGCCGAGCGCCACGAACGCGTGGCCGCGGCGCAGCTCGCTCTGCATGCGGAAGGCCATGACCACGCTTCGGTCGTGGATGACGCGCTTGGTGAGCGCCGCCTGGTAGTCCGCCACCTCGGCATGCCGCGCGGCGTACTGCTCGCGCAGCTGCCAGATGCGCTCGAGGTCGCCCGCGAGGTAGGCGTCGAGCGTGCGCTCGCCGAGCTGCGCGAGCTCGTCGCGATGCGCAAGACTGTGCCTGAGCAGCGCCACCTGCGCCTCCATCGGCAGCTCGTCGAAGGTGAAGATCTGCTCCTCGACGCCCTCGATCTGGAGGACCGGCATGCGCCGCGCCCGCGCCATGGCGGCGAGGCGCACGTCCGGCGGCGGCCCGCTCGCGTCGCGCACATCGCGCAGGTTGAGCAGCACGCCCCAGGGCTTCAATTTGTTGACGAACTCGCGCGACAGGCCGATCGGCCGCAGCTGGGCGAGCGCGCGCTCGAAGTCGTCGGCGCCGATCTTCTCCTCCAGCGTCTGCCGATCGAGAAACATGGCGGCCTCGGTAAAGCGCTCGCTCGTGTAGGGGTCGGGCAGGAATTCCAGCATCAGGCTCGACGCGCGCGCGAACGCGGCCGCGACCGGCGCGGGCAGCGTCTCGAGACGCGCGTCGCCAACGTGGATCGTGCCGTAGACGTGGCTGGCGGGACCGCCCTTCCGGGCGACCTCCCAGAGCAACCCGCGATCAAACCGCGACGCTCCCCAGGCCGGAAGCAGCGGCGAGAGCGCGCAAGCGAGGAGGAGATCGCGCCGTTTCATCCGGGGCGGATCATTGCCTCGGGACGCACCCAGCGGTCGAAGTCTTCGGCACTCACGTAACGAAGGGCCAGGGCGGCCTCGCGCAGCGTCGTGCCCTCCTTGTGCGCTTTCTTGGCGATCTCGGCGGCGCGGTCGTAGCCGATGTGCGGCGCGAGCGCGGTGACGAGCATCAGCGACCCGGCGACGAGCTCGCGGATCGCCGCCTCGTTCGGCTCGATGCCGCGCGCGCAATGCTCCTCGAAGGAGCGGCAGCCATCGGCCAGCATCCGGGCGCTCTGCAGGAAGGCGTTGATGATCATCGGCTTGTAGACGTTGAGCTCGAGGTGCCCCGAGGCGGCGCCGATGTTGAGCGCGACGTCATTGCCCATCACCTGGGCGCAGAGCATGGTCAGCGCCTCCGCCTGGGTGGGGTTGACCTTGCCCGGCATGATCGAGCTGCCCGGCTCGTTCTCGGGCAGGCGCAGCTCGCCCAGCCCGGAGCGCGGCCCGGACGCGAGCAGACGGATGTCGTTGCCGATCTTGAACAGCGCCACGGCGAGCGTCTTCAGCGCGCCGTGCGCGAAGGCGAGTGGCTCATGGCCGGCGAGGCCGGCAAACTTGTTCGCTGCCGGCGCAAACGGCACGCTGAGCTGCAGGTTCGCGCAGACCCGGGTAGCGAATTCGGGGTGGGTGTTGAGACCGGTGCCGACCGCGGTGCCGCCGATTGCCAGCTCATGCAAACCTCCCTCCGCGGCGCTGATCGCCTCCTCGGCGTGCTCGAGCTGCGCGACGTAGCCGGAGAATTCCTGGCCGAGGGTGAGCGGCGTCGCGTCCTGCAAATGTGTTCTACCGATCTTGACGATGCCGGCGAAGGCTTCGCTCTTCGCGGCGAGGGTCTTCTTCAGGACTTCTACCGCGTCGAGGACGTCCTCGACGGCAAGCGCCGCGGCGATGTGCATCGCTGTCGGGAACACGTCGTTCGACGACTGGCCCAGGTTGACGTCGTCGTTGGGGTGGACCAGGCGCTTCTGCCCGCGCTCGCCCCCGAGCAGCTCGGAAGCGCGGTTCGCCAGCACTTCGTTGACGTTCATGTTGCTCTGCGTGCCCGAGCCCGTCTGCCAGACCGAGAGCGGGAACTCGGCGTCGTGCCTGGCGTCGAGGACTTCCTGGGCGGCGCGCTGGATCGCCTGCGCCTTGCGGGCGTCGAGTAATCCGAGGCTGGCGTTGACGAAGGCGGCTGCCTTCTTGACCCGCGCCAGGGCGTACACCACCGGCAGCGGCATGCGCTCGCTGGAGATGCGGAAGAAGCGCCGGCTGCGCTCGGTCTGGGCGCCCCACAGCCGCTCGGCCGGCACCTCGATCGGCCCGAAGCTGTCCTTCTCGGTGCGGGTGCCGCTCATCGCGGCGCTCAGTTTACTTCTTCAGCAGCGAGCGCAGCATCCAGGCGTTTTTCTCGTGGACGTCCATG
>LSTF01000087.1 GCA_001644455.1 Betaproteobacteria bacterium SCGC AG-212-J23
GCCCCAGGCGACGTGCTCGCCGAGGTGCGGCTGGTAGACGGTCTGGTAGTTGATGCAGGTGTCGGTGGTGACGACGTCCATGCGCCTCAGGGTCGCGATCAGCTCGCGCTCCTTGGCGACTTCCGTCGCGTCCTGGCCGAGCCGGTCGCAATGCGCGAAGTCGATGCAGCGGGCGTTGGTGGTGGTGGCGACCGCGCAGCGCGCGCCGCGCGACGCCGTGTCCTTGAGCCAGGCGAGGCCGCCGTCGCCCATCACCTCGATGTCGCCCATCATGTGGACGTTGCTGACCGGCACGAAGCGCTTCGCGCCCCAGAAGCGGCCGACTTCGAGCTGGTATTCGAGCGCGCGCCGGGGGGCTTCGCCGCGCTCGCCGGCGAGGATGGCGCGTTCCTCGCTGGTGAGCTCCAAACGGACTACTCGCCCTTGCCCGGCTCGGGGTCGAAGTACTTCTCGAACTTGCCCGGGACTTCCTTCCAGGCGTCGGCGTCGGCCGGCGGCGTGCCCTTGCGGGTGATGTTCGGCCACTTGACCGCGAAATCGGCGTTCAGCTTCAGCCACTTCTCGGCCTTCGCATCCGAGTCGGGCAGGATCGCCTTCGGCGGGCACTCGGGCTCGCAGACGCCGCAGTCGATGCACTCGTCGGGGTGGATGACGAGCATGTTGTTGCCTTCATAGAAGCAGTCGACGGGGCAGACCTCGACGCAGTCCATGTGCTTACACTTGATGCAGTCTTCGGTGACGATGTAAGTCATCGGTTTGGGGTGGTTTCTGAAGGCGCGCATTATCGCACCATCGCGCCGTAGGGAATACTTGACCTCACCATGATGGATTCAGCGACAGCCAAGCGGCGCGGCCGGGAACATCATAGGCGGCTCGATGAAGCGTCCCTTCGCGTCCGCCATTCCGCTGCTGGTGATCGTCGCCGGCGCGTTCCTGCTCGCGGCGGCGGCCGGCTACGCGTTCGTCCAGGAGCTGCGCGGCTGGCTCGGCCGCGGCGGGCCGTTCCCGCCCTCGGTGCTCATGCACGCGCTGGTGATCTTCGCCGCGCTCCTGCTCGGCTCCGCGATGGTGCTCCTGCGGCGCGCGCAGGCCGAGCTGCGCAACGCCGCCCTGCAGCTCGAGCGCGACGCGCAGCGGCTCTCCTTCCTCGCCCACCACGACACGCTCACCGGCCTGCCGAACCGCGCCATGTTCGCCGAGCGCGCGCGCGAGGCGGTCGCGCACGCCCGCCGGCACGAAAAGAACGCCGCGCTCCTGTTCCTCGACCTCGACGGCTTCAAGGAGGTCAACGACAAGCTCGGCCATGACACCGGCGACGCCCTGCTGAAGGCGATCGCGGCGCGGCTGCGCGCCGCGGTGCGCGGCGACGACTTCGTCGCGCGCATCGGCGGCGACGAATTCTGCGTGCTGCTGCAGGACATCGCCGACCGGGGCGAGGCCGCGTCGGTGGCCCAGAAGCTGGTGCTCGAGCTCGGCAAGCCCTACCGGATCGCCGAGCACGACCTTGTCTGCGGCGCGAGCATCGGTATCGCCTGCGTGCCGCACGACGGCGACGACGTCGACACGCTGCTGCGCCTCGCCGACAAGGCGATGTACCGCGCCAAGGGCCGCGGCCGCAACAGCTACCAGTTCTTCTCGGCCGCGCCCGGGGAGAAAACGACGGCGAAGGCGCTCGTCCACTAGCCGGTCCCAAGCTGCGCTAGAGTTGTCGCCAGGAGATGAGCACCAAGCCCCGCCTGGCGCCGCTGCCGAACGGCCCTTACTACCTGCTGCACGACCTGACGCCGGCTGCGGTTCCGAATCTACGCCGGCAGAACGGCGACGTCTGCGCCAACGTGCGCGGCATCGCCCTCTGCCGTTGTGGCGGCTCGAGGAACAAGCCCTTCTGCGACGGCACGCATTCCACCAACGGATTCAGGAGCGAGCGCCTGACCGACGGCAAGTACGACAAGCGCACGAGCTACCGGGGGAAACGCATCACGATCCACGACAACCGCGGCATCTGCGCTCACGCGGGGGCGTGCACCGACAACCTGCAGTCGGTGTTCCGCATGAAGCAGGAGCCGTGGATCGATCCGGACGGGGCCAAGGTCGAGGAGATCGTCGCCACGATCAACAAGTGCCCGTCCGGGGCGCTCAGCTACTCGATCGACGGCGTCGAGCACCGCGACCAGGAGCGAGAGCCGATGGTGACCGTCACCGACCACGGCCCGTACGCGGTACGCGGTGGAGTCGAGCTGCAGGGCGTAGCGTTCGGCGAAGGCGCCTCGCGGGAGCACTACACGCTGTGCCGCTGCGGCGGCTCGAAGAACAAGCCGTTCTGCGACGGCACGCACTGGAACATCGGCTTCCGCGATCCGTGAAGCGGATACGCGCCGGCGTCCTGGATGTCGCCTACGAGGAATCCGGGCCGGCCGGCGGCGTTCCGGTGCTGCTGCTGCACGGGTTTCCTTACGACATCCACGCCTTCGACGAGGCCGCCGCGACGCTCGCGGCGAAGGGCTGCCGCGTCGTCGTTCCCTTCGTGCGCGGCTACGGCGAAACGCGGTTCCTCTCGGTCAGCACGCCCCGTTCCGGCCAGCAAGCGGTGCTGGCGCACGATGTCGTCGACCTCATGGACGCGCTTTCGATCGAAAGCGCGGTGCTGGCGGGATTCGACTGGGGCAGCCGCTCGGCGTGCATCGCCGCCGCGCTCTGGCCGAAGCGGGTGCGCGGCATCGTCTGCGGCGCGGGCTACATCGTCCAGGACATCGCCCGCTCGCTCGAGCCCGCACCGCCCGAAGCCGAGCGGCGCTACTGGTACCAGTACTACTTCCACAACGCGCGCGGCCGCGCCGGGCTCGACAAGAATCGCTACGAGCTGTGCAAGCTCCTCTGGAAGCTCTGGTCGCCGAGCTGGGCGTTCAGCGAAGCGAGCTATGCGAAAACCGCGAAGTCCTTCGACAACCCGGACTTCGTGGACGTCTGCGTGCATTCCTACCGGCACCGCTACGGCCTCGTCCCGGGCGATCCCGCGGTCGAGGACACCGAGCGCCGCCTCGCCGCGCTGCCGTCGATCACCGTGCCCGCGATCGCGCTCCACGGCGCGGACGACGGCGTCACGCCAGCCACGCCGCCCGAGAAGCAGGCCCGCTTCTTCAGGGGGCCCTATGAGCGTCACGTCCTCGCCGGCGTCGGCCACAACCTGCCGCAGGAAGCGCCGCAGAAGTTCGCGTCGGCCGTGCTGTCGCTGCGCGAATGAAGCTCTCGATCATCGTTCCGGCGTTCAACGAGGAGAAGCTGCTCGGCGCCGCGCTCGCGAGCATTCGCCAGGCAATGCAGGGAATGGACGCGGAGCTCGTCGTCTGCGACAACAACTCCACCGACCGCACCGCCGAGATCGCGAGGCAGGCCGGCGCGAAGGTGGTGTTCGAGCCGGTGAACCAGATCTCCCGCGCGCGCAACGCGGGCGCCGCGGCGGCGAGCGGCGAATGGCTGGTGTTCATCGACGCCGATTCCTATCCCGATGCCGCGCTCTTCGCCGACATGGCCGCGGTGATGGCCGGCGGACGCCACGTGGGCGGCGGCTCGACGGTGCGCTTCGACGAGGCGGACCGCATGTCCAACGGCGCGGTGCAGGTCTGGAACGCCATCAGCCGCGGCATGCGCTGGGCCGCGGGATCGTTCATCTTCTGCCGCACGGATGCGTTCCGCGCCATCGGCGGCTTCAGCACGGAGCTCTACGCGTCGGAGGAGATCGATTTCTCGCGACGGCTGAAGCGCCGCGGCCGGCTGGCGATCCTGCATCGCCATCCGCTGCGCACCAGCGGCCGCAAGGTCCGTCTCTACAGCAAGCGCGAGTATTTCGGGCTGCTCTTCAGGATTGTGTTCAGCGGCGGGCGGGCGCTGCGCCGGCGGGAGGACTGCTTCGCTTGGTACGACGGGCGGCGCTAGGGGCGCGACGTACAGTCGATCAGCACCTGCAGCGCATACGAGGTGTCGCTGCACTCGGCGACCACCGTCATCGGCCGGGTCAGGTGCCATTCGACGTCGGCCTTCTGCTCGAGCGCCGAGCGCGGATACGCCGGGATCGCCGGCTGGTAGGCGCAGCCGGATTCGACGTTCACCTCGAAGGTGCAGTACTGCGTGCGCAGCTGCGGCCTTCCGGCGCGCACCGTGCCTTGCACGCCGAAGCGATGCGGCCCGGGCAGCACCTGCGCCGTGTAGCCGCCCTTCTCGTAGCGCACCTCGTCGACCGAGGTGATCCGGTTGTCGGTGATGGTGTAGGTATCGTCGCGCGAGGTGGTGACGACGGTGCCGATCTCGTCCGCGCCGCGATCGCCGCCGGGGTATGCCTTGATCACGCCGGGCCCGGAGCAGCCGGCGGCAAGGCAGAGCGCGGCTGCGATGGCGAGCCTCAAGCGTCGATCACGAAGTCGAATCGGCCCTCGCCCGCGGTCTTGCGCATCGCCAGGGCGGCGCGGTAGAGCGGGTCCCGCGCGTTGCCCGGATCGCCGGGAAAGTAGATCTGCGTGGTGAGGACGCGTTTCTGCGGCGCCTGCACCTTGACGTGGAGATGGCGCGTGCGACCGGGATAGCGCGCGGGCACGATCGTCTCGAGGCGAAAGCGCCCCTCGGCGTCGCTGAACTGGTGGCCGCGGTAGCGAAAGCCGTCGTTGTCGTATTCGCCCATGTCGTCGGAATGCCAGAAGTCGAGCAGCACATTCGCCGCCGGCTTGCAGGCGCGCGAGAGTACTACGCCCGCGAGGATCATGCGCTCGCCGACGGAATCCTTTTCGAGGAGCGAGACGCGCCGCGGCGACTGCGTCTTGAAGAACGGGCCTTCGGTCTGCGGCGCGGTCAGCTCGCCGCAAGTGAGCTGCGCGTAGGCGACGCCGGAAAACGGCAGCGCCAGTCCGGCGGCGAGCAGCTCTCTGCGGGTTACCCCTTGACGCATAGCACCTGCTTGAGAGTGTGCACGACTTCGACCAGGTCCGCCTGGTTGGCCATCACCTGGTCGATATCCTTGTAGGCGCCGGGAATCTCGTCGAGCACGCCCTTGTCCTTGCGGCAGATCACGCCCGCGGTTTGCGCCTTCAGGTCTTCGACGCTGAACTTCTTCTGCGCGGCGTTGCGGCTCATCCTCCGGCCGGCGCCGTGCGCGCACGATTCGAAACTCGCCGCCGCGCCCTTGCCGCGCACGATGTAGCTGCGCGCGCCCATGCTGCCCGGAATGATGCCCAGCTCGCCCTTGCCGGCGCGGATCGCACCCTTGCGCGTCAGCCACACGTCCTCGCCGTAGTGGCGCTCCCGCTGCACGTAGTTGTGGTGGCAGTTGACCGCCGCCTGGATCGCCTCGAAGGCCGGCAGGTGGCGCCGCATCGCTTCGATCACGAGCTCGAGCATCTCGGCGCGGTTGGCGTGGGCATAGTCCTGCGCCCAGCCCACGGCCTCGACGTAGTCATCGAAGTGCTGCGCGCCTTCCGGGAAGTAGGCGAGATCCCTGTCCGGCAGATTCCCTTGAAAGTCCTTCTTGGCGAGCTCGATGAAGTACGTGCCGATGGCGTTGCCGATGCCGCGGCTGCCGGAATGCAGCATCACCCACACGCCCTGCGACTCGTCGAGGCAGACCTCGATGAAGTGGTTGCCGCCGCCGAGCGTGCCGAGCTGCAGCCGCCAGTCGGAGCGCTTGCCGATGCGCTTCTGCACGCCGGGGTGCTTGTCGAGGATCCGGCGCAGCCCCTTCTGGAACGGTTTCGGATCGGCGACCGCGTCCTCGTGCTGCGCGAAACCGACCGGCACGTCGCGCGAGATCCGATCAAAAATTTTTCTCAAGGAAGGTTCATCGATATCCCCGGCCCTCAGCGACAACCGCGTCGCAATCATCCCGCAGCCGATGTCGACGCCGACCGCGGCGGGAATGATGGCGCCCTTCGTGGGGATCACCGAGCCGACCGTCGCGCCGATGCCGAGATGCACGTCGGGCATCGCCGCCACGTGGTGATGCACGATCGGCAGCTTCGCAACGTTGACCAGCTGCAGCCGCGCCTCGGGCTCCAGCTCGGCGGTGTAAACCTCGACCGGCACGCGCCCTTCGCGGATCTCCTGGATGACCGGCATGCCTACTTGGACTCGGCCTGCCAGAAGCGTTCCATGGCGATGAAGGTATAGGACGCGGACCAGCCGATGAGCAAGAGGCCGTTCAGCGCCTCGACCCCCGCGACCAGCCGCAGGTCGCCGGTCGGCACCACGTCGCCATAACCGAGCGAGGTGTACGTCTCGGCCGAGAAATAGAGCGAGACGTTGAACGAGAAATTCCCCAACAGGTAAACCGCGAGCGCGTAGAGCAGGATCTCGACCGCGTGCGCGAGGAAGGTCGCAAAAATCACGACCAGCAGCTTGCCGCGCGAGGGAATGCGCAGCCGCGGCAGGCCGGCGCTCAACCCGCGCAGCACCTCGAAGTGGATCGCGGTCGTGGCCACCACCAGCAGCGCGCAGACCGCGACGATGACGATCACGCGAGCTTCAGCAGCTTCGCCGCGTTCAATTTCATGATCAGCGGCCGCACCTCGGGCTTGATCGGCAATTTTTCGAAGTCCGCGATCCAGCGCTCGGGCGCCATCACCGGGTAATCGGTGCCGAAGAGGATCTTGTCCTTGAGCAGCGTGTTCGCGTATTGCACCAGGATCGGCGGGAAATACTTCGGCGACCACCCCGAGAGGTCGATGTAGACCTGCGGCTTGTGCGTCGCCACCGAGAGCGCCTCCTCCTGCCAGGGGAACGACGGATGCGCGAGCACGATCGGCATGTCGGGAAAATCCGCGGCCACGTCGTCGAGCAGCATCGGGTTGGAGTACTTGAGCTTGATGCCGCCGCCGCCCGGTGTCCCGGCGCCGACGCCGGTCTGGCCGGTGTGGAACAGCGCCGGCAGCTTCGCCTCGGCGATCGCCTCATAGAGCGGATAGGCGATGCGATCGTTGGGGAAGAACTCCTGCACCGAGGGATGGAACTTGAATCCCTTGACCTGGTAGTCCTTGATCAACCGCTTCGCGGCCGCGACGCCTTCCTTGCCGCGGTGAGGATCGATGCTCGCGAAAGGAATCGCCACGTCCGCGTTCTTGTGCGCGAGCTCGGCGATCTCTTCGTTGCTGATCTTGCGCGGCTCCTTGGGCGCATCGACAGTGAAGACGACGAACGCCATCTTCAGCTTGCGGTACATCTCCGCCATCTCCGGCACGGTGCTGTGCTGCGGCTGATAGCGGAAGTAGCGTCCCATCGCTGCCTGCTGCTCATTGGGCGCATCGTTGACCGCGAGCGCCGACTTCCACGCGTGGGTATGCACGTCGATGGCGACGAGCTCGTCGAGTTTCAGCATGGCGCGCATTGTAGACTCAGAAAAATGATTGAAACACCAATCTGGTCTCCTACTGCAGAGCGCAAGGCCGAGAGCCGGCTGACCGAATACCTGAAGTGGCTCGAGCGCGAGAAGGGCCTGCGCTTCGCGGACTACGACGCGCTGTGGCGCTGGTCGGTCGACGAGCTGGAAGCCTTCTGGGAGTCGATCTGGCAGTTCTTCGAAGTGCGCGCGTCGCAGCCCTACACGCGGGTGCTGGATGCGCGCCGCATGCCGGGTGCGAAGTGGTTCGAAGGCGCGCGCCTCAACCTCGCCGAGAACGCCTTCCGCCACGCCACGGCCTCGCGGCCGGCGCTCGTGTTCCGCTCGGAGATCGCTCCGCTCACCGAAGTGCCGTGGGCCGAGCTCGAGCGGGAAGT
Organism: Betaproteobacteria bacterium SCGC AG-212-J23; assembly: GCA_001644455.1. GTDB lineage: Bacteria > Pseudomonadota > Gammaproteobacteria > Burkholderiales > SG8-39 > SCGC-AG-212-J23. The sequence goes on from LSTF01000087.1 coordinate 7,753, forward strand.
CGCGCGCCTCGCGGGCGCGCTGCGTGCGATGGGCGTGGCGCCGGGCGACCGCGTCGCCGCGTTCGTGCCGAATATCCCGCAGTCCATGATCGCCTTCCTCGCCTGCGCGAGCCTCGGCGCCATCTGGTCGAGCTGCGCGCCGGACATGGGCGCGCCAAGCGTGCTCGAGCGCTTCCGGCAGATCGAGCCGAAGGTGCTGATCGCGGTCGACGGCTACCGCTACGGCGGCAAGGACTTCGACCGCCTCGGCGTGGTCGAGGAACTGCGAAGCAAATTGCCCTCCGTCGAACGATTGATTCTCATCTCCTACCTGAAGAATTCCTTCCTTGAGAATTCGACGGGATGGAATGACCTCTCTTCAACAGAAAAACTATCGTTCGCCCAACTGCCGTTCGACCACCCGCTCTGGATCGTCTACTCCTCGGGCACCTCGGGGCCGCCGAAGCCGATCGTGCACGGCCACGGCGGCATGCTGATGAACACGCTGAAGAGCCTCGCCTTCGAATGGGACCTGC
>LSTF01000088.1 GCA_001644455.1 Betaproteobacteria bacterium SCGC AG-212-J23
CGCTGGTGGTGTCGCAAGGCATCTTCCAGGCGCTGCAGGGGCTGTGGTTCGCGCCATGGCTCGCCGACGTGCACGGCATGGACCGCCGCGCCGTTGCCGACGTGCTGTTCGTTTCCGCGCTCGCCTACCTCGCGGTCTCGCTTGCGCTCGGCCGGATCGCCGATGCGCTGGGCCGGCGTGGCATCTCGCAGCTTCGCCTCTATCAGGGCGGAATGGTGCTGACCACGGCGGCGTTCGCACCGCTCGCGCTCGGCGTGCGCTCCGGGTTGCTTGTCTGGATCGTGCTATTCGCCGCGGCCAGCATTGCCGCGATCATCGCCTATGCGCTGGTCACCCAGCTCGTGCCGATCGCGCAATCCGGGCGGGTGACGACGGCGTCCAACGTGCTGCTCTTCGCCGCCTCGTTCGCCATGCAGTGGGGCGTGGGCGCAGTCCTCGGGCTATGGCCTGCGGAGGGGCGCTACGATCCCCAGGGGTACCGGGTGGCGTTCGGAATGCTGCTCGCAGCGCAGGCTGCGGCCGCGGCCTGGCTGCTGACGGCGAAGGACGGGAAGCCCTAGCCCTTCTTGTAGACGATCTTCTTCGCGCCGGCTTCGCAGGTGCCGACCACCTTGCCTTCGGCCTGCGCGTCCTTGTCGACGATCTCGAGCGAGAACTTCTCGACGCCGTTCTTCTTGATCTTCGCTTCGATCTCGCCCTTCAGCTCGCCGCAATCCTTCTTGTCCGCCCAGGCGGTTCCGGAGAGTCCCACTGCCAGCGCTGCTGCCAGGATCTTCAGCATGTTTTCCCCCTTACAGAAGAAACGAGTATAGCGCCGCCGCCCCGCCGAGGAGCGTCAGCATCATCGCCACGCGCCCGTAGCGCCGGAAGCTGCCATTCGGCCGGAAATAGAGGTTGCGGATGACGTCGTCGCGGCCGCCGCCCCAGAGCCAGTCCGGGCCCGCCTTGTTGACGACCTGCGGGTTGAAAAGTCCCAGGACGAATGAAAAGAAAGTACCGACAAGAGCCCCCAACAGCACCGAGAATCCCTCCCACTTTGTAGTGGGCGATTATATTTGAGGCTCACGATTTCGTCGCTGTCCTGGATCCACGACAGGAGTGTAAAAAATGCTAGAGACCACCATCGCCGGCAGCCTGCCGAAACCCGCCTGGCTCGCCGAGACCGACAAGCTCTGGCCCGCCTGGCGCGCGAGCGGCGCGGAGCTCGCGCAGGCGAAGCGAGATGCAACCCTGCTCTGGCTGAAGGAGCAGGAAGACGCCGGCATCGACATCGCCAGCGACGGCGAGCAATCGCGCCAGCATTTCGTGCACGGCTTCCTCGAGCAGGTGGAGGGCATCGACTTCGAGCACAAGGTGAAGATGGGCATCCGCGACAACCGCTACGACGCGATGGTCCCGCAGGTGGTCGGCCCGCTACGGCTGAAAGGGCGTGTCCACCAGGCGGAAGCCCTGGTGATGAGAGGTCATGCAAAAGGCAGGATCAAAATGACCATGCCCGGGCCGATGACCATCGTCGACACCATCGCCGACCGGCACTACGGCGACAAGGTGAAGCTGGCGATGGCGTTCGCCGAGCTCCTCAACCAGGAGGCGCGCGCGCTGGAGAAGGACGGCGTCGACGTGATCCAGTTCGACGAGCCGGCGTTCAACGTCTACATGAAGGACGTGACGCGCTGGGGCATCGATGCATTGCAAGCCGCGGCCAAAGGCCTGAAGTGCACCACCTGCGTCCACATCTGCTACGGCTACGGCATCAAGGCCAACATCGACTGGAAGAAGACGCTCGGCGAATCGTGGCGCCAGTACGAAGAAATCTTTCCCGCCCTCGCCAGGAGCAAGATCGACCAGGTGTCACTCGAGTGCATCCACTCCAAGGTGCCGATCGATCTACTTCGTTTTCTGAAAAACAAGCAAATCCTTCTGGGGGTAATCGACGTCGCGAGCGACAAGGTCGAAACGCCCGCCGAGGTCGCCGCAGTCATCCGCTCCGCATCGAAATACGTTTCGCCGAAAAACATCCTGCCCTGCACGAACTGCGGCATGGCGCCGATGCGCCGCGATATCGCGGCGGCGAAGCTGCGCGCTCTGGGTGCGGGGGCGGAGCTGGCGCGGAAAAAGCTTAAGCCGGCTCGCGGAAAATCTCGGGGCTAGCTTCGAACTCGCGCAGGGCTTCGGCGAGATGCGTGAGGCGCGAGCGCTCTTCCAGCAGGCCGCCGAGCTGCGCGTCGCAGCGTGCGATGGGGCCGGGATAGCGGCTGATTTCGGCGTTCAGCTCGTCGATCCGCGCCTTCAATTCGCGCTCCAGCTTCGAAGAAAGTACTCTCAGCTCGTCCATGCCCCAATCCTATCACTCGATGATCACCAGTCCGCACGCCGCGGCGTCGCGTGCGGGGGCAGATGTCCTGCGCGCTGGCGGCTCGGCGGTCGACGCGGCGATCGCGACTGCGACGTCCCTTGGTGTCCTCTACCCGCACATGTGCGGCATCGGCGGAGATGCCTTCTGGCTCACCTACGACGCCGCCGCGCGCAAAGTCTCGTACCTCGACGGCGGCGGCCGCGCCGCGGCGGCCGCGACGCTCGATCGCTTCAGCGGCCAAAGCGAGATCCCTTTCCGTGGCCTCGCGCCCGCGACCCTGACGACGCCGGGCGCCGTTGCGAGCTTTTGCGCGGCACACGAGCGCTACGGCAGGCTGCCGCTCGCCCGCTGCCTTCGCGACGCGATCCAGTTCGCGCGCGAAGGTCATGAGCCGACCGCGCGTCTCGCCCGCTGGATTTCCGAGGCGGCGGCCGAGCTGGAGAAGGATCCCGCCTCCGCCGCGCTGTTTCTGGCGCAAAAAGGCAGGCTGAAGAACCCCCGCCTTGCCGACACGCTGGAGGCGATCGCCGCCCGGGGCCGCGCCGGATTCTACGAGGGCAAAGTGGCGCAAGGGCTCGCGGCGCTGGGCGGCTTCTTCACCGCGCGAGACCTCGCCGCGCAGCAGGCGCAGTGGGGCGAGGCGATCCGCGGCACCTACCGCGGCGTGACGATCCACGAGACGCCGGCACCGACGCAGGGCTTCACCGTGCTCGAGATGCTCAATCTCCTCGAGCCCTTCGAGCTCGGCAAGCGCGAGTTCCTCGGACCCGATCACGTGCATCTGCTCGTCCAGGCGAAGCAGATCGCCTACAACGACCGCGACCGCTGGCTCGGCGATCCGCGCTTCACCGAAGTCCCGATGGAGAAATTGATCTCGAAATCGTACGCGGACGAGCGCCGGCGCCTGATCGATCCGGCGCGCACCCTCGCCTGGGACAAGGTGCCTTCCGAAGGCAGCCTCGCCGGCGATACGGTGTACGTCGCGGCGGTCGATGCGGACGGCAACGCCGCATCGCTGATCTTCAGCCTCTATGGGGTGTTCGGTTCGTGCATCACGTCCAAGGAAACTGGCGTCGTGATGCAGAACCGCAGCGCCTATTTCTCGCTCGACCCGAAGCACCCGAACCGGCTCGAGCCCGGCAAGGTGCCGCTGCATACCCTGATCGCTTCGCTCGCGTTCAGGGATGACCGGCTCTGGGCGGCGCTCGGCTGCATGGGCGCCGACGGCCAGCCGCAGATTCACGTGCAGACCTACGTGGCGATGATCGACTTCGGCCTCGACATCCAGAGCGCGCTCGCCATGCCGCGCTGGCTCTCGGGGCGCTTCGCGCTCGGCGAGCCGCGCGACACGCTGCACATCGAGGCGCGCTATCCGGCCGCGACCGTCGATGAGCTCGAGCGGCGCGGCCACCTCGTCGATCGCTGGGGCGACTGGAACGAGCTCGCCGGCCACGCCAATGGCATCACCATCGATCCGCAGAGCGGCGCGCTCGCGGGCGGCGCCGACCCGCGCAGCGACGGTGCCGCGTCAGGTCACTCAGCCGCTACTGCTTGACGGCGACCTTCGCCTCGTACGAGCCGATCGCCTTCTTGAGGTCGTTGTACTCGCTGCAGCCGAAGAAGCAGATCTTGTCGAGCTGCGCGAGGTGCTCCTTCGCCTTCGGCAGGTTGCCGACCATGAGGTAAGCCTCGCCGAGGTACTCGTGCGCCCGCTTGTGCTTCGGATCGATGCGCAGCGCCTCGTTGTAGTGCTGGAACACCTTGCTCATGTCGGGATCCGGGCCCTTGCGGATCGAGTAGGCGAGCAGGTTGTGGTAGTCGGCGTTATCCGGGCTTTTCTGCAGGCCTTCTTCCAGGACGGCCGCGGCTCCCTTCCAGTCCTGCTTCTCGCTCGCCAGGCTGTAGCGCTCGATGACGGCGTCCTTCTTCTTCTCGGGACCCGACGGCGGGTCGCCCGCGGCCAAGGCCGTGCCGGCGATCGAAAAGGATAAGATGGTCAGCGCGAATTTCAGTTTCATGACAGATTTCTCCCGTTCCGGATTGCGCAGTTTACTCCTTGCCTGCGTGCTAACAGCGGCAGTAGTGCCGGCATTCCCGGAGGCGCCGAAATCGCGCGGCGAGGCGCTGGAGGCGCTGGCCAGCCCCGAAACGACGACGCGCGCCGAAGCGGTGGTGTGGATCGCCAACCGCGGCACGATGGGCGATGCGCCGCTTCTGCACGAGCGGCTGCGCGACGAAAGCGGCCTGGTGCGCAGCTACGCGGAGCAGGGGCTGTGGCTGCTCTGGAGCCGCTCGGGCGAGGCGGCGATCGACGCGCTGATGGCCAAGGGCGCCGAGGAAATGGAGGCCGATCGCCTCGACGACGCGGTCAAGACGTTTTCCGAGGTGATCCGCAGAAAGCCCGACTTCGCTGAAGGGTGGAACAAGCGCGCGACCGCCTATTACCTCGCCGCCGACTTCCAGCGCTCGCTGCACGACTGTGACGAAGTTCTCAAGCGCAACCCGAAGCACTTCGGCGCGCTCTCCGGCGCCGGGCAGATCCACTACGCGTTGGAGAACTACGAGCTCGCGCTGGTCTGGTTCCGCCGCGCGCTGGAAGTGAACCCCAACATGGTCGGCGTCGAGATGAACATCCAGCGCGCCAAGGAACGGCTGCAGCAGAAGCAGCGCAACCGAACCTAGAAGCGGTACCTAGAAGTTGACGGTGAAGGTCAGGCGCCAGGCGCGGCGCTCGACCGGGTGAAAGTGGATGTCGTTGACCGGTGCGGCCTCGCCGCGAAGCTGCGAGGCATAGTAGTAGCTGATGTCGTCCTGCTTGCTGTCGAGGAGGTTCAGCACCTCGAAGCTCATCGCCGTGCGCTTCTCGAAGCCGTAGCCCACCTTGGCGTTGACGAGCGAAGTCGAGCTCGAGCGCACACTGTTGTCCTCGATCAGCGGCCGGGGTCCGAAATAGCGCCAGCGCAGGCTGCCCGACAAGCCGAGCTTGCCGCCCGCCGTGATGCCGGCGGAGGCGACCTTGTCCGGCGCACCCGGGATGTAGTTCCCCGCCGGATCGTCTTCGGTAAAGCGCGCGTGCGTCGCGGCGACGGAAACGTCCAGGGCGATGCCCTTTGGCGAGACGTATTCGGCGAGCCATTCCAGCCCGCGCCGCCGCGAGGGGCGGCTGGGCTCGGTGGTGCCGGCGTCGCCGACGAAAAGCAATTCGGAATCCTGCTTCAGCTCCCAGAGCGCGACGGAGGTGGTGACGCCCGGGATCGCCTGGCTGCGCACGCCGAATTCATAGCCGCGCGTGCGCACCAGCGGCGAGACGCGGTCCGCCGCGGCGCCGGTCACCGGATCGACGGTGATGGTCGTGCCGCGCGCGTCGTTGCTGTGGAAGCCGCTGCCGTAGTTGACGAAATACTCGGTCTGCTGCCACGGGCCGAAGGCGAAGGTGATCTTGGGCGAGACGATCGAATCGCTCGCCGTGCCCGAGTTGAGCGGGTTATCGCTGTCGACGCGGAAGCGATAGGCGTCGTAGCGCAGCCCGGCGATGGTGCGCAGCTTCGGCAGCCAGGCGAAAGTGTTCGAGAGATACGGTGAGACGGCGTCGATGGTCACGTCGTCCTCGCGCACCGTGGAGAGGAATTCGCGGCCGACGGTGTTGCGCAGCGCCACCGGCGAGATGCGATCGCGGCGCGCCTGCAGCCCCACGGCGGTGACGCTGTCGTGGCCCCCCGGCGAGGCGAACCACGCCTGGCGAACCGTGCCGCCGTAGTAAGTGCGCTGCTCCGCCTGCTGGAACTGGTCGCCGTTCACCGGATCGTTGAGGAAATAGGTGAAGTTCGAGAACAGGCTCAGCTGCGAGCGCACGAAAAAGAGCGTCGCGCTGCGGCTGCCGTTCTCGCCGCTCTCGCGCCACTGGCCGGACAGGCTGTAGCGCGAGGCGCTGCCGCCGTCGGTGGGATCGAGGCTGCCGTAGCGCCCGACCTGTCCGGAGTCGGCGGCGCGCTGGGCGATCTGGTCGGTCGCGAACCAGTCGGCCTGGTAGGCCATCGCGGTTACCCGCCAGCCGTTCGCCGCCGCGCCCTGCGAATAGCGCAGCACGCCGTTCAGCCGCCGGTAGTCGTTCGCCCGGTCCCACGAGCCGTCGTTGTGCAGGCTTTCGAGCGCATAAAGGAAATTCTGCTGCGAACCCGCCACCAGCAGGCGTCGGTATCCGTACGAACCGCCAGCGAGGCTCGCAATCGATTCAGGCAACCGCTCGACATAGTCGATGCGCGCCGAGCCGGCCGAGGCGAAGTCGCCCTCGGCCGCGGCATACGGGCCCTTCTGGTAGACGACCCGCGAGATCAATTCCGGGATGAGAAAGTTGAGGTCGAGGTAGCCCTGGCCGTGGGCGTGGCTGCCGAGGTTGATCGGCGTGTCGACCGCGGTGACGGCGAAGTCGGTGCCGTGATCGAGGTTGTAGCCGCGCAGGAAATACTGGTTCGCCTTGCCTTCGCCGCTGTGCTGCGTGACGATCATTCCCGGCACCGATTCGAGCACCTCGCCGTTGCGCAGCAGCGGCCGCTTGGCGATGCCTTCCTGCGTCACCGCGCCCTGGCTGGCCGCGTCCCATTCGCCGACGTTGTTGCTGTAGCGCCCGGTCACGGTCACGGCGTCGTCGACCGGCTGCTGCGCCGCCGCGGCCATCGGCGTCAGCGCCGCGAGCGCCATGTGCCGGGAGAAGTTCGAACGACTGGTCTTCCACATTGCCAGCGCGACCACGCCGGCGAGCAGCAAGACGAAAAGGAGGTGTCCCCAGCCCCAGTCATGCAGATGACCGAGCGGCCCGCCGTGCCCCGGGTTCGCCAAGCATTCCGTAGTGAAAAACAGGAGCGTTATTATTCTTTTCATCGCGCGGATTATGCCGATAATCGCCAGCGGAGGTATTCATGGACAAGCGGACCTTTCTCAAAACGATGACCGCAATCAGCGCAGCGGGAATCCCCGGTGTCTCTCTCGGAAAAAATGGCTACGACCCGAGTGCGCGCTTTGACCTGAAGGTGAGCGAAGTCGAATATCGTCGCACCACGAGGGGACGATCGCTCCTCGCGCGCATCTATCAGCCGCAGGGCAAGGGGCCGTTCCCGGTCGTCCTCGACCTGCACGGCGGCGCCTGGCAGCGCAAGGACCGCAAGGCGGAAGAGCCGATGGACCGCGCCATCGCCTCGAGCGGCGTGCTGGTGGTCGCGATCGACATGACGCTTTCCGGCGAAGCGCCCTACCCCGCCTGTATCCAGGACGCGAGCTACGGCGTGCGCTGGCTGAAGTCCCGCGCGACGGAATGGAACGGCGATGCGTCGACGCTCGGGCTCTACGGCAGCTCGAGCGGCGGCCATGTCGCCGAGCTGCTCGCGATGCGGCCGAACGACAAGCGCTACAACTCAATTCCCCTGGAGGCGGCGCCGAATCTCGACATCAGCGTCGCCTACGTCGCGACGCGCTCGCCGATCAGCAACCCGTTCACCCGCTGGCAGCAAGCCGAGCGCAAGCCCAACCCGAACCTGGTCAAAGCGAGCAAGACCTTCTTCCAGCCGTGGGAGTCGATCCACGAAGGCAGCCCACAGGAGATTCTCGATCGCCGCGAGGCGGTGACG
>LSTF01000089.1 GCA_001644455.1 Betaproteobacteria bacterium SCGC AG-212-J23
GCCCTTCTGGTGCGTCAGGCGGCTGACGACCCCCAATAGCGGCACTTGCGGATCGACCTTGAGCCGCAGGCGGAACTGCAGCGCCTGCTTGTTGAGCGACTTGCGCTCCAGGGAGGACGCGTCGTAGGTCGCGGTAATCAGCGGGTCAGCGCCCGGATTCCACAGCGCCGTATCGATGCCGTTGAGGATACCGGTCAGCGATTGGCGCCGCCGTCGCAGTAAGCCGTCCAGGCCGCAGCCGAATTCCGCGGTCTGGATCTCGCGTGCATAGGTCGGGCTCACGGTCGTGATCGCGTCGCCATAGGCAAGCCCGGCCTTCAGGAACGACAGCTTGCCGTGGAATTCCAGCCCATCGAGCGTGAAGCTCTGCGGCGGCAGGCCGAGCCTGCCGAGCACGCCCGCGTCGAAATTGCCCTGGAAGGCGAGGTTGTGGATCGTGACGACACTCGCCGCCGATGCCGCGCCATCGAAGGCGAGGTATCCAGCGGCGAGCGCGGCGGGCCAGTCGTTGCAATGCACGCAGTCGGGGCGCCAGGCGAGCGGGCTCGCGCCGCCCGCGAGGATAGCCGCGGTCTTCGAGAGCACCGCGAAGCGCAGGGCGTTGTCGGCCCAGTCGACCCCGTGGGCATCCTGGTAAGGCCCTCCGTCCCGCCGATAGAGGGCCGGGCAATCGACCACGAGCAGCCCTTCCGCGCCGAGGAGCCTCACCTCGAAGCCCAGCACGTGAAGGGTCGCGAGCGCGCTGAGCCCCTTCACACCCGCGAGCACCTCTCCGTACCCCGGGATCAGCTGGCGCACGTCCTCGCCGAGCGTACGCAGCGCGGCGGGCAGCGCGGCGCTGACGTCGCCAAGCCCGCCGGTCTTGGTCAGCGGAGCGCATTCAGGGGTAACGAAAAGGATACGCATATAAAAAAAGACCCCGGTAGGGGGACCAGGGTCGGATGCCTACATACGCACGAAGGGAGGGAGGCGCGTATGCAAGAGGGGAACTTAGGTCAGCGTCACCGGAATCTCGAAGCAGGCGGCCTCGTTGACGGATCTTGCGCCGAGCGCGCGCACCATCGCCGTCTGCTGCTTCGGCGACTCGAGCTCGACGAAGCAGAAGACGCGCGCCGCGCGGCGGTTGTGGATCAGGCGGAATTCATGGACCGGGCCGTAGGGCTCGCACATGTCGAGCACGGCCTTGGTGAGCGAATGGAAGTCGCGCGCTCCACCGAGCGTGTCAAGAACTTCAGGTTTCATGCGAGTGATGCTAGGGAGCGACAGGGGGCCCTGCTATCCCAAAAAACATGATCCTGTTGTAGTAGGCCGACTACAGAACGAGCGCGACCGTGGCCGCAGTCAGGCAAGTCGCGAGTGTGCCCGCGACAATCGATTTCATCCCCAGCGAAACGACCTCGCTGCGTCGCTCTGGGCACATCGTGCCGAGGCCGCCAAGCATGATGCCGAGGCTGCCGAAGTTCGCGAAACCGCACAGCGCGTAAGTAAGAAGCACCCGAGTGCGCTCGCTGAGCGCGGTCATTTTCGTCATCTCCAGGTAGGCGACGAGCTCGTTGATCACCGTCTTGGTGCCGAGCAGCGCGCCGGCGGCGCGCGATTCCTCCCATGGAATCCCCGCGAGCCACGCGAGCGGCGCGAGCGCCCAGCCGAGGACGCCCTGGAGGCTGTACGGAGAGATAAGGAAATTGACGAGCGCCACCAGCGCGACGAAGACGATCAGCATGGCAACGATGTTGAGGAGGAGCTGGGCGCCTTCGAGCGTGCCACGCGTGAGCGCGTCCATGCTGCTCGTCGCATCGGACTCGAGCTTGAGCGTTCCGCCGGTGGACACTCCGGGCGGAACCATGACGAACGCCACGATCAGCGCCGCGGGCGCGGAGAGGATCGAAGCGATCAAGAGATGCGCGACCGCGTCGGGCAGCACCGGGCCAAGGATCGCTGCGTAGAGAAAAAGCACCGTGCCCGCGATCGAGGCCATGCCGCCAGTCATGATGGCGAACAGCTCCCCGCGCGAGACGCGCGCGAGGTACGGCTTGACGAAGAGCGGCGCCTCCACCATGCCGACGAAGACGTTCGCCGCGGCTGACAGGCCCACCACGCCGCCGACCCGCATCGTTTTCTCCAGGACCCAGGAAAGCGCCCTCACCACGGCTGGCAGGACGCGCCAGTAGAAGAGCAGCGCCGACAGCGCGCTCACCACCAGCACCAGCGGCAGCGCGCGGAAGGCGAGGATGAAAACCGAATTCTGGTCGCTGGCCGCGAAGGGCAGCGGCCCGCCGCCGAGGTAGCCGAACACCAACCCGGTGCCTGCCTGCGTCGCTTTCTCGACGATGAGCAACGCGTCGTTGAGCTTGAGGAAGAGGTCCTTCACGAAAGGCACCTTCAGGAAAACGATGGCGAGCAGGACCTGCACCGCCAACCCGGCGGCGACCGAGCGCCACGGGATCGCGCGGCGGTTCTCCCCCATCAGCCAAGCAAGTGCCAGCAGGCCGCAGATGCCCGCCAGCGCGTGAATAGAATCCCCCATGCCCGCGGACTATACCGTTACCTGCCTTTGCGCCGAGTGGTGCGACACCTGCGTCGCGTACCGGCCGGGGTTTCTCGAGCTGTCGAAGCGCTTCCCGCGCGCCGAGTTCCGCTGGCTGGATATCGAGGATCAGGCCGAAGAGGTCGGCGACCTCGAGGTGGAGAATTTTCCGACCATTCGCATCGCGCGCGGCGACAAAGTGCTCTTCTACGGGACCCTGCTGCCGATCCACGAGCATTTGAAAAAGCTTCTCGACAAGCTACTTGCTGAAAGCGCCTGAGATCGTCTTCTGAATGGATTCCGCGGCCGCGCGCGGATCGGCGGCATCGCGGATCGGCCGGCCGACGACGATGTAGTCGGCGCCGTTGGCGAAGGCCTGCGCGACGTCGACGGTGCGCTTCTGGTCGTCATTCCCCGCGACGGGCCGAATTCCCGGCGTCACAACCAACAAGCGTTCCTTGAACGCGGCCTTCAACACCTTCGCCTCCAGACCCGAAGCGATGACGCCATCGCAGCCGCACTCGGCCGCGCCCTGCGCCCGCGCCAGCACCAGTTGCTCCACGGTCTGCGTACTGCCCATTTCCTTCAGATCACGCTCGTCGAAGCTGGTGAGCACGGTGACGGCCAGGATCTTCATCGCCCCCTTCTCGCGCGCCGCCGCTTCCATCACCGAGCGATGCCCATGCACTGTGAGGAACGATGCGCCGCTGCCGCGCAGGTTGGCGACCGCGCGGCGAACCGTCTCGGGAATGTCGTAGAGCTTGAGGTCGGCGAACACCTTGTCGCCACGCTTCGCCAGCCATTCGATCAGCTCGAAATACCCGCCCGAGGTGAACAGCTCCAGCCCGACCTTGTAGAAGCGCGCTGCGTCACCGAGCTTTTCCACCAGCGCCCGCGCCTCGCGTGCCGTCGGCAGGTCGAGCGCGACGATGAGGCGCTCTTCGCGAGAAATGCCCGTCACCCCTTCTCCCGGTCTGCGTATTCCCGCAACGATAACCCGAGATCGGCCTCGCTGACCCCCACCGCGGCGGAATCGAACACGAACTCCTGGTAGAGGTCCGCGACGCGGATCGACCCGGCGTCGCGAGCGAGCACCCAACCGTCCTTCTCGGTGCTCGCCACCCAGCCGCGATCGGCGGCGCGCGCCAGCACCTCTTCCAGGCGGTAGGGCTGCGCGCGCAGATCGCGCGCCAGGCGGCGCAGCGGCACCACCCTCCCCTCGTCGTGCGCGTGCGCGAGGACCGACAGGGCGCGCAGCGCTTCGCTAAGCCGCTCGCCGGGCTTCATCCGCGCTTCCGGCTTGGCATGGTAGGCAGGCAACATCGCCGTGAAAACCGCGCCGGCCAGCACCACCACCCACGAAACGTAGAGCCAGACGAGAAAGATCGGAATAGTGGCGAACGCGCCGTAGATCAGCGCATAGGTCGGCACCTGCTGCAGGTAGAGGGCGAAGGCCCGTTTCGCCACCTCGAAGCCAATGCCGGCGACGATGCCGCCGGCCAGGGCGTGGCGGACCTCGACGCGCCGCGCCGGCACCACGCCGTAAATGACCGAGAGCGCCGCGCAGGTGAAGAGGAAGGGCACCAGGTAGACGAAGCCGATCGACGCGGTGAGCGCATAGGTGGTCATGGAAAGGCTGACGCCGATCAGCACCGGCGCGAGCGTCAGGATCGCCCAGTAGATGAAGATGTTCTGCAGCAGCGAGCGACGCCGCTGCACGCGAAAGATCCGGTTCAGCGCGTTGTCGATGGTCAGCATCAGCATCACCGCGGTGACCATGAAGCCGATGATGCCGATCGCGGTCAGCCGGCCGGTGTTGCGCATGAACGTGTCGATCTGCTCGATGATCGCGTCGACCCCCGGCGCGTCCGGCAGGACGTTCTCGAACAGGAAGTTCTGCAGCGAGTCGATCGCGTCGCCAAAGACGGGGAAGGCGCTGGCGATGGAAAGCGCGATGGTGAGCAGCGGCACGAGGGAGAGGAGCGAGGTGTAGGCCAGGCTGCCCGCGGTCTGCGTCGCGCGCTCCTCGCGGAAGCGGCGCACCATCGCCCAGCAGAAATCGAGGAATTCGCGCAGCACCGGCTGCCAGAAGTTGCGATTCATCGCCCCCCTTCTATCATATGGCGGTGAAAGAGAATCTGCGCGCCGCTACGGCGCTCGCCCTCGTCCTGCTGATCGCCCTGTGCGTCCTGTGGGAGCTGTGGCTTGCGCCGCTGCGCCCGGGAGGCTCTTTCCTCGCGCTGAAGGCGCTGCCCCTCGCGCTGCCCCTGCCCGGGATCCTGCGTGGGCGGCGCTATACCTACCAGTGGTCGAGCATGCTGATCCTCGCCTACCTGGCCGAAGGCGTGACGCGCACCTGGAGCGAGCGCGGCGCCTCGCAGCTGCTGGCGCTCGCCGAGATCGTGCTCAGCGTCGTGTTCTTCGCTGCCGCGGTCAGCTTCGCGCGGCGGACGCGAGCAGCCGCTTAGCCGCGGCGTAGATCGGCACCTCGATCAGCGCGCCGTCGATCCTCGCGCGATCCTTTCCCTTCGCCCTCGCCTTCTCGAACGCGGCGACGATCCGTCTCGCTCGCGCGAGGTCGGGCGTGAGGACCTTGTTGATCCCCCTCGCGTGCGACGGATCGACCAGGCTCTTCATGCGATAGCCCAGCCGTTTCGCGACTCGCGCATCGGCGGCCGCACCTTGCCGGTCGCTGAACGTATAGGGACAGTCGATCGCTTCCACCCCGGCGGCACGACATTCGACGAGAAAGCGCGCCCGGACATAGGCGAGCTCTTCTCCGCCGCGGCTGCGCTCGGTGCCCAGGTCGGCGACCATGTCCTCGCTCGCGACGAGCAATGCCGTAATGCGAGAACTTGATTTCGCAAGATCAGGAATCCGGACGAGGGCGCGGGCGGATTCGATATTGGGGACCAGCTCGGCCCTCCCCGGCGCGGCGGCGTCCAGCGCGCGAACCTGCTCCGGCGATTCGACCTTCGACATCATGACGACGTCGGGCCTGGCTGGCAGCACGCCGCGCAGGTCGGCGTGACCATCGCTTTCCAGCGGGTTGATTCGCACGGCCGCGAGCGCGCCCGCCGAGCGCCAGGAGGCGAACGCTCTCGCCGCCATGGCGCGCGCCTGCGGCCGCAGCTCGGGCGGCGTGAAGTCCTCCAGCTCGAGAATGATGACGTCGGCGCCGGAGCGCGCCGCGGCCGCGTGGGCCTTCTCGTCGGCCCCCGGCACGAAAAGCCAGGAGCGGCGCATCGCTAGCGGCAGGCGGCGTACTCGGAGCGCATCGCCTGCATCCGGTCGCGCGAGGCTTCGTCGGACGAGCGTTGCAGCCGCCGGTACTCCTGGGTCATCGCCGCGCACTTGCGGTCGGCTTCGACCACTGCTTTCGGTACCTCGACCTTTTTCTTCTGGCCTTTCTTCGGCGCCGCCGGCTCCGCGACCGGGGCGGGAGCCTGGACCTCGCCTTGCACCGTCTGGCTCTTGCAATCGGTGATGGGCTTGTCCGAAAAGCGGGTCTTGCCGCCCTCGCTGCATTTGTAGATCTGCGCATGGACCGCGGGCGCGGCGAGCAACAACAGCAGGCAGGCCAGGAATCTCATCGCCATCCTCCTCGACAATAGGATCGCACTATTTCCGCGTTCTAGGGGCGGCCACCCGAAGGGAAGCGCGCCGAGCCGTAGCGCACCACCAGGTTGGCCAGCGCGAGCAGCAGGATTGCGCCGGCGACCATGAGGATCCCCCAGTCCGCGGCCTTGTGCTGCTGCACCTGAATGTCTTCCAGCAGCAACCGCGTCAAGGCGGTGATCGCCACGTAGATCAGGAAACGGACCGGCATGCGGGTGGTCTTGAAGTAGATGCCAACCATCGCACCGAGCTCGAGATAGATGAAGAGCAGCAGGATGTCCGAAATCGACGCCAGCCCGGCGGCGCCCATGCGCATGAATGCGTGCACGGCAGACCAGACGATGGCGCCGCCGATCGCGAACAGCGCGAGATAGTGGAAGGCATCCACCAGCAAGCTGCCGACCACCTCCGAGAACTTGTGCAGCCGCTGATGCAACGCCTGCAGCTTTTCGGTCGCCATTTCTCCTCCCTTTGCGTCTCGCTCAGTTCTGGTATTGCGGATTCACGCGTTGCGCCTTGCTTTCGAGCTTGTTGAGCGCGCTGATGTAGGCCTTGGCCGAAGCAACGACGATGTCGGTATCGGCGCCCACGCCGTTGACGATCCGCCCGCCCTTCGCCAGGCGCACCGTCACCTCGCCCTGCGACTCGGTGCCCTGCGTGACCGCGTTGACAGAATACAGCAGCAGCTCGGCGCCGCTCTTCGCCAGGCTCTCGATGGCCTTGAAGGTCGCATCGACCGGGCCGTCGCCCTGGGACTCGGACTTCTTCTCCTTGCCGTCCTCCAGCACGGTGATCTTCGCGAAGGGCTTCTGCCCCATGCCGCTCGCCTGGTTCATGGTGACGAGCTGCCAGTGCTCCTGCGCTGCCACGCCCGCCTCCTGCGCCACCAGCGCCAGCAGGTCCTCGTCGAAGATCTCGGCCTTCTTGTCGGCGAGGTCCTTGAAGCGCTGGAACGCCTTGTTGGCGGCGTCGTCGCTCTCCAGCTCGACGCCGAGCTCCTTCAGGCGCTGCTTGAAGGCGTTGCGGCCGGAGAGCTTGCCGAGCACGATCTTGTTGGTGCTCCAGCCCACGTCCTCGGCGCGCATGATCTCGTAGGTGTCGCGCGCCTTCAGCACGCCGTCCTGGTGGATACCCGATGCGTGCGCGAAGGCGTTGGCGCCGACCACGGCCTTGTTCGGCTGCACCACGAAGCCGGTGATCTGCGATACGAGGCGCGAAGTCGGCACGATGTGCGTGGTATCGATCCTCGTCTCCAGGCCGAAGAAATCCTTCCGCGTGCGAATCGCCATGACCACCTCCTCCAGCGAGGTGTTGCCGGCCCGCTCGCCCAGCCCGTTGATCGTGCACTCGATCTGCCGTGCGCCGCCGATCCGCACCGCGGCGAGGGAATTGGCGACCGCCATGCCGAGGTCGTTGTGGCAGTGCACGGACCAGACCGCCTTGTCCGAATTCGGGATTTTTTCTCTCAGCCGCTTGATGAATTCCCCGAATTGTTCGGGAACGGCATACCCCACCGTGTCGGGAACGTTGATGGTGGTGGCGCCCTCCTTGATCACCGCCTCCAGCACGCGGCAGAGGAAGTCGACGTCCGAGCGGCTGCCGTCCTCGGGCGAGAACTCGACGTCCGGGCAGTGCTTCTTCGCGAAGCGCACCGAGAGCTTCGACTGCTCGAGCACCTGCTCCGGCGTCATGCGCAGCTTCTTCTCCATGTGCAGCGCGCTGGTGGCGATGAAGGTGTGGATG
>LSTF01000090.1 GCA_001644455.1 Betaproteobacteria bacterium SCGC AG-212-J23
CTGCTGAAAGCCAATCCGGACAAGTACGCGTTCTCGTCTTCCGGCACCGGCGCGACCGCGCACCTCATCGCCGAGCTGTTCAACCACATGGCCGGCGTCAAGGCGCGCCACGTGCCCTACAAGGGCAGCGCGCAGGCGCTCACCGACGTGATGAACGGGCAGATCGACTACACGCTCGAGACCGCGGCGTCAGTCTCCTCGTATGTGCGCTCGGGACGCCTGAAACTTCTCGGCCTGTCGGCCGCGGCCGGCAGCTCGGCCTTCCCGGACGCGCCTTCGCTCGCCAAGGCCGCCGACATCCCGGGCTACGACATCGGCGCCTGGATCGGCTACGCCGCGGCACCCGGCACGCCGAAGGAGATCGCCAACCAGCTCGCCGCGGAGATGGCGAAAGCGGTCCACACGCCGGAAGTGCGCGAGCGCATGAAGGGCCTCGGCCTCGAGCCGACCTCGATGACGCCTGACGAAATGGCGGTGTTCCTGAGGAAGGAGCAGCAGCGTTACGGCGACATCATCCGTACCGCCAACATCAGGATCGAGGAAGGCAACAAATAAAAGGCTAGGTTTTCAGCGTAGCCGACACCCTCGAAGCCGACATCGGCAGCTGGCGCAGCCGCTTGCCGGTGAGCTTGAACACCGCGTTGCCGATCGCCGGGGCGACCGTCGGCACGCCGAGCTCTCCGAGCCCGGTCGGCGCGTTGTCGGTGACGATCACCTTGGTGTGGATCAGCGGCATGTCGCTCATGCGCATCAGCTGGTAGTCGTGAAAGTTCGACTGCTGCACCGCGCCGTCCTTGTAGGTCAGCTCCTCGGTCAGCGCCGAGGAGAGGCCGTAGACCACCGCGCTCTCGAGCTGCGCGTGCGCGTTCTCCGGCTGCACGACGATGCCGGCGTCGCCCGCGATCCAGTAGTCATGCACCTTGATCTTGCCCGTCTTGCGATCGAGCGAAATCTCGGCGATGCCGGCGCTGAACGACTCGTGATAGTCGGAGAAGGCGATGCCGAGCGCGCGATCCTTGCCGCGCGGCTTGCCCCACTGCGCCATTTCCGCCACCGCCTTGATCACCGCCTGCGCCCGCGGGTGGTCCCGGGTCAGCTCCAAGCGCAGCGCCAGCGGATCCTTGCCGGTCGCGGCGGCGATCTCGTCGAGGAATGACTCGGCGGCGAACTTGTTGTAGCCGGCACCGATGCCGCGCCAGGCATGCACGCGCACGCCGCGCTGCTCGCGCACCGCGTCGGCGAGGATGTTGGGCACGGCGTAGAACGGCTCCTCCAACCCGCGCCAGCCGATGATGTCCTTGCCGCCGGTCGCCTTGAAGCGTGGCGGCGCAGCGACTGCGTCGACGTTCTCGGCGGCAAGGCGGTGATGCCAGGCAACGAGGTTGCCGCCGCCGTCGAAGCCGGCTTTCATAACGTGATAGGTCATCGGCCGCGGCCGCGCCGCGGTGAGATCGTCCTCGCGCGTGAGAATCAGCTTCACCGGCTCCTTGGTGATGTTGGCGAGCACGACCGCCTGCGCCACCGCGTCGGGCCAGATGCGCCGGCCGTAACCGCCGCCCAGCAGATGCTGGTGCACGCGGATCTTGTCGGGCGTGGTCTTCAGCACGTTCGAGGCGACGAACGCGGCGAGCGCGGTTGACTGCGTGCCGGTCCAGACCTCGGCCGACTGGCCGTCGGCCGCGACGCGCGCCACGCAGTTCATCGGCTCCATCTGCGCGTGGTAGCAATGCACCGAGGAATACTCGGCCTGCAGGGTCTTGGCGGCGCCAGCGAGTGCGCTTTTCGCGTCGCCCTTCTCGAACCAGGTCATCGCGTTGGCGTTCGGATCCCTGGCATGGCTCGCGTATTCGGCGAGCGCCTTCTCGGAATCGAAGCTCGCGTTCGGGTTGCCGCCGCCGTCCCACTTCACCTTCAGCGCGCGCCGGCCCTTGTTCGCGGCATGCACCGAATCGGCGAGCACGGCGACGCCAAAGGGCAGCGACAGCACTTTCTTCACGCCCGACACCTTCATCGCGGCATCGCTGTTCACCTCCGCCGCTTTCGCCCCGTCGTACGGCGCTTCGAGCACCGAGGCGTAGAGCATGCCGGGCAGGCGCACGTCGATGCCGTACTTCGCCGAGCCGTTGGTCTTGGACGGGACATCGGTGCGCGGGATGTCGGCGCGGCCGATGAGGCGGAACTGCGCGGGTTTCTTCAGATCCGCTTCGGTGATCTGCGGCGGCGTCTCCGGCACCTTGGCGAACTTGATCACCTCGCCATAGGAAATCTTCCGGCCCGAGGCCTGGTGCACGACCATGCTCGGCTCGGTGCTGAGCTCGCCGACCGGCACGCCCCACTGCTGGGCGACGTTGTCGAGCAGCACGCGGCGCGCTTGCGCGCCGCCCATGCGCATCGACATCCAGTAGCCCGGCGTGGACACGCTCGCAGCAGTGAGCATCGCTCCGGCGAAGAGAGGATGGTAGTTGCCGTAGATCTTCGGGATCGGCGGCGCGTATTGCGTCGTCACCTTGGACCAATCGGCGTCGAGCTCCTCGGCGAGGATGAGCGGCAGCGCGGTGAGCGAGCCCTGGCCCATCTCGGCCGCGGGCATCATCACCGTGATCGTGCCGTCGGGCGCGATGCTCACCCAGGCGTTGAATTTCGCCGCGCCTTCCTGGGCGAGCGCGTGGGTCGCCTTGCCAGCGAACGTAAAGGCGAACGTGAGCGCGCCGGTGGTTTGCAGGAACGCGCGGCGGCTGATCTTGGTTTCGAGCAGCATGGCTACGCCTCCTTCGCCGCTTGCTGGATCGCAGCGACGATGCGGTTGTAGGTGCCGCAGCGGCAGATGTTGCCGTTCATGTGAGTCACGATCTGCTCGCGGGTCGGGCTCTTGTTCTTGGCGAGCAGCGCCGCCGCCTGCATGATCTGGCCCGACTGGCAGTAGCCGCACTGCGGCACCTGCTTGGCGACCCAGGCCTTCTGCAGCGGATGATCGCCGCTCGGCGACAGCCCTTCGATGGTGGTGATCTTCTTGCCCGCCACCGCCGACACCGGCGTCGAGCAGGAGCGCACCGGATTGCCGTTGACGTGCACCGTGCAAGCGCCGCACTGCGCGATGCCGCAGCCGAACTTGGTGCCGGTGAGGCCGAGCTCTTCACGGATCACCCAGAGAAGCGGGGTGTCGCCCGGCTGCTCGGAATTGGTTTCCTTGCCGTTGATGACGAACTTGGTCATTCGTTCTCCTCCTTGGAACTCAAATCCTACTCCGCGACGGGCATGTTGCGGCGCGAAAAGTAGCGCCGCCAAAGCCACGCGCCAATCGGCCAGAAAAGGATGATGAAAGTCGACACCGCCAGGAAGCCGGCGATCGGCCGCGTCACGAATGCTGTGACATCGCCGTCCGACTTGATCATCGACTTGATGAAATTCTCTTCCATCATCTGGCCGAGGACCACGCCGAGGATTGCCGGTGCGACCGGGAAGCCGTTCTCCTCGAGCACGAAGGCGAGCAAGCCGAACACCAGCGTCAGCAGCACGCCGAACACGGTGTTGTTGATCGCGAATGAGCCGACGATGCAGAACAGCAGGATGGCCGGCATGAGGATGTTGCGCGGCAGCCGCAGCACGTTCTTCGCCGCCTTGATGGTGAGCCAGCCGAGCGGCAGCATGATGATGTTGGCGAGGACGAATACCAGGAAGATGGCGTAGATGTTCTGCGGGTTGTTGATGAACAACGTCGGACCCGGATTCAGGCCCTTCAGGTAGAGCACGCCGATCGCGATCGCGGTGATCGAATCGCCCGGGATGCCGAACACCAGCGCCGGAATCCAGGCGCCCGCGAGCGCGCTGTTGTTGGCGGCGCCGGCCTCGACGATGCCCTCGACGTGGCCGGTGCCGAATTTCTCGGGCTCTTTCGAGAATTTCTTGGCCATCGCGTAGGACATCCACGCCGCCATGTCGGCGCCCGATCCGGGCTGGATGCCGATCACCGTGCCGAGCGCGCTGCCGCGCACCAGCGGCCACGGATACTTCACCAGCAATCCCCACATCCCCTTGAAGACGTTGCCGATCTTCTCGGTGGCGAGCTTGAGCGGCGGGTCCATGTGCACCACGAAGCGCAGGATCTCGGAGACGGCGAACATGCCGACCATCATCGGGATCAGGCTCACACCGCCCTTCAGCTCGGTGATGCCCAGGTCGAAGCGCGGATACCCGGCCGGATTATCGAGACCGATGCAGGCCACGAGCAGGCCGAGCAGCAGCGACATGCTCGCCTTGAGGACGCTCGCGTTGCCGATGAAGACGGCGCCGGCGAGTCCGAGCACCACCATCCAGAAATATTCGTAGTCGCTGAACTTGAGCGCGATCTCCGCGAGCGCCGGCGCCGAGGTCATCATCACCGCGGTGCCGAACAGGCCGCCGATCGCGGAAAAGACCAGCCCCGCGCCGAGCGCGACCTCGGCCTGGCCCTTCTTGGTCATCGCGTAAGCCTCGTCGGTATACGCGGCGGAGGCCGGCGTTCCGGGAATGCGCAGCAGCGCGCCGGGAATGTCGCCGGAGAAGATCGCCATCGCCGTGGCGGTGACGATGGCCGCGACCGCGGGCACCGGCGGCATGAAGAACGTGATCGGCACCAGCAGCGCGGTCGCCATGGTCGCCGTCAGCCCGGGGATGCAGCCGACGAACAGGCCGAACAGCGCCGAGCACAGGATCACCGTCAGCACATACGGATCGAAGACCAGCGCAAACGCCTGCGCATAGGCGTGCAGCATCGCGTTACCTCATTTCCTCACCACATCACCGGCAGCACGCCCCAGGGCAGCGGCACGCGCAGCAGCTTGTAGAAAATCAGGTGAATGACGACCGGGACGATCAGCGCCAGCGCAACCGCGAGCAGCGGCCGAACGCGTAGCGTGAGGAAAAGCGCGCAAAGGATGATCGCGCCGCACGGCAGAAAGCCCAGCGTGTCCGCGGCCAGGACATAGAAAACGAGCCCTCCGACCACGACGAGAAAGTTCCGCACATGCGGCGGCGAACTCAGCCACGCGCCGATCGCGACCAGCGGCTGGCTCGCGCGCTCGCGCCAGCCGCGCCAGATGAGCGCGATCGAGCAGCCGGCGAGGAGCACGGCGATGAGCCCGGGAAAGGCGCTCGGACCGACGCTCTGGCCCGGGATCTTCGGGAAGCCCTGGATGGTGACCAGGACCGCGATGGACAGTGCCAGGAAGATTGCGCCCAGCACTGCATCGTTGAACTTCACGCTACTTCGCCAGGCCGACGGCTTTCAGCGCGCCTCCGAGGTTGGCGTCGGACGCCGCCATGAACTTCGCGGTGTCTTCCGGGCCGGCCCAGACGGTGCCGTAGCCCTGCTTCGCCATGAACTCCTTGTAGTCCTTCGAGTCGTAGACCTTCTTCAGGGCGATGGCGAGCGTCTTCTGCACGTCCGCCGGCAGACCCTTCGGCGCGGCGATGACGCGCCACGCGGCGATCTTCCAGTTCGTGCCGAGCTCCTTCTTCAGCGTCGGCAGGTTCGGATACAGCGCCGGCGGGTTGTCGTCCATGATCGCCAGCGCGCGCACCTTGCCGGCATCGATCATGGCGCGCGCTTCGGGGATCGAGCACGGCACGACTTCGACGCCGCCCGAGACGAGGTCCTGCAGGCCCGGCGCGGCGCCTTGCGAAGGCACCCACGGCAACGCGCCCGGATCGATGCCCTGGTCTTTGAGCAGACCGGCGATGGCGAGGTGCCAGATCCCGCCCTGCCCGGTGCCCGAGGCCTTGAACTTGCCCGGATTCGCCTTCACCGCGGCGAGCAGATCCTTGACCGACTTGTAGGGCGAATCGGCGCGCACGCTGATCCCCGACGGATCGGCGTTCATCAGGCCGATCGGCGTGTAGTCCTTGTAGGTGAGCGGCGTGAGACCGACGTGATGCATCATCGTGATCTCCACCGTGATCAGCCCGAGCGTATAGCCGTCAGCCGGCGCGCGGGCGATGGCGTCGTGGCCGACCACGCCCGAGCCGCCGGTGCGGTTGACGACGTTGAACGGTTGCTTCAGTTCCTTTTCCATCAGCGCGCCGATGATGCGTGCGGTGGCGTCGGTGCCGCCGCCGGCGCCCCAGGGGACGATGAGCTGAACCGGACGATTCGGGTATTGCGCTTGCGCGGTCGTTGCGGCAGCAACGAGCAATGCGGCCAGAAGTGTTCTCATGACCCCTCCTCCAAGGTTGTCTGACAACTTATTCTAGGATAATTCCACCGTGGGCGATGAGTTCAAGAATGACTACCGCCAAGCGCTGCCACGCGAGATCGTTCAGCAACTAACGCGGCGCAACGCCTGGCGCGCCAGCGCGGCGATCCTGCATGACCTTGTCGTTCTCGCTGCGGCCATCGGCGCGGCGCTCTGGCTCTGGCCGAACCCGCTCGCGATCGGGGTCGCGGTGCTCGTCATCGGCACACGCCAGCACGCGCTCTTCGTGATCGCGCACGAATCCGCTCACTACCTTCTGTTTGACAACCGACGCCTCAACGACCTGGCGGGTCGCGGCTGCGCGATGCTGCAGGGGCTGTCGATGTGCACCTATCGAGTGATCCATCGCCTGCACCACAACAACCTTTACGGCGAGCTCGATCCGGACACCGCATTGCACGGCGGCTATCCGCGCGGCAAGGCCTACCTCGTGAAGAAACTGCTCAAGGACCTTTCAGGGTTCACGGCGTGGAAGACGTATGCGTATTTTCTCGGCGGGGCGCCAGCGCTGAACACGTCAACCAATGTGGCCCTCCGGCCGCTCGACGATACGTCTGAGAAACTCAGGAACGAGGCGAGCAGCGACCGCAATCTCGTCGTCGTTTTCCATGTCGCGCTGCTCGCGCTATTCGCGTGGAGTGGCTATCTCGTGCAATACCTCGTGCTCTGGATCCTGCCGCTCGTCACGGTGGTGCAGGCGATCCTGCGCCTGCGCGCGATCGCGGAGCATGGCGCGACCACCGATTTCTCCTCGCCGCTCACCGCGGCGCGTACCAACCTCGGCCCGGCGTGGCTGCGCTGGGCGCTCTTCCCGCACAACGTCGGCTACCACATCGAGCACCATCTCTACGCGTCGGTGCCGCAATACAACCTGCCGGCGCTGCACGCCGAGATGGAAAGCCGGGGGATGCTGCAGGGCGCGGAAGTCATTGCCTTCCGCGCCACGCTCGGGAAGATCTTCGCCGAGCGCGCGGCTAGAGGGGCAGGAACGGGAACTGCACGTACGGCCCGCGCGGCGTGACAAGCGGCGGGAGGTAGGACGGCGCGGGCTTGCCGGCCGCGCCGAGCGAGCGCACGTAGCGGTAAAGCGCGCGCAGGTCTTCGTCGCTCATCGCCTGGATCGCGAACCACGGCATCGGCGGCCGCGTCGACAGGGTGCGCGCCTTCTGCATCCATTGCTCCTCGGTCAGCTCCTGCATATACAGCCGCAGGTTGGTGGCGTAGGTCGTTCCCCAAATGCCGCGCCAGCCGACCTTGTCGCCGGTCAGCCAGTCCGCCTCGGGAATCTTGCCGCCGAGCATTCCGTAAAGCGCCGTGTGGCAGGTGTTGCAGGCGCCCATCTCGACGACGTAGCGGCCGCGTTTCAGCAGCGGATCAGGCTTGTCCGCCGCCATTACGGGAAGGGCAAGGCACAGCACCGTCAGGACCAGCAACCGCTTCAACTCTTTCCTTTCGTGAGCTTGAGCCGCATCGGCCGCATCGGCGAGCCGACGAAGCCCGCCCGCCTGTACAGCGCCTGCGCGCTCTCGTTCTGCATGTCCGTGAGCAGCGTGATGCGCAGCACGCCCTCGGCCCGCGCCTGCGCGATGACGTGCGCGAGCATCTTCTGCCCGGTGCCCTGCTGGC